>CAZQTF010000027.1:0-25058 GCA_964596135.1 uncultured Saprospiraceae bacterium | reverse complement strand
TCTGAAAGAATTTGAAAGCCAGTTTCGTATTCACGAATTACCCTTAATCATCTCGTTGCTCATGAGTAGTGTACAAGGCACATCCACCATCAAATGGTCGGTATACGTTGTTTCGAGAACAGGGATGTCTCGCCGTACCTACGCATACGGTCGCGCAGGTTGAATGCGTATGCACGATCGCGCCAATTCCTTCCTAGTGTTTGTACAGCACAGCATGGGTTTTGGGATCAGAAGAGGGACGCACGTCTTGAGCTATTTCCTTAGCTTGCGGCATTTTCCCGTCTTGGTTTTCGATGGGGTCAAAAATACACCGAAAGCAGATAGGATGAAGGCAACGTGCTGTAATCTGAAGAATCCAATCATCGTGTTCTGCATTTGCTGTCAAAATTTAAAACCATTGCGATTGGCAGAGGATAAAATTTTGTATGGCATTCGCTGACTTCACACAACGGTTCGCTTTCAATACAGGCAGTCCGTTCCTGACAGAAATGAATATTCACGGAAGAGTTCAGATCGAGGAGAAACAACAACCAACGAACTAAAGTACGGAGTAAAAAAGAAAGTAATTCGCTGAAACGCTTGCCAACAAAGGACTTTAATGATTCGGTTGTGATCCCGACAGGATTCGAACCTGTGACCCACTGCTTAGAAGGCAGTTGCTCTATCCACTGAGCTACGGGACCAAAATAACATTAATGGTTAGAAGAATTTTTAAAACGTTAATCCAAACCATTAATTTGTTGCAACAAAATATGCCTTTTTTTAAGGCAGTGCAAATTTAGAACTTTTTTTGGATTGGCACAACCGAGCGAGGGTTTTAAAAAACTGATTTCCCTCTTTCATACAACTTTTGTACCTTTCTTTCTGTTCCAATTGGGTTGCAAATAAAAATTTATATCGCTGTGAACGTACGTTTTTTTTTCTGGCTGCTGCGCCGCAAACGCTTTTATTTTTCGATCGCCTTTATTGGCTTTTTGGTCTTTGCCTATGATTTTCTGGGATTCCGGGAAAGCAATCCTGCCTTGAAACAAGAATTGATCGCCAATCCATTCAAGACAGAAGCTTCGGTGCATTTTTACTCAGAACCGCAGCGCAGGGTTCGTTATGTGGAGATGGGACAGCACGCCAGAAATCTGATCGTATTTATTCACGGAGCGCCGAGTTCCATTTCGTTCTGGCGATCGCTTATGACCGACAGCGTCCTGCTTAGCAATGCCAATCTGCTTGCCGTGGATCGCCCGGGCTACGGTTACTCCGGCTACGGCAAACCCGAAACTTCCGTCAAAGAACAGGCGCGACTGATTGCTCAGATTATCAAAGCCAAGCGTTCGCTGTACAGCAAAATCATTCTGCACGGTTCTTCCTACGGTGGCACGGTGGCGGCGCGTATCGCTATGGATTATCCAAAACTGATTGATGGCTTGCTTTTGCAATCGGCTTCGGTAGAACCAGGCGCGGAAACAACCTACGATATTACCTACATTACCAGTCACTGGGCGCTGGAATGGCTGGTGCCCGGCTCCCTGAAAGTTGCCAATCACGAAAAACTTTCTCACCGCGAGCAGTTGGATCAGATGCGCCCCCTGTGGCATCGCATTGTGAGCCCTACGATTGTGTTGCAGGGCGATGCAGATGAACTGATCTTTCCTTCCAATGCGACTTATGCAGCGCAAAAATTGGTCAATGCCCGATCGGTTGAAAAAATCATTGCACACGGCAGCGCGCACGATCTGCTCTGGACCCGGCGAGACCTACTTGTGGCTTCGCTGATGAAATTACTGGGCGATACCACCTACTATAATCTCCAGGCTTTCAATCGTTGACTAAAGCAATTTTATAAATAATAATACTTTTTAATCTGTTAACTATTCCGGAATGAGCGACGTCAAAATTGAGGATAGTTGGAAAGAAGTGCTGAAAGATGAATTCACCCAACCCTACTTTCAAAGCCTGGTTGCTTTTTTGCGGAAGGAAAAAGAGGCGGGCAAAACCATCTATCCACCTGGTTCCCTGATTTTCAATGCTTTTAACAAAACACCTTTTGATAAAGTGAAAGTGGTGATCCTGGGGCAGGATCCCTATCATAATCCCGGCGAAGCGATGGGCTTATCTTTTTCGGTACCCAGGGGTGTAAAAATTCCACCTTCATTACAAAATATTTACAAGGAACTAAATAATGACGCAGGCATTTCTATACCCAATCATGGCGACCTGACCCACTGGACAGAGCAGGGGGTATTCTTGCTCAACGCTATGCTGACGGTAGAACGCAACAAGCCCCAATCGCATCACAACATCGGCTGGCAAACCTTTACCGATGCGGTCATTCACAAGCTCTCCGAGCAGCGGGAGCACGTTGTCTTTATGCTGTGGGGCAATTTTGCCCGCAAGAAGAAAGCACTGATTGACAGTTCAAAACATCTTATTCTGGAAGCGCCTCATCCTTCACCGCTCGCTGGCGGCGGATTCTTTGGGTGTAAGCATTTTTCCAAAGCCAATCATTATTTACAACAAAACGATACATCACCGATTGACTGGCAGGTGTAAATAAGGTTTGTATTTTATTTACTTTTTAGGTAAATACGATATGCATAAACACTGTCGCTATTCGCCACTACGAGTATTTGTTGTCCATTACCAAACAAATCCGCAATAAGAAACCTAGTATTGCCGCCCAATGGAAAACCTGGAAATATTTTGCCTTCCGCATCCAGCAGATGAATCTGCCGCTTTGCCTTCGACACGACACCTGTTACCGATTTATCCCAGCCGGGCACAGGCACCGCGCACATCTCGTCTTGCGGCGCATCAAAATCATATTGAAACAATTGTCTGAAATTCAATTGATTGTAGCCATGCACAGTCAGCAAATTGCCACTCAGTGCGATGTAATCTTTCCGTTCGTCTCCGGTAATATCAGCAAAAGCAAACTGCACCGGCTCCGAAGCGCCAGACAACAGTCGCAATTTAAAAATGGAACCGTCCATTCCGATAATCCGGGCAAAGCCTTCCTGATCTCCGGCTACGATTCGGTTACTTTTTTGCGAAAGCTCATAATCTAATGGTGAAAGAGAAGAAACCCCAAAGTCTTTTGGGGTAAAATGGAAATCTCCATCGCGTTGATACACCAGCAAATGCCCTTGCTCATTAAGCACCGAGAGATAATCGCGGTTGCGATACTGAAAATGCAGCAGCGGATGCCGTACCTCCCCTACCCCGCGCAGTGGATTCCAACCCGACAAAGGGCGCCCGACCTTATCAAAACCGTATACCGCCCCATTAGAACAAGCCACAAAAAAGCTATAATCGCGATTGTAATTAAAATCTACGACGGTCACGCCATTGGTTGCCGGCGTTTGCAGGCGCAGTGGAAATGCCCCCTCTGGTTCCCCATCCATCCCCAGGAGGTAAATGTTTTTTGCCGTATTAAATAATAATGAAGTGGTTCCTGCTCCATAATACTCAATTGAATGAACCGTAGAAAGTAATACGCCATCGAGTTTTTTCTGCCAAAGAATATCGCCTTGAGGGTTTAGTAAATAAAGGTTGTAGGCGCTGTCTTGTATTGCAATAGCCTCGGGATGCAGCGGGTCATTACCAACTGGTACAGGTGGTGTAATGGCATCAAAATCGAGCAGGGTTTTCCAGGCAATACTGGCGTTATTTACAGAAGCAACCCGCGTCATTAAAGGCGACCAGCGTCCTTCGATCTGCCAGTCATTTCCCTTTTTTGTAAAAGAAAATGCCATTTGCCCCGACTGCTCCGGTTGCCCATTTTGCAATAAATGATCGGTTTGGAGCGCTTCTCGTACGCGCGGCGCCAGATTCACCAAATTAATATAAGTAAATAACTGCGCCGGTTCATCTTTTAATTGTTGATATAAGCGCAGAAAATCAGAGCTTTGCGCCAGCGTTTTATTTACAAGATATTCATCAATCCAGATTTCCAATGCCGAACGGGAACCCGCAAACACCACGTAATTACCGATAACTGCAAAACTTGGATTGGGCATATCGAAAGGCAAATCCAATCCGTCGAACAATCGCTCTTCCATTACTTGCCGGACTCGATACATCTGATAATCATATGATTGCAACAATCCAGATGTTTGTCCCAGCGCTTCAAGCGATTCCTCCATCCGGACTTGATCGGTAAAGCGAAACACCAACGCGTGGGCAGTAGATGTTCGCACAACCGCCATTTCTTCCTTTGCCCAGGGCAACACAAAACGACGGAGGCGCTCGCTACGGATTTGAGCAATCTTTTTGGGGCTGGAAATGCGCAACCATTGCAAGACGGCGACATCATCAGGAATAACACGCAGCATTTCGTCCGGCGCCCCTGGTCGCTGACTCGCCGCCACTGCCCAAAGGTGATCGCCAGGCTTGGCAGAAAGTTTACCTTGCAAATGCGTCAACCGTCCTTCCTGTCGAAGATCCAGGCGCAGCCAGTCGGTCGCGTTACCCCAAAAACCAATAATGCTTTTGCCCGAAGGCTGAAGCCAATCCGCCAGTAAAACAGAAAGATTTTCGGGTTTTATAAAAATTGAGAGCGCAATATGACCGCCTTTATCATAAAATGAATTGAAATCTTGTTGTTGGAACAGCGTGGAACGAGTTTTTTTCAGGCGACTCAGGGATTCTTCTACCAACAAAGGATATTCAGCGATCAACAACAGATTCCGGTATTTCGACAATGACAAAGAACGATTATCCTGCCCAACAAGCCGATAAACCTTGGTGCCTCGAAAATTGGAGGTATGCACGTGTATTGGCTGCAAATTCCCAATAAATGCGTTTAAATCAATCCCTTTACCTCGAATATCTACAATCGCACTTGCTGTCAAGTTACCGGTACCAGCATTTTGTAAAGTAAATAACAGTCTAAAAGCATGATTTTTTATATCAGGTATTGCTGTCAAAGCACGGCGCAACGCCGTCTGTCCCTGTTGCCACTGCGATTTGGTCAGCCCGTTTCCAAGTATGCTATCCGCGCTCAGCTTTCGGTTTGGATTCAAAAAATTCCTGCCATCTTCAAATGAAAAAACGATGCTCATATTACCAGAAACGGCTTCGAGCGGATGAACGGGAAGAAGCGGCAATCGAAACAACATATGCCACCCCCACAAAAGTAAAATCAATGCGATAAGTGCCGGAATCAATAGTTTTTTGGCTTTCAAAGTGCAGCTTTTTATTACCTTTGAAACGATAACAATTACATTACACAATGATAATAAAATTTTGTTTATGCGAAAAAATTTTCTCCGCATCGGCAGCCTGATGGGGATGCTGGCAGTAGCATTGGGCGCATTTGCATCACATGGTCTCAAACAAATATTGAATGCCGAAGAATTAGCAACCTTTGAGATCGGCGTACGCTATCAGTTTTATCATGCTCTGGCAATCCTCGTGGTAAGTACTTTTTTATACTTCCGGAGTACAAAATTTGCTGTTGCTGCGGGGTGGCTGTTCTTTTTCGGAACGATATTTTTTTCAGGATCATTGTATCTTCTGGCATTCAAGGAGCACGTTTTCCAGTTTCCCATCCGAGTGATCGCGCCAATTACACCAATTGGCGGAACGCTCTTTATCGCCGGCTGGATTCTGTTGTTCCTTTCCAGCTACCAGACGCCAGAAAAGGAACATAAAAATCGGTAGTTTTTTTTCTCTTTTTAAAATTTTTCGGATCTCGTTTTCGTTTATGCCTTGTAACTCCAAGAGCCCCTGTTTTATTTCATTGAGCCGATTTATCATAATTCCAAAAAACAAAAGCCATCCCTCTTTTCAAGAGATGGCTTTTCTATTTTATGATTTAAAATAGCCTATTCCTGTTCTTTTTCGTTTTCCCGACGGCGGTTTCTCCACCACATATAACCAATGGCGCCTACAATTAGATAAGGAGTTGCAAGCATGTATAAAATACCAGTATTCAGTCCTTTACCAGCGGTACCACCATCCTTGAGGTTACTTTCTGCCGCGATTTTGCACATTGGACACTGCGCCTGCAGCAATGATGAAGCCGGCAAGCTGAAAATACTGACCAAAGCGAGAAAACTTATTATTTTACGAACTTTATTTTTCATAATATCCCATTTTAATAATCATCCATAAATATTTATCAATATCAAGTCTATGGGTAATAAGGCATCAGCATCAGATAGCAGATTGGGCCTGTAATTGCTACGTACAACCACAACGGGAAAACCCACTTCGCCATTTTACGATGGCGCTCGATCTGATTGGTATAAGCCCTTATAAAAGTAAACAAAATAAATGGTAAAATCAAGCCCGCCAATGTAATATGCGTAATGAGCAGTGTAAAATAAACATACCGGATGGCGCCCTGACCGCCAAATTTCACCTCTTCTGTAGTAAAGTGATACGCCACATACGACAGCAAGAACAGCACCGACAGCGTCATCGCCACGTAGATCATCCGGCGATGCATTAAGACGTTCTTTTGTTTGATAAAATAAAATGCTGCTATCAACACTACTGCGGTAAGGGCATTAAGCGTAGCGTGGAAGGGCGGCAGGATGCTGAAATCCCAGCCTGCAGGCAGCGGAATTTTGACCTGACGCATTAGCCCTACCAAAAATAACACGGCTGCGGTCACGATCCACGCCGCGATATTAAGACGTTTTGCCAATTGTATGTTTTGTTCCATATCTCTGCTTTGTTTATTCTCGGTCTCTTACCGCCGTTGATCTTCTGTTTTCCTTGGGTATCAGTAATGCCACGTGTTCGATCAGCCGTTTTACATCATCGAGCTTACGCGAATCATATTGCCGACGCACTGTGCCATTCAGATCGGTCAGCGCAAAATAAGAGGTCATATCGCCTTCCGGGATATTGTAAACAGTTGTAGCAATCGTTTTGAAAACTTCTGAATTTTCCTGCAAAAAAAAGCACTGCGCCGTGTCCTGCAACTGATACTGAGTAGCAAATTTTTCTACGGTTGCAGCCGTTGCGGTAGAATCGAGCACGTGAATAAGAAATAGTACATCTTTACGCTCGTCAAACTGCTCGTGCAGGCGAGTGAGCCAATCGCCGGTTTGTTTGGTCGCTTCCAAATTCTGGAAATCCATAAAATGAACAACCAGAATTTTGTTTTTCACATCTTCATTTCGGAGCACACGCCCTGCATAAGTAGTAAGGGCAATGGTAGGTAGCTGTCCATAGTCATGTAAATCTGCGATCACCTCTTTCCGGTATTCCAAGCCGCTTTTCAGATAAAACCAGGAGCCTATCGGAAATCCTACCAGCAGGACAAAAAGGATCGCAATAGAAATCGCAATAATTTGTTTACTGTTTTTGCTTGATTCGTGTTCCGCCATTCTTGAAAATTTGATATACCAAGACATAAACCCGCCAGCAAAAAAAAAGTTGTCAGCCAAAGGTCAAAGTACTCCCTCCCCTCATAAAAACAAAAGGCGAGGGCAAAATCCTCGCCTTTCGATTTTTACATCAAGTTTTCAAGTGTATAAGTATCATTTTGTATGTGCATTCCTTGTTGCTGGTTCGTACCAGCTGGTTCCTCATTTTTCTCCTTGATTAGTTCGCGGCGGTTTTTCCAAGAATTTCCTTCCTGAAAAAAGGCAATAATCGCCCACACCAGCAAAACGGTCGGTAAGAGTACGCTCAAAGCCAGGCCTTTCACCTCATATTTCATGTGCATGAACTCATAGATGATGAAATAAGCTTTATAAGCGGATAATGCAATAATAATGACTCCGGCGATAAAAAACACAACTTGATATTTTTCCAGCCCAGGAATAATGTGTCCCTTGCCTGCCAGAGAAATGATCACTTCAACCAGCGTAACCACAGCCAACAGCTTCAAGCCGAAATAAACGCGCTTTTTTGAATCTTCGTAGCTTAAGTGTGACATTTTATCTTAATTTAAGATTTTAGCTAATGTTTTCCAATCATATTAAAGCAGGTAGAATACCAGAAATACAAACACCCACACCAAATCCACAAAGTGCCAGTATAACCCAATTTTTTCGACCATTTCATAACCATTCCGGCGTTGCACGTACAAGCCACTTGCTGCATTGATGGCGATGATCGTCAGAAAGGCTACCCCTGAAAATACATGGAACCCATGAAACCCAGTGATAAAGAAGAACAGTGCGCCGAAAGCCTTTGGTCCAAATTCCTGTTTACTGACTGTTCCGTCTTCTGCCTCGAAACGGCGTTGAATCCATTCGCCTGTATCATGATCTTTATGAACGAGATAACTTTTTCCTGCTTCAAATTTTTCACGAGCTTCCCCCTCTTTGTACGGATGCCCGTGTACGTTGTCCAGATACTCGCCACTAACAACGTGGGTGCCAAACGGGTTGGTCGTAACCGACATGTGCTCTTCCCCGATCAGGTTAGTCCATTCCCAAGCCTGACAGCTCAAGAAGCCTGCACCACCGAGAATAGTGAGCAACATCCAGAAAACAACGCCGTTTTTGTTTTCCCGATGCCCTTCCTGCACCGCTCGCACCATCGTTACTGAGCTGACAATCAGCAAAAACGACATAAAAGTAACGAAGATCAACGGCGCGCTGTCATTTGGAAAAAGTTTGTGAATGCCCAGAGGAGCCGTAGAAAACACAAAATCCGGCACGGGCCATGTTGGACTACTGAAACGCAAAGCCCCGTAAGAGATCAAAAAGCCGGCAAAAGTAAATGCATCCGACAAAAGGAAATACCACATCATCAGCTTGCCATAGCTCGCTCTGAAAGGTTCTTTACCACCCTCCCACGCTTCCTGTTGCGATTCTATTTCATGTTCGTGCTCCAAAACGGTATCAACTGTCGCCATTATTTAAAGTTTGTTTGTTTTTCGAATCAGGATTGTGAAATAAAAAAAAGCAATAAGTAAATCCACAAAAAGTCAACAAAATGCCAGTAAGTCAATGTCAACTCAAAACGCAACTGTCGCGTTGGTGTCACTTGATACCTGAGTGCAAAAGCGTGTATCAATGCGATAGCCAATGCTGCAATTCCCCCCAAAACATGTGCGGCATGAATACCAGAAATAACGTAAATAAAAGAACCTGAAGGGTTGGTCGTCAGTTCAATACCGACCGTGCGCATCGCCAACCATCCCTGATACTGCAAAACTAAAAAAGCTATCCCCAAAATAAAAGTAACCACCAACAAACCTTTGTACAACTTTTCTTTACCTCGCTTAAAACTAAAATAGGAACTGTGCAAAGTCAAACTGCTGAGCAGAATAACCGCCGTGTTGATGGTGAAAATAACAGGCAACTCAAACTCCAGCCAGTTGCCCTGTGCCTGACGCACTATGTAGGCACTTGTAAATGCCGTGAACATCATCGTGATGCTTGCACACGCCACCCACAGAGCAAATTTTTTGGGATGTATTCTGCTGCTTCTATATTCACTCGTCACCGTTGTATTCATTTTTTATTACATTTTATCCAAGAACAACACAATCAATGTCAATGGATTATACAAAAAAGAATAAAACATCAATTGTAAAGCTGCTTTGCGGTCGTTCTGTCTGTAAAAATTCCACCCTAACCCGGCATATATTACGCTCAATAAAAATACCAAACCGGCTGAAATAATGCCACTTGCCCCTAAGAAATAGGGCAGCAAGCCAATCGGCAGCAGAAAAAGCGCATACAAAAAAGATTGCATTCCGGTATTGTTATCCAATTGCCCATCTCTTGTTGGCAAAAGGCGATAACCCGCATTTCTATAATCTTCGTAGCCAAGCCAACCAATAGACCAGAAATGTGGAAACTGCCAGAAAAACTGAATTGCAAAAAGCGAAAGCCCCAATAATGTCAATTCTCCCTGCGCTGCTACACAACCGATCAGGGTTGGCAATGCCCCCGGAACCGCGCCGATGACGACTGCTATAGGCGAAATACGCTTCATCGGCGTGTAAAGAAAAGCATAACTCACCAAAGCCATAGTACCGAAAAATGCAGCCCAAACATTGAAGAGCGCCAGCAGCGTAATACCAACCACACTCATAAAACCAGCCGCCAAAACTGCTTCTGAAACACTCATCCGTCCGGCAGCCAGGGGACGATTGGCAGTACGTTTCATCAGTTTATCAAAATCTTTTTCTAACACCTGATTTAACGCATTCGCTGCTCCTGTCACCAAGAATCCGCCAAGCGCCAGCACGCCGACCGCCGTCCAATTGATCATACTACTGCTGGCAATCAAATATGCCATGATCGAAGAAAAGACGACTGTAGCCGACAACCTGAACTTTACCAACAACTTGTAATCCAGCCATTTTTGACCGAACAAGCTCAACGTTTTCCCGTTGTTTTCCGAATATTTCTGCTCGTTTACCGCTCTTACCGACACCTGTTTTTTACTAATTGAAGGGAGGCAATTTTTTTGAATTACCTCCCTGTTTTATTTCTTGATTTATTTTATCAACCATGCTTGCTTTTGCTAGCTTTTGAACCCTTTAGGATCGTAAACCAGCAACAAAAACCTTAACCTTAGTGCGCATCTTCTTTCTCATCTTCGCCGAGCGGCTGAATTTGAGAGATGAAATCTTGTCCGTTTTTGCTGTAGTCGTAGGGCCAGCGCTGTACGGTTGGGATCTTGCCTTCCCAGTTGCCGTGTCCAACTGCGATTGGTGTCGTCCATTCCAGCGTTGTAGCACCCCAAGGGTTGCGAACCGTCAGTTTTCTACCTTTCCAAATACTGTAGAAAAAGTTGATCACAAAAATGAGTTGCATCGCAAATACGATAATTGCTGCAATCGTGATAAACTTATTCATCGTATCAAAATGCTTGAAGGAATCGAACGTACCAAAGCTGTAGTAGCGTCGCGGTACTCCAGCCATACCCAAATAGTGCATGGGCCAGAAAATAGCATAAGCGCCGATGAGCGTGCCCCAAAAATGTATTTTCCCCATTGTTTCATTCATGAAGCGACCATACATTTTAGGGAACCAGTGGTAGATACCCGCGAACATACCAAAGAAAGCAGCAACGCCCATCACAATATGGAAGTGTGCCACAACGAAGTACGTATCGTGCATTTGGATGTCAATAGCGGAGTTTCCGAGGAAAATACCAGTCAGACCTCCGGAAATAAATAAAGATACGAAACCAATACCAAACAAACTCGCCGAATTGAAGCGAATATTACCACCGTATAGGGTCGCAATCCAGTTGAACACTTTTACCGCCGACGGAACAGCGATAATCAACGTGAAGATTACAAAGAAATTCGAAATAAATGGATTCACGCCCGACATGAACATGTGGTGTGCCCATACGATAAACGACAGAAAAGCAATCGCCAGAATGGAATAGACCATCGCTTTATAGCCGAAAATAGGCTTGCGTGAATGTACCGAAAGGACTTCCGAGACAATTCCCATTGCCGGAAGAATAATAATGTAAACCTCTGGGTGCCCGAGGAACCAGAATAGGTGCTGATACAAAATCGGGCTACCACCTGCATAATCCAGCGCCTGACCGCCAGTGAAAATTTCATTCAGATAGAAACTGGTACCCAGACTTCGGTCGAACATCAGCAACAGAAAACCAGATACCAAAACCGGGAATGACAACAGACCAATGATGGCAGTAATAAAGAATGCCCAGATTGTAAGTGGTAATCGCCACATGCTCATGCCCTTGGTGCGGAGATTGAGCACAGTCGTGATATAGTTGATACCCCCAAGTAGTACGGAAACCACAAAAAAAGTGAGACTCACCAGCCAGAGCGTCATACCTGCTCCAGAACCAGAACTCGCCTGCGGCAGAGCACTCAACGGCGGATATGCCGTCCAGCCGCCAGCGAATGGTCCCGTGCTTACAAACAAAGACGCAAACATGATCACGCCAGCCAGAAAGAAAAACCAATAGGAAAACATATTGAGCAGCGGGGATGCCATATCTCTGGCACCTACCTGCAGCGGAATAAGCAGGTTGCTAAAGGTACCACTCAAACCAGCGGTAAGTACAAAGAACACAATGATCGTGCCGTGCATCGTTACCAATGCGTAATAAAAATCCTGTGAAAGCGTACCGATACCGGCATCGTTGATCACGATCCATTTGCCAAGCAACGGCTTCAGCCATGCCAGACTCTCCTCTGGAAAACCCAACTGCAGACGGAAAATAACCGACATCGCCGCACCTATTAAAGCCCAGAACATACCCGTAATGAGGAACTGCTTGGCAATAATTTTGTGATCTTGGCTGAAAATATAAGTTGTGATGAAATTGGACTGATATTTATCGCCGTGGTGATGCTCATGAAAATGATCATCATATCCCAGTTCTTGTATCAGTGCCTCTTCCGTTTGTACTGTTTTTGTCATTACATCATTAGCCATCGCCAGAGGAATTTTTTATATTAGTTCACTAAGATTTTTTTTGCAATATAGCTTTTATCATTCTTCTAACAAAAAGTAACCGCGAAAGTTTATATGGACCCGCTGAGAATATAAAATTCAGTTCTGCGATTATTCGCTCTGCCCTCGTCTGTATCATTCGTGTCTATCGGGCGGGTTTGTCCAAAACCTACCGCTCTCAACCGATTAGCGTCAATGCCTTTTCCTGTAATGTAATCGAAAACCGCTTTTGCCCGGTTCTCTGAAAGAATCTGATTTTCAGCAGCATCGCCTGTATTGTCGGTATGACCGGCAATCTCGATCGTCATATTCGGATACTTATTTAATGCCTCTACCAGGTTGTCCAATTCATATTTGGAAAGCGGTGTCAGATTGGCAGAACCCGTCTCAAAATTCACGTAATTGAATTTGACCGTTCTGATGCTGTCCGAAGCAAGCGCCTTTTCCAATGCATCGGTGAATTCCTGCTTGCGCGCTTTGATTTCTGCATCAAACAATTTGTCCTTGTTGGGGTCTTCTTCTGAAAAACGCACATTCGACAGATAGTAAGATTGCTGCTGCCCCAGCCAGGCTTTATATTCATCTTCAGAGACAATTTCTACAATTCGGCGCATGCTGAAGTGACCATTGCCGCACAATTCTGCACAAGCCAATTCGTAATTGAATACTTCCCATAACTTCGGACCAGTCGGATCTGCAGGATCAGCAGGCTTTTGGTAAGCCGGGTACTTGCTCAGTTCCTCACGGTATTCAGCCGTAGTCTTGGTTGGGGTAAACACAAAATGGGTGGGCATTCCAGGCACTGCGTCCATTTTTAAACGGAAGTGCGGCAGGAAGAAATTGTGCAGCACGTCTCGCGAAGTAATGCGCACACGTACTTTTTTGTTGACTGGTAAAACGATTTTGTCAGCGTGAATGTCATCCACGTTCTTTTCGTCTGTCCAATCCTGACCGAGGGGGTTCAAACCCGTGATCAGTTTGTAATTCTTAGTGCCGAGCTTACCATCCGGACCGGGATAGCGAATTGCCCAGGCAAACTGATACCCGGTTGCTTCGATCTCAATATACTCTTCATTCGGGTCAACATCTGCCATTACTTCATTCCAGGTATCCAAACCATTGATGACGAGGAAAGCCATCACAACCGCCGGTACAGCTGTCCAAATGATCTCAAGGCGATTGTCATGCGGCATGTAAATTGCCTTTCTATCCTTTTCTCCTCTATACTTCCAGGCAAAATAAAACAATAAGATTTGAGTAACAACAAACACAATCCCTGTGAAGAAAAGTGTGATATTGAACATCCGGTCGAGGCTGTCGCCATGCGCAGATGCCGCTTTATGTGGACCATACCCCAGCATCCAGTCCTTGTACATATATGCCGATACAACGCATCCTACAAGAAAAAGAATCATAAAAATCAGCGAAAGATTCGCCTGACGCCTGTTGATGACCAACTGCATCTCTTCTTCGCCCCGGATTTTAGTGGCGAGCTCCGTAACGCGACCAATCTGGACGATGATCACCGCGATGAGCAACAAACACAAGACTGCGAGTAAGAAATTCATTATTTATTCAATTATAAAGTTGAATTCAAAAACCTTTTCCAAATTTACATTTATACAACCACAGCATCCAAAAATTGCTTACCAAAACTCCTTGTTTAGAATTATTCTAAACAATTCAGGCAAATTATTGCTAATCGGGCTTAACGGCAGACGCTTCGTGGTGCAAACTTTCTTCGTAGTACGGATCTTTCTTAGGCTCCAAAGCTGCTTTTTCCAGCCGCGAAAACACAAAGAATACAAACAAACCGAGGAAGCCTAACATCGTACCAATCTCCAGCAAACCAGGAAAATGGAATCCCATCAAAAATGTTGCTGCGTGGTGGGCTGCCTCTTCGCCATGCTCACCGCTGTGATGCGTCATCGCTTCGTGCGCCGTGTGCAATACCCCTGGTTTGATCATCAGGAAATAATCAATCCAGTGCCCGATAAAAACAATAATCGAAACAAACACCATTGTACCGTATTTACGTTTGGTGTCATTCCGCATCAGAATAAAAAACGGTGCGACGAAATTTAATAACAAGTTGCCATAAAACAATGCCGGATATTCGCGTTGCCGAGTCTGGAAATAAACCGTTTCTTCACCGACGTTGCCATACCAAATGAGCATGTACTGGGAGAACCACAGGTAGGTCCAGAAAATACTGATCGCAAAAACATATTTACCAATATCATGTAAATGTTCTTCGGTTACGTTATCATAATACCCTCTGAATTTCAGGAACGCCAACACCAATACCGTCAATGCCATAGCCGCCACAAACCAGCTTGCTGCCGCATACCAGGCATACAGTGTACTGTACCAGTGTGCATCCACAGACATGACCCATTGCCAGATCATAGCCGCACTGGTAAAACCGCCCAACGGCAGAAATGCAGCCGCCCATATCCGCATTTTGTGGTGATGCCTGAATTCCGGCGTGCCGTTAACATCTTCGTCCACTGAGAGTTGGCGCAGCTTCCATGCGAAAAAAATCCAGGCGCCCACGATAATCAGCGTACCCAAAGTGTACCAGCCTTTATTGAGGAAGGAAGACTTGTGCAGCAATACTTTGTCAGTCGCCACGGCTTCAGCATCCGCCCAGTGATACAAGTGGTGGAAATGTCCCCACAATCCAATGATGAGAATCAGCATCAGGATAAGCCCCGGAATCAGGAACAGCGAGAAAGCCTCCCATATCCGCTTCATCACTGTGTACCAGCCTGCCCAGGATGTAATGAACGCAGACAAAATAAACAACGAAATAAAGCCAATGCCGGTGAAAAACACCGAATTGTGCAGGTAATTAGACCAAAAGCGAGTATGCAGCGCATCATCGGTGAGGAAAGTAATGAGCAGGCATAATACCCCCAAGCCCATCATTCCGTAGAGCACCGCTTTATAACTTGACTCAAATTTGAATTGGTTCATTGTATGTCTTCCGTTTGAAAGTTCTTTACAAAGGATATATCTGTATCAACTCAACTATTATTAATCATCGTGAGATCCATTGCCACCGCTGTGGTTAACGCCATTATTTTCCTGAACCGGAGGTTGTTGCACTTGCTGAGCAGCTGCACCCGGCGCCGGCGTCAGGTCAGTTTGACGATTGGCCGCAATTGCCTTGAACTGTTTTTCCGGCATCCCAAAAGAGGGATTAAACGTGTTGGCATCAGCGTTATACACCAGTTTTTTCTCTTTAGCCTGCAAGGAGCGAATGTAATGAATCACATGCCAGCGTTCTTCGAAGTCGAGTTTATCTGCATACCCCCCCATCACGTTTTTGCCATACATGATAGCATGATAAAAGCGCCCATTCGTTGAGTTATAGAAGGTATCCTGCAGGAAATTAGCCGGTTGCGCCGGGTATTTTGCATTTACATTTTCTTCGCTCACCAGATAGCCTACGCCATCGCCTTTTTCGCCGTGGCAAATACCACAGTGTATATCATAAAGTTCCTTTCCTTTTTCCAAGCCGGCAGCAGTAATCGGGAAAGGATTATTTACAATTTCCTGGCTGGCGCGGGTGCGCTCTTCTTCCGTATCAGCGTAGTGATAAGGCACATGACCATTCAATGGCACGGCGATCGAGTGCAGGCTGTTTCCACCTCTCAACATGCTGTGAATGGCGTCGAATTGCGTTGCATCCGCGTTTGAATAAGCAGCGTAGCCACGCGGAATCGTTCCTTTTACCGGCAAGTGCGGATTTGACAACTCCTTGAGTTTGAATACGCTTGCACTATCCCAGGTGTGGAGATAATAATAAGTATAAACATTGCTTTCGTAAGCAATGGAATGCGCCATGTCGGGCATGTACTCGTGTCCGGTCTTGTCACCGCCTGCCGGGCTGCAAGAATACAGAATCAAGACCGAAACAGCTATCAGCAAAATTAATTTAAATTGTTTCATTGCGCTTTATTTGAAAATAGCGTTAGCCAGTCAATGTTAAATGTTTTTGACATTCACTTCCGATGCACCAGTAGCCGAGAAAAACGCCTTGATTTTGTCGGTAAAATCAGTGCTCGCCCCTGTTGCATCAAAAGCAATACAAAATTTATCATCCGTGATGCGATCGTCCAGCGTTGGGTTTGCTACCCCCGGCCCCATTCCGCATATGGTATAAAAAGTCACCACCATTCCAATGGCGGAAAACAACACTGTTAGTTCAAAAGTGATCGGAATGAAAGCCGGCGCCGAGAAATACGGTTTGCCTCCGAAAATAATGGGCCAATCGCGGGTGAAAACCCAGGTCATAAACAGAAATGCTGTGAGCGTACCAATAGCTCCAAATACAAATCCGGAGATATGCAAACGGCTTTCGGACAAATGCATCGCATGATCCAAACCATGCACTGGAAAAGGCGTGAATACATCCATGATGTCCAGGTGCTCGTCCTGAGCTTTGTGAACGGCTTGGAGGAGAATTTCCTCATCATCGTACAAACCGTAAAGCACTTCTTTATTTTCCTTAGCCATGTCTTATGCTTGATTGAAAATATTAGCCAATAGTTTTATGATTAATGACTGTGCGTTCCAACTGCCGCATGTTCGTGCTTATGCGAAGCATTCGGTCCTGTATATTGATCACCGGCAGACTTCAGGATAGATTTCACCTCTGCCACTGCCACCACTGGCGCTACCCGAGCAAAAATAAGGTACAGCGTAAAGAATAAGCCCAGTGTACCAATAAAAATCCCTATTTCCACCCATGTAGGAACGTAGTAGCTCCAGCTCGATGGAATATAATCACGTGCCAGCGTTGTCGCAATAATCACAAAGCGCTCGAACCACATGCCAATATTCACAAAAATAGACATTATGAACGTTACCATAATATTGCGACGTAGGCTTTTCCACCAGAAAATTTGCGGCGAAAGCACGTTGCAAGACATCATGCCCACATACGACCACCAGTAGGGACCTAATACACGATTGTAGAATGCGTATTGTTCATATAAATACCCTGAATACCAGGCAATAAACAACTCCGTGAGGTATGCTACCCCTACGATCGTACCGGTCACCAGAATGATTTTGTTCATACTTTCGATGTGCGCCAGCGTGATATATTCTTCCAGTTTAAAAATCTTGCGCGTCATGATCATCAACGTTAATACCATTGCAAAACCGGAAAAAATAGCACCCGCTACGAAGTAAGGCGGAAAGATAGTAGTATGCCAGCCCGGAATCACCGAAGTAGCGAAGTCGAAGGATACAATCGTGTGCACTGAAAGTACCAGCGGCGTTGACAAACCGGCGAGTACCAGTGACAAGCTTTCAAAGCGCTGCCAATGCTTCACCGCACCCGTCCAGCCGAAAGAGAGTGTATTGTAAATTTTTCTCCGAAGTCCTTTTGCGCGGTCACGGATCGTTGCAAAGTCAGGTACCAGACCGGTGTACCAAAACAACAAAGAAACGGTGAAGTAGGTAGAGATTGCGAAAACGTCCCACAGAAGCGGTGAGTTAAAATTCACCCACAGCGGGCCACGCGTATTCGGATACGGGAAAATAAAGAAGCCCAGCCAAAGGCGCCCCATGTGAATGAGTGGGAACTGACCAGCACAAACAACGGCAAAAATGGTCATTGCTTCCGCAGCTCTGTTTACCCCAGTACGCCACTTTTGGCGGAACAACAACAAGATGGCGGAAATCAGCGTACCAGCGTGACCGATACCGATCCACCAAACAAAGTTGGTAATGTCCCAAGCCCAGCCGATCGTTCGGTTCAGGTTCCAGGAGCCAATACCATACCAAATCGTCCATGCCACACAGAAAACATACAACCCTAATCCCAGAACAGATATAATAAAGGCAATCAACCACGCTGTACTGGGTACGCGCTCGGTAGGCGCACAAATATCCTCCGTGATTTGGTGATAACTTTTGCCACCTTCTACCAGTGGTTCTCTAATTGGAGAAACAATTGCACTCATATTTTATTGTGACTTAAATTTTTCTAAATCATTTTCTAAAAACTTATCAATCAGTTAGTTGTCACTGTTTATGCTTCCAGTTCATCATTTTTATTATTGATCCTTGCCGCATAAAGCACTGAAGACTGCACGTTGATTTCTTCCAATACCAGGTAGTTCAGCGGGCTGTCCATTTTTTTGGCAACATCGCCCTGCTTGTTGTTACGGTCGCCAAAGGTAATAGCGCCGGTTGGGCAAGCCGTCTGGCAAGCAGTGCGTACATCTGCATCTACCAAGGCGCGACCTTCGCGCTTCGCCGTCAGTTTACCTTCCTGGATACGCTGCACACAGAAACTGCACTTTTCGATAACACCGCGCGAACGGACGGTCACATCCGGGTTCAGCACCATACGCGTTAGGTTATCGGCGTAGAAGGAGATACCATTTTCGTTTTCTACCGTTGGATCGTTTTTATAATTATCGTTCAATCCGAAAATATCGGCGGTTGTATAATCCAGCCAATTAAAACGACGCACTTTGTAAGGACAGTTGTTGGCACAATAACGCGTACCGATACAACGGTTGTAAGTCATTTGATTCAACCCTTCCGAGCTGTGGTTGGTCGCCGCTACCGGACAAACGTTTTCACAAGGCGCATTGTCGCAGTGCTGACACATCATTGGCTGGTAAACTACGTTCGGATTTTCAAAATCACCGTAGAAGTAGCGATCAATACGCAGCCACGTCATTTCGTGGTGACGAGCCACTTCTTTTTTGCCCACCACCGGAACATTGTTTTCAGCGATACAAGCCACCTGGCAGGCGCCACAACCGATGCATGCGTTCAGGTCAACATGCATTGCCCAATGGTGCCCCTGACCATACACATCTTTCAGATACTTATCATAAGGATAAAGCGTTTTGCTGTTTAGCTCCTGAGCTTCCTTACGTTTTTCCTCGATGTGATGAATCAAATTGTCCAGTTCTTTTACATTGCCCTGATAAATAATCGAACGATCTACCAAACCTCCCTGGAAACCTTCGCGGTTAAAGGGATCCGCCAGGGTCGTTGCCGTTTTTTCATCAACGTTAATCGTCTTGCCCGTTTTCGGATCCACGCCTTTCACACCCATTGAGTGATGATACTGCACGCAGGCGAAGTCACGGTCTTCAGCTACTTTCTCAGAAACATTGACTTTGGTAGCGTAATATTGGGTATTGCCATTTTCGTCAATCGTCAGCCAGGGATAAGCGTTCACTCCAATCTGCGAACCAAGCGCCTTGCCGGCTTTACCGGTAGCCTCCCTGCCGTGACCAATTGCTATGGCAACTGTGCCCTGCATTTGACCAAACTGGCGGACAACTGTCACACGCTCTTTCCTGTCGTTTACTTCCAGTTCTACAATATCCGCTTTCCCCTTTGCTTCTTCCTGGTTCAGATTATTGAGTGCCGTAAAATCATTACCACCGTCCCAACCAATCGGAATGGCGAGATAGTTGCCCCAGGAGGTACGTGTTACCGGATCGGGCATTTCCATCAGCCAGGGGTTGGAAGCATACTGCCCCGTCCCGACGTTCACTGTTTCAAAGAAGGAAATTTCGAGTTCTGCATTGGATGGTTTGCGCACTTTCGCTGCAGCGGCATTGATGTCGGCAATCATGTCGAACACTTTACCTTCATCCGGCAATTCGAGCACGCCATCGTGCAGGGTGCTATCCCAAAATGCCTGGAAAGTTGCAAATTTATTTTGGCGAGGGAACATATCGGTTTCCCAATGTTTCTTCAAGTATTCGTACATCGGCTGTTCAGCGGCAGTGTCTAAATTGGCGCTGCCCGCCCAACGCAGCAGTGTTTCTTCAACCTGGCGCGTATTAAACAGTGGCGCAATGGTCGGTTGCATCAGGCTATAGTGACCACGCTTTGGTTCCACATCGCCCCAGCTTTCAAGAAAATGGTGTGTCGGTGTTACATAATCACACAACAAAGCCGTTTCATTTGGTAGCCCGGAGAAAGAAACCTTCATCTTCACCTTCTCCATACCGGTGCGGAAACGGTCGCTGTTGGGCAGATCCCACGCCGGATTGGCGCCATCCATTACCAGCAAAGTATCTATCTGACCGGCATTCATATCGCGTATTAGGCGCTGAATGTCTTTGTCTTTGCCCTGACGTTGCAGCGAAACATTTGTGAAGTCAATGGTCGTACCATAATTCTGAAGCATGTAGTTGATCCCATTGATCAGTACCTGCTCGCCGGTATTATTCGAACCGGACACAACCAAAGAAGCGCCTTTATAGGCAACCAATTCTTTGGCAACCGCTGCAATTTTTTTTGCTTTTTCTGCATCTAAGCGCGGACCGCCGATAGTAGCGCCACCGACCAGTTTTGCCACTTCATTATACAAAGCCACGATCGCTGCACCCTGCTCTGAAGGCTTCACCATAATACGGTTGTCCGCATTGGAACCCGTCAGGCTCATGTGGCTCTCCACCTGAATATGCCGGGATATTTTTGGATTCTTCGGGTCAACTTTACGATTTTGCGCGTATTGTGCTGCAAATTCGATCGGAGAAATCCACGTGCCCAGGAAATCAGCGTCAAAGCTAACGACCACTTGTGCTTTATCGAAGTGATAATTTGGAATCACCGCCTGACCAAAGCTTTGTTCGTTGGCTTCCAGAATAGCCGCACTCGACACCGGATCGTACATGACGACTTCCGTGTTCGGGAAAGCCGCTACAAACTCGGCGATTGCCTTTTTCGTCATTGGGCTCATGATCGTATTTGCCACCATGCGAATACGCGATTCCGGCGTCAGTTTACCTGTAATCTCTTTATCTATCTCGTCCCAGCTTGAGCCCTGCCCTTTTTTCTTTTTGTCAATTTTACCTTCCACAACGCGAGACGGACCGCTGATACGGCTGGTGTCATACAAGCTCAACACACTTGCCTGCGCGCGCGCACTTGTACCGCCCATGGTCACTTTCGACAAGCTGTTACCTTCGATCTTGATCGGGCGACCTTCACGGGTTTTTACCAACACAGCACAATAATCACCGCCCTGCACAAAGGTAGAAGCATAGTAAGTAGCCACGCCAGGTACAATTTCATCCGGCTTGACGACATAGGGAATCGCCTTTTTCACCGGAATTTCGCAGCTCGCCGCTATCGTCGCCGCTCCCAAACCAAAGCCTAAGTATTTCAAAAAGTCACGACGCGAAGTGCCTGCCTCCATTGCCCTGTCGTCCGCCAGTTGCTCTACGATCGGCAATTCAACAAACTCTTGATTGACAATCTCCTGATAAGACGGGTCGTTTTTCAATTGCTCGACCCCAATCCAGATTTCGTTCGATTTATTTTTCATTTTGTATGACTTCGAGATTATTAGTGTTTAAAGTTGTGCCGTTCAAAGTATTAAAGCTAACTATTATCGAACTTATGAACATTAATAATGGCATTTTTGGCATTCCAAACCGCCAATATCTTCCACCGTTACTTTATCGCGTTTGCCTTTCTGAAGTTCTTCGTGATAACGGGTGTAAGATTTGTAATATTCATTATCAGTAAATTTCACCTCCGTCTGCCGGTGGCAGTTGACGCACCAGCCCATAGAGAGCGGAGAAGACTGATAAACTACTTCCATTTCTTCCACTTTGCCATGGCAAGTCTGGCATTCCAGTTTACCGACAGACACATGCTGCGCGTGGTTGAAATAAGCATGGTCGGGCAGGTTGTGAATGCGCACCCATTCGATCGGACCATAGATTTTATCGTCGCCGGTATCTGGATTTTTCAAGGCTGTGACAATACCGTTCCACTGATCTTCGATCAGTTTTTCCCCTTGCCGGTCAAGACCACCTTTTTCCTGTACATAGGTATCGGCGATCCACTTTTTGTAAATATTAGCGATTTCTTCTTCGGTCAGTTGATCATAATTTTCAATATACTTATCCGTGCTTGGATCGTAGCCAACCGAAGCATAAATCTTAGTCAATTCAGCCGTACCGTACTGCGAACCCACCTTGATGGCGCGATGACAATTCATGCAAGTATTGGCTGCCGGGATATTAGAGTGTTTGCTGCGGCGGGCGCCATCGTGGCAATACTGGCAATCAATCTTTTGCAAACCGGCGTGCGTAGCGTGCGAGAACTTGATGGGCTGCTCTGGCTGATAGCCCTGCTGACGACCGAGAGAAATAGCATTGTTCACCGTCGTATAACCACCCAGTACCACCAATGCAAAAATCACAAAGGCAATCACGCCTTTGCTGGTAAGAATTTCAACCAACGTTTTGCGACGAGCCGGAGCTTCGCCTTCGCGCGCCTGAATGATATAGTTCAGGTTGGCAACGATACGCGCAAGCACCACTGCCAGAATACCCAGGATCAATGCCAGCGCAATAAACAACGGCAAGTTATTGGGCTTTTCCGGAGCAGCCGCAACGCCCGGTTCAGGGCCCACTACTTTGGGGGCGCCATAAGTACCGGTATAAACCCCATCAATATAAGCCAAAATGTTGGCAATTTCCTGATCCGTCAGGTTCGGGAAAGCACTCATTTGAACTGGTTTCCACTGATTCCAGACTTCCGTAGCGCGTGGATGGCCAGTAGCAATCAACGCTTGGGAGTTGCGAATCCAAGCGTAAAGATCTTCTATCGGATAGTCTGCCCAGCGTTCCTGCGTACCACCCAAAGCGGGACCGGTAAGATTGCTCTTCATATCCTTGTTGTGGCAGGTAGCGCACTGGTTTCTGAACAATTCCTTGCCGGCATCTAAATCTGCTTCCTGTGCAAATACGGCAGCAAAAGAGAACACCAGCAAGATCAATATTGAGAATCGGCAAATCAAAGATCGAAATACCATAGTATATTGAGCGTTTGAGAAAATTTAATTTGGTTGCTAAGCGTCATAAAATTGTCACGAGCGCAAATATATAACTCGTTTGATTTCTTTAACAAATTTTTACAAAAACCGCCATCTATTTAGATTCTGTCTAAACAAATTCAACTCATTACTGCACTTCTATTAAAAAATAAAATTTGGGTAAAAATACGAAAATAGCTTGGCTTATTATTAAAAAACTAAAAAGCGAATTTATATTTGGGGAATCAGCGATTTCGCACATCACCTTCAAGCCTGAATACAGGCAAGTTTGCAAAAAAGTGTCGAAATAAATTTCTGGACTGCGCTTGTTTCACACAGCTACCGGCGCCTTGATATGCGGATGCGGATCGTACCCCACCAGTTCAAAATCTTCGTACTCAAATGCGAAAATATCCTGCACCGCCGGATTGAGCTTCATCTGCGGCAGCGCCCGCGGCTTGCGCGAAAGCTGTAATTTTGCCTGCTCGACGTGGTTGCTGTACAAATGCACATCGCCGAAGGTATGCACAAAATCGCCCGGCTCCAGGTCGCACACCTGCGCCATCATCATCGTGAGCAACGCATAGGAAGCAATATTAAAGGGTACGCCCAAAAACACATCCGCCGAGCGCTGGTAGAGCTGGCACGATAACTGCCCTTTCCCTGCTTCCCCCCGCGGGGGAGGAGTCACGTAAAATTGAAATAACACATGGCAAGGCAAGAGTGCCATTTTGGGCAAATCCGCCACATTCCAGGTACTGACCATGATGCGCCGCGAATCGGGGTTGGTATTGATTTGCTGCACCGCCTGCGCGATCTGATTGATCGTTTCGCCGTCGGCAGGGTTCGCCCAGCTTACCCACTGCTTGCCATACACAGGCCCCAGATCGCCGTTGGCGTCCGCCCACTCATCCCAAATGCTCACGCCGTGATCGTTGAGGTACTTGATATTGGTATCGCCTTTCAAAAACCACAGCAATTCGTAAATAATAGACTTCAAATGCAACTTTTTGGTGGTCACCAACGGAAAACCTTCCTTCAGATTAAAACGCATCTGATACCCAAAAACACTCAAAGTGCCGGTACCCGTGCGGTCAGATTTTTGCACGCCTTTGTCGAGGATATGTTGGAGAAGGTCGTGGTATTGTTTCATAGTAAGTTGGGTTACTTGTTATTGGGATTGAGTGTTGATTATGAGAATAATTTTCCCAGCCAAGTTGCAAATCTTTTTGCTAATTCGGCATCTACATCAAAATAACGCTTAGTTATTGCAAGTCCTACTGGTTTGCCTGGCTCTTTTTGCCAAGCCAGATAGCTATAAATCAAGGCCTTTGACCGAGCTTTCGTGGGAAATCGAAGGGATTCTTCAACTTCTTTTTCCAATTTTTCAACTACCAATTTTGCTTCATCCCAAAGCACATCTTTGTCACGAATCAACATTTGCATGAATTCTTCTACTGACCCTGCTAATTCATTATTCGGCATGAGCCAAACCCCAATTTTCAAAGGATGCGGCAATATTTTATCAGGATGTTCCACAATCGTCCCATCGAGATTGGGTACTTCCGGTAATGAATATCCAAAGTTTTCAAATTCTGCTTTTACTTCTTTCCAGCGCTTTGCTAAGTCATTATCAGTTAGGAGTTACGCAAATTAGACGATTTATCTAAAAATATTAATATTATTTAATATTTAAATTATTGGAAATCAGTGACTATGCGTTTTAATCCCAAAAATCGAGTCTAACATAAAGCATTGATTATCAATTAAAATCTGTAAACTGCGTAACTCCTAATCAGTATCTATAACGAGCCCTAAGAGTATGTTTAAAAAATCATTTACTGAATACGGTTAATAATGATTTGACA
>CAZQTF010000026.1:0-25603 GCA_964596135.1 uncultured Saprospiraceae bacterium | reverse complement strand
AAAAAAATCCCGAATCCTGAGCATTTTGCACAAGATTCGGGCGGGTGCCGAAGCGCGGTGGTCGTTATTGCTTGATGAAGCGGGCGACTTGCAGGCTGCGGCTATTGCGAATGACAACGGTATAGGTACCTTGCGCCAATTGACTTACGCCCAGGGTCTGCTGCTGGGTACCGGCGGATAGCGTTTGTTGCAGCACAATATGGCCGGTCACATCGCTGATGTACAGCTCGCTGTCGGCGCTGATCTCCTGATCGAGGGCGATGTTCAACTGGTCGGCGGCGAGGGTGGGGAAGACGGTGATGCCCTGCGTGGTCGCTTTATCCTGGAAGAGAACGGCGATCACCCGGTGGTATTCCTCTTGTCCGTCGAAGTCCACCTGGCGGAGGCGGTAGTAGTTGACCCCCGGCAGCGGCTGCTCGTCGGTGAAGCGATAGTCCTGCGGGGTATTGGCGTTGCCGCCGGTGCGGCTGGGCAGGGCGCCGATGGCTTCGAAGCGCTTGCCGTCTTTGCTGCGCTGCACCTCCATCAGGGCGTTGTTGCGCTCGGTGGCGGTACGCCACGCTAAGGCGATGGTCTGACCCACGCGCTTGCCGCTGAAGGAAACGAGCTCGATGGGGAGGTCACCATTAATAACAAACTTTCCAATTAGACTATTGAACTGCGTTTGCCCTTGGTAAGTTGATGGCCCTGAGTTTATTTTAGAGTTTTCATCTCCAGCCATTAGCGTGGCTCCAAATTCGACAGATAATTTAGAATCCGTACTAAGATCTAGTTGCTTACCGCCTGCTATAGTTAATGTACCTCCATTTCTAACATATATTTTAGTAGCCATGCTAAAATTTAAATTTTCTGAAATTGTTACAGATTTTCCATTAGGAATAACAAATATAGTACATGTCGATGGATCTGTTCCTTCCCAAGTAGCTGGTTCTGTCCAGTTTCCATTCGTGTTGCATGTACAAGTTTGTCCTGTTAATATATTTGATGAAATTAATGTAATAAGAATAACAAGAAATATTGTTTTTGAGAAAGATAATATTTTTTTCATAGAGCAATCGGTTTTGGTAGCGTTGAGCTGTGTGAATAAATAAAATGGTTGTTGTTTATTATTAATGGTTATTGATTGATATTGGTTGTGTTGTGGCTGATGATGCGCATTTCAATGCTTCGCCGGCAACGGATACGATATATTGTACCAGCGCCGCAGGGCAACCACGGATTTTGTCGGTATAAGGTTTGTAACATACAGAAGGAGCGCGTAGTTTTCTCCCGTTGATTATTGGATTTCGTCTGTTATGTCGGGCAAAAATACATTGTTTATTTTAGATGAGCAAGGGGATGATGTTATTTGTTATTTGGGAAGATTGGAATGTGGTATGATGTTATTTGTTATTTGGGAGGATTGGAATGTGGTATGATGTTATTTGTTATTTGGGAAGATTAGGGTTTGTAAGTCCGTGGGCTTTTAGATTTCATCCAACAACCCCCCAACAAATAACAAAATACTCCATTCCAACCTTCCAACCTCCTCCATTGTTACACCAAGAAAAAAAAAATGACCGCATTACTGTTGATCAATTTTCAGATAGACTTTTTTCTGGGAGGGGCGGTCGGAACCGATGCCGGGCGGGAATTGATTGCGTTTGCCAATGAATTAATGCCGCAATACGAAGTCGTAGTGGCGATACGCGACTGGCATCCGGCGGAGCACGCGAGTTTTGCGTCGTCGCACTTGTGGCGTCGTCCGGGGCAGGTGATGCGCATCGGGGAGCGGGAGCAGTTGCTATGGCATATGCATTGCGTGCAGGAGAGTTTTGGGGCAGAATGGGTGCGGGGGTTGGCTACAGAGCGTTTCAACGCGGTGTTTGACAAGGGTACGAATGCCGGTACGGATGGTTACAGCGCCTTTGAGGATACTGGGCTGGCGGATTACTTGCGGGAGCAGGGCGTAACGAGCGTGGATCTGATCGGGATGGCGCGGGATTATGATGTACGATACACAGCGAATGATGCGGCGTGGTTGGGGTTTGCGGTGAAGGTGGTGGAAGAGGGATGCCGGTGAGGCATTTGAGTACTGTAAGGTATGCTACACCTTTGCGTCGCAGGACATTGATTACCTTCTGGTCACATCTGTTTTTTTATGAAAAATTATATGCTTGGGCTTTGAAAAGTTGCTAATTTCAGCCTGTGAAAGTGCCGGTTGGCATATTTAATCCTCAAAAGCAAACAATAAAACCATGAGACTGACCAATTTTTCGAAATTTCTGATTGTGCTGCTGGTGGTAGCGGCGGTATTTTTTGTATTCCGATATTTTATATCGAAGTCGCCGCAGGGCGCTAACAGCAAAGTAACCACGACCGAAACGAAAGCGACGACCGGGGAAGCAGAAACCGCGCAACCGACGGCGGATGTAGAATCGTCGTTTAATTTTACGCCGCCCGCGCCGGTCAATGGCAAGCTGAAAGGCGTAGTAGAACTGGGCGCGTCGGGTTTCAATTCGTTCGTGGTCACCATTGACGATCAGAAACGCTGGCGCTTAGAGAAAGCGGAATTTGGTTCGAGTCTGGTACACGAAAATATGGCGACGTCCACCGACATTCGCGAAGGTTTGAAAAACTACATCGGCGGCATGCTCAATTATGGTGTTTCCGGCAAGGACATTCATTTTGTGGTGAGTTCGGGCGCTGCCAAGAGCGAGCAGGTGCAGAAAATCAGTGCGGAACTGAAGAAATTAGGTTATGTGGTCAATCCGGTCACGCCGGAGAAAGAAGGACAACTTGCGCTGAAATGCGTACTGCCCGAAGCGTATGTAAATGACGCTTTCGTGGTGGACATGGGCTCCAGCAATACCAAGGTTTCGTGGATGCAGGGCGATCGCATCAAGAGCGTAGAAACGTATGGATCCAAATACTTCCAGCGCAATGTGAGCGACGAGCAGGTATATGGCGAGGTAGAATCGCTGGCATCGCAGATTCCGCAGGATCGGCGCCTGGTGTGTTTTATGATCGGCGGCGCGCCGTTTGATCTGGCAAAAACGCATCGCAATGGCAAAGAGCGCTACACGGTGCTGAAAGCTCCCGGCGATTATCAGACGGATGAAGCCAAAACCAAGGCGGGCATCAATATTTACAAGGCTTTGCGCGATGCCACCGGCTGCGATACGTTTGTCTTTGATTGGGATAGTAACTTTACGATTGGCTTTTTGCTGACGTTGTGAGTGGTGGTTAGCGCATGTTTAAAATTGCCGGTTATCGGGGTATTCTTTCTCAAAATAGGAACACTGGAATGATGGGTGTCTGGAAAAGAGGCAATTTCTATTATTCCAGTGATTTTATCTTTCCGACGACCAGCGCCTGGAAAGATAAAGATTCTGATCGTCAGATCTTTGAGTCGAAAATAAACATGTTGTTGTGTAAAGGAAAGGTATTCATAAAATGGTGAGCAAATTATGGCGAAGCGGCAGGAGCCGGGTGATTTTGGGCTGGGCGACCGGGTGGGCGCGGAAGGCGAACGCCTGATCAACCGCGATGGTTCGTTGAATGTAATACGCACCGGCTTGCGTGCGTGGTCTCCATATCAGTCTTTAATTGAGATGAACTGGGGGTATTTCTTTTTGCTGGTGATTTTGTATTATGTGGTGGTGAATGGGCTGTTTGGGCTGGTTTTTGTGCTCACGGGCGTTGAAAACATTGGCGGAAATATGGAGTCGGTTTCTTTTTTCAAAGACTGGGCGACGGCCACGTTTTTTAGTATCCAAACGTTTACCAGCGTAGGTTACGGTGCGATGTTTCCACAAGGTATGCCCGCGCATGTATTGTCGGCAACGGTAGCGCTGGTGGGCAACATTTCATTTGCTTTGGCAACGGGTTTGTTTTTTGCGCGTTTTTCAAAACCTAAAGCACAGATTGCTTTCAGCAGAAATGCTTTGCTGACGCGACACAAATACACCGGCGTGCCTACGATGCAATTTCGCATAGTAAATCTGCGCAATAATAAAATTATTAACTTACAGGCAAATGTCACCTTCACCTGGCTGGATCGCTCCGAGCGCCGGCGGCGTTATGCGCCCGTCGTGCTGGAACGCAGCAAGGTCGCGCTTTTCCCACTCAACTGGACACTGGTGCATCTTATAGATGAAGACAGCCCTTTTTATGGAAAGCAGAAATCCGATCTGATGGCGCAGGATGCCGAAATACTGATTCAGATAGAAGGTTATGATGAAACTTTTGCACAAAATGTACATGTGAATAGCTCGTATATGGCGGCTGATTTTATGGAAGATAAGCAATTTGCCCCAATGTATTATTCTGAAAACGGCAGAACCATTCTGGAATTAGACAAGATACACGATGTGGAGTAGGAGGGTGGCCGGCGCTTCGCTTTCTGCAGATCGTCGTTTGTGTTTGCAGGTAGCAAATAACAACAGCCAACAGTTTTAAATAGAATTATAACATTCCATTCTTTTTTGCTAAGATATTACTCGAAATCAGACCGAACAATACGACAGTCACCGAACTCAGGGGCATCAGAATGGCGGCAACCACTGGGGTGAACACGCCTGCCACCGCATAGCTCAAGCCAAAGATGTTGTAAATAAAAGCAAGTCCGTAAGCATAATAAACTAAATGAATACTTTTTCGGGCAAAAGTAATTAGTTGCGGTAGTTGTTCAAAGCGCCGGGCGTGCAGGATGGCATCGCAAGCGGGTGTAAAGTTGTTGGTGTCTTCCGTGATTACGATGCCCGCATCGCTTTGCTGGAGCGCGCCAGCGTCGTTCAGCCCGTCGCCGATCATGAGTACTTTTTGACCATCGGACTGACGTTTTTTGACAAAATCGAGTTTATCCTGTGGTTGCTGCCGGAAGAGCAATTGCGCGTTTGGTCCGAAGACCGGTTGCAGGGTGCTGCGCTCGCGGTCGTTGTCGCCGGAGAGCAGGAAGATATTGCCGATATTTTTAAAGTAATCAATCACGTGGTGGATGCCGGTACGGTAGTGGTTGCTGATACGGAAATACCCGCGAATTTCGTGGTTGATTTGCACATACACGCCTTTGTCATCCGGGAATGGTGCCTGTAAAAAAGTATCTACAAAAGCTTTGGAACCAATTTTTATAAGTTTTTGACAAACAGTGCCTTGTATGCCTTTGCCAACGATTTCCTGCCAGTCTTTCACGTCTGTGAAGCAGGAATCTGTATCCGTCGGAAGATTACCGATCCAGGCAGTGATTTGCTGGCTCAGCGGATGCGTGGAATGGCTGGTAATGGCTCGAACCAGCATTTTTTCGGTAGAATTCAGCGGTTCGCCGACAAATTCTACTTCGGTTTTATGGCGATTGGTGATCGTACCGGTTTTATCGAATACCACCGCATTGATCTCCGCCAGCGACTCAATAACGCCGGTGTTTTTCAAATACAACTCATTTTTCCCCAGAATACGCAGCACATTACCAAAAATAAAAGGAATCGCCAAGGCTACAGCGCAGGGGCATGCAATGATGAGCACGGCGGTGAACGCATTAATCGCTTTGTCAGAATCCTTTGGAAACCAGTACAATAACGCAGCAAAAGCGATAAACAAAATCACTGCTGTGAAATATTTGCCTACCCGATCCGCTACGCGGCTGGCGCCGCTGAAATGCTTGGGCTTGCTGAAAGCTTCATTGTTCCACAATTGGGTCAGATAACTTTGCGAAACCTTGCGCGTGAGGCTTACCTCGATCGTACCGCCCATCTGGCGACCACCTGCATAGATTTTTCCGCCGCTTTGCACATGCAACGGCTCGGCTTCGCCGGTCACAAAACTGTAGTCAATCTCGGCTTCGCCCTTGAGCAAAATGCTGTCGGCAGGAATGAGTTCCTTGTGTTTGATGAGAATAACGTCACCGGCGGCGAGTTTATCCAAAGAAACCGAGACTTCTCCCTCTTCGGTTTTTTTATTCGCGGCAATCGGGAAATAGGATTTGTAGTCGCGCTCGAAGGAAATGTTATGATACGTTTTTTGTTGAAACCATTTTCCGACTAAGAGGAAGAAAATCAATCCCGCCAAGCTATCCAGAAAGCCTGCGCCGGTGTGGGTCACAATTTCAAATACGCTTCGGAGGAATAACACGATGATTCCCAGCGCGATTGGTACGTCAATATTGAGGTTGCGTTGCGTCAGGCCCAGCCAAGCCGAGCGGAGGTAATCGCGCCCGCTGTACGCCACTACCGGGATGGACAGTGCAATATTCAGATAACCAAACACACGGAAGAAAAATTCGTCAGTAGTTTTGTCAAGACCCAGGTATTCCGGGAAACTGAGCAGCATGATATTGCCAAAAGCAAAGCCTGCCACGCCGAGTTTGTAATAAAAGCTGCGGTCAATAAGGGGTTTCTTGTCTGTATCCAAATCGCTGAGGCTAATGGCAGGAGCATAGCCGATGCTGGCAAGGAGTTCGACGATTTTGCGGAGCGTGATGACGCCCTCTGCATAAGTGAGGTAGATTTCTTTCTTAACGAAATTTACTTTGGAATCCAATACGCCATCGTTGAGTTTGTAGAGGTTTTCCAGCAGCCAAATGCAGGAAGCGCAGTGAATTTGGGGCAGATAGAACGTGACTTTCGCCTTCGTGCCATCGGTAAAGCTGATGAGCCGCGCCACCACCTCCGGGTCGTCGAGATAGGCATATTCGGCTTGTGCTCTGCCTTTCAGGCTGATCCCTGCGTTTTCATCGAGGTCGTAATATTGACATAAACCATTGCTATTCAGGATTTCATATACAGTTTTGCAGCCTTCGCAGCAAAAGCTTTTGTCATCAAAAATAATGTGTTCATCCTTGCAATCTTCTCCACAATGGTAACAGGCAGCCGTTTCCGGCTGGGCAGATTTGTTTTTTGTTTGTTGAAACGCCTGGCTTGCGATGGTCATATTGGATGCAATTTGGAGCAAAAATAGGCAATGCCGTCAGGGCAGAGGGTGACAAAAGTCAATGCTGGCATTTGATTGTTGTCAATTTTAATTTTTATTTTCGTGCGTTTTCAAAATAAAAAATATGAACTTGAATATCCGGCACACCGTGCTCGATCGCTTTCTGCGTTATGTGAAAATTGATACTCAGTCCGACCCGGAATCCAAAACGATTCCCTCTACCGAGAAGCAGAAAGACCTCGGCAAGGTGTTGGTAGAAGAATTGCTGGAAATGGGCATCAGCGATGCGCATCTGGACGAGTATGGTTACGTGTATGCTACGATCCCCGCCAATACCAGCAAACAGGTACCCGTTATTTGCTTTTGTTCGCATATGGACACCTCGCCCGACAGCAGCGGCAAGGATGTGAAACCAATCGTACACAAAAATTATGATGGCTCGGATATCATATTGCCCGACGATCCAATGGTTATTATAAAAAAATCGGAACATCCCGACCTGGCAGAGCAGGTTGGTCATGATATTGTTACTGCCAGCGGTACCACGCTGCTGGGCGCCGATAATAAAGCCGGGCTTGCCGAAATCATGGATGCGGTAAATTATTTAGTAACACATCCCGAAATTAAACACGGAACGATCAAAATATTATTTACCCCCGACGAAGAAATCGGGCGGGGGGTGGACAAAGTGGATCTCGACAAACTCGGCGCAGACTTTGGTTATACCATTGATGGCGAAAAACGAGGCACCATTGAAGACGAAACCTTCTCGGCAGATGGCGTGCTGATCACCATTCATGGCGTGAGTGCGCATCCGGGTTTTGCCAAAGGCAAAATGGAAAGCGCCATTAAAGCTGCCGGGGAAATCCTGGCGCGGCTGCCCAAAGATCGGCTGTCGCCGGAAAGCACCGAGAGGCGGGAAGGTTTTGTCCATCCTGTAACGATGAACGGGACGATCGAACAAGCGAGCATCAAATTTATCATCCGCGATTTTACCGATGAAAATCTCAAAGCGCATGAGGCTGAGCTTCAGGCGATTGTAAATGAAGTGATGCAAAACTATCCCAATTCGACCACCGATTTTGTGGTGACGGAGCAGTACCGCAACATGAAAAAAGTACTCGACCAGCACCCGGAAGTAGTAGAATATGCCCTGGAAGCGATTCAACGTGCTGGTTTACAGCCAATTCGCAGTAGTATTCGCGGTGGCACCGATGGCTCGCGCCTGTCGTTTATGGGCTTGCCATGTCCCAATATTTTTGCGGGTGAGCATGCTTTTCACTCCAAATACGAGTGGGTTTCGGTGCAGGATATGGAAAAATCCGTGGAAACGATCGTTTATCTGGCGATGATCTGGGAGGAGCGGAGCTAATTATTTACTATTTATCACAATACATCATAAGGAAGGAGAAAGATGATGTCTGCACAGCAGACATCATCTTCCCGGCATTAAAACAAGCCGGAGATATTCCCCTGGTCGTCCACGTCAATACTTTCTGCCGCGGGCGTATTAGGCAAACCGGGCATTCGCATCATTTCACCGGTGATTGGCACGAGAAATCCTGCACCGGCGGCAATTTCGATCTCGCGCACGGTGAGCGTAAAGCCGCTCGGACGACCGATCAGATCAGGATTATCGGAGAATGACTTTTGGGTTTTTGCCATACAAACGGGCAACTTTTCCAAGCCGAGTTTTTCAATACGCTTGAGATCTGTTCGGGCTTTGGGGGTGTATTCTACCTCCGCTGCGCCATAGGTTTTGGTGGCGATGGCGGCAATTTTGTCGGGCACGCTCCAGTTCCACTCGTATAACGGTGTAAACGGCGTATTGTTGGCGTCTGCGAGTTCTGCCACTTTTTTCGCCAGTTCTTCGGTGCCTGCGCCGCCTTTTGCCCAGGCTTCTGCCAGCACTACGGGAACGCCCATTTCATCGCATTTTTCTTTTAAAACCCGGATTTCGTCGTCGCTGTCGTTGGTAAAGCGATTGATCGCCACCACAACCGGCACCTTGTATAACTTGCTGTTTTCTAAGTGTTTTTCCAGGTTGCAAAAACCTTTGGCAATGGCAACGGTGTTGGGGCTTTGCAAATCTTTCAGCGCCACGCCCCCATGATATTTCAAAGCCCGGATCGTGGCTACAATCACAATTGCATTGGGCGAAAGCCCCGCAGTGCGGCACTTGATGTTCAAAAACTTTTCTGCACCAAGATCAAAGCCAAAGCCGGCTTCGGTGACTACGTAATCCGACAGCGACAAGCCCATGCGGGTGGCGACAATGGTGTTGGTGCCTTGGGCAATGTTGGCAAAGGGGCCGCCGTGAATGATTGCCGGATTTCCTTCAATCGTTTGCACCAGATTCGGTCGGATAGCGTCTTTCAATAAAGCAGCCATAGCGCCGGGCGCTTTCAGGTCGCGGGCGAAGACCGGCTGCTTGTCCCAGGTAAAACCGACAAAAATATTGCCGAGGCGACGTTTTAAATCCGCTAGATTCTCCGAGAGGCACAGAATCGCCATAATTTCAGAAGCAGCGGTAATGTCAAACCCCGTTTCGCGGGGCACGCCGCCGGAGGTGCCGCCCAGCCCTACCACCAGATTGCGCAAGGCACGATCGTTCATGTCCATCACGCGTTTCCAGGCGATGGTGCGGGGATCGAGGTTGAGCGAGTTTTTGGGATTTTGCAAATTATTGTCAATCAGTGCAGCCAGCAGATTGTGTGCTTTTTCCACAGCGGCAAAGTCGCCTGTAAAGTGCAGATTGATATCTTCCATTGGCAGTACCTGCGAGTAGCCGCCGCCGGTAGCGCCGCCTTTCATGCCAAAAACCGGCCCCAGCGAAGGTTCGCGCAGCACCACGGTCGTCTTTTTACCGATGCGGTTCAAACCCTCGGACAAACCAATGGACATGGTGGTTTTGCCTTCGCCCGCCGGAGTAGGGGAGATGGCAGAAACCAGAATCAGTTTACTTTTTTGGATGCGTTCAGGATTGATCAGCGATAGCGGGAGTTTGGCTTTGTATTTTCCATAGTAATCCAGTTGGTCTTCGGTCACGCCCAGCTTTGCCGCTATGGCACGGATGGGCTGTAGCGTGACGGTTTTTGCAATGTCGAGATCGGTCATTGTTTGTTGATGGTTTGGTTAAGGAAACAGGTTTTGATTCTGATTATTATTTTTTGAGGTAAATAGTATCCATTCTATTATTGGATGGATAATTTTTTTCATACAACTGGTAGCCTTCTTTTTGAAAATAAAGTTTCAAATCCGGGCATTTCCAGCCGCCGGTAATGTCGGAAAACAGAAAATACCCCTTTTCGTCGGATATCACCACATCTTTTTTGAAATTCATGTCGCTGGAAATCATTACATTAGAAAGTAATATCTTGGAGTCTGAATCTACCACAATACCTTCCGCTTGCAATACGCAATCGCAATTGCTAAATAAAAAAGCGGCAATAAGCGTAAATAAGGGGGCTTTAATTTTCATTTTACATCATTTAAATGCCAACATCCCATACCTAACACCTAAATCGTATATCCTCCATCTGCCAGGAATACCGAGCCGGTGCTGAAACTCGAAGCATCGGAAGCCAGAAACAGTGCCATTGCTGCGATTTCTTCAACAGTGCCCAAACGTTGAATGGATTGTTTTGATAATATGTGGTTCAGGATTTGCTCGTTGCTCCAGAGCGCTTCGCTGAATTTCGTTTTGATAAAACCCGGACAGATCACGTTGGCGCGAACGCCATAAGGTCCCCATTCTTTCGCCATGACTTTCGTCAATGAGATAAGTGCGGCTTTGCTCACGCTGTAAATCCCCAATTGCGGCTCCGGCGATACGCCCCCGATGCTGCTGATGTTGATGATGACGCCCCCTTTGTGCTTTTTCATGTCGGGTAATGCCAGTTTGGCAAGTTCGAACGGACCTTTTACATTGACTTCCATGATTTTGTTAAAAGCCCATTCTGCTACATCTTCGACAGGACCAAAAACCGGGTTGGTGGCGGCGTTATTCACCACAATATCAATTCTGCCAAAATTTTCGAGTGTGCGGTGCACTAAGTTTTTCAGGTCTTCGGTGCTGCCAGTATTTGCGGCAAGCGCAAAAACAACAATGCCTTCCCGGCGCAGGCGATCGGCAGTTTCGTTTAAGGCTTCCTGTTTTCGGCTGGAAATAACGACCCTAGCGCCTGCTTTACCCAATGCAAAAGCAACCGCCTCGCCAATGCCTTTACTGGCGCCCGTGATGACGGCAACTTTGCCTTCCAGATTGAAAATATCCTGAATATTCATCGGATTATAATTTTAGTACTTTGCCGAAAAATAGCAAACTAATCCTAATTCTGAAGTGTAAAAACCAAAGGATTCAAAATTCGTTATAAAAAATATCATCCAATTGACTCAGGTATGAAATGGCGGGCTTTTTTCTTTGGTTTTATCCTGCTTTTGGCAATGGCATACAGCTTTGGTGGCTGTGGCATCCGGCGGTTTACCGATACGCGGGATGCTACTGTTTTTGAGCCTTTGGACAGAAGGAAAATCGCAGGGCAATTGGTGCGCTATAAAACGGGAGAGCAGACTATGCGCTACCTGAAAGTTGGTAACGACACGCTGCCAACGCTGGTGTTTATTCATGGCGCGCCGAGTTCGCTGAAAAGCTGGGCAAATTATTACACCGATTCCCTCTTTTTGGCGCATTTCAGGATGGTGAGCATTGACCGTCCGGGCTACGGTAAATCCGACTTTGGCGAGGTGGTCACCGATCTGGAAAAACAAGCGGCGTTGATTCGCCCCATGTTTGATCAGATTGACAATGGCAAACCGATAACGCTGATCGGTTCTTCCTACGGTGGCACGATCGTGGCGCGGTTGCTGATGGATTATCCGGGTATTGCCGATCGGGCAGTGCTGTTGTCGGCTTCTTTAAAACCGGGCGCGGAGAAAACCTACGGCATTTCGCATTTAATGAAAACGCCGATTATTAAATATCTGTTTCCGAAATTTCTGAGACTGGCAACCTACGAGAAATTTTCACACAAAGCGGAGCTGGAAAAGATGATTTGCTGGGAAGATATTCAGATACCGGTCACGATTATCCAGGGCGATGCCGACGAACTGATCTATCCGGAGAATGCCCATTACGCAAAAGAACAGTTGGTGAATGCATTGGTAAGGATGATCATTCTCCCTGGTCGAGGTCATGCGTTGCAATTTTCAGAACCGGCAACCATCAAGCAGTTATTTTGGGAAGCTGCTGCTAAATGAACGTAGGTGTAAAGGAATGATTTTTATGAAAATGCTTCCATTCATTTTTAAAGATGCAAGCGTTCTTTTCTTGCCAGCAATAGCGCTTCGCTTTCCACGCGTTCGGGATCGGGCACGCAGCAATCCACCGGGCATACGGCGGCGCATTGCGGTTCTTCGTGGAAGCCCACGCACTCTGTACATTTATCGGGTACTATATAATAATAATCATTCGAAATCGGCGCCTGCAGGGCATCTGCATCCACTTCTTTGCCGTCTTCCAGCACGTATGCTCCTTTGACTGTATTCCCATCGGAAATCGCCCATTCGATGCCTCCTTCATAGATCGCATTATTCGGACACTCCGGCTCGCAAGCCCCGCAATTGATGCATTCGTCCGTTATCATGATTGCCATAACTGCACAATTTTTGTATTCGTAATTTGAAACGGTGCCCGAAGGCAAAAGTTCGTTACGGGTGCAAAAATAGGTCAAATAAGACAAAGTTCAAGGCAAAACTTCAGTTGCTTGATTATTTCGTTTGAAATGTAAATATTGCATGCTTTTATTGCACTTTTTCCCAGATGCGGAATAGTAAAAATCCGCCGATCAGGGCTGCAATCGTCGCAATCGTTGCTGCAGGTAAATTGCCATAAATCCAAAATCCCGTAGCAAACAGGGCAGCATAAACGGAAATGGTGCCGATCAGCATGCCGCCAATTTCCAGCGGGAGCTTGCCGGTATTGACTTCTTCCGGTTTGAGTTCGCCGTTGGCAATTGCTTTGTCAATCACTGGTTGCCAGCCGATACTTGCTGGTTTTACCAGTTTGTAAAAACGCACCAATACTTCGTGATCTGCAGGAGGAGTGAGTAAAGCAACGGATAACCAGCCGATTGTGGTAATGCCTACCCCTGTCAAGAGTTTTTGGTAATCCGGCATTGGTGCCCAGCCGAGGGCGTTGGTATGCAAAAATTCAAAATATACAGCAACTAAAAATGAAATGACCATTGCGGCCAGCTCGCTAAATGCATTGATCCGCCACCAAAACCAGCGCAAGATAAACAGTAAGCCCGTGCCGGCTCCGATTTGCAATAAAATATTAAACGCTTGTAAGGCATTGGTCAGTGCCAGCGCCACCAGCGCCGCCAGCGCCATCAACAGGACCGTTGAAATTCGACCGATGGTAACCAATTGTTTTTCAGAGGCTTCTGGCTTTACAAATCGCTTGTACCAGTCATTTACGACATAGGACGAACCCCAGTTCAAATGCGTGGCAATGGTGGACATAAACGCGGCAATCAGCGACGCTACAATTATGCCCAGCAAACCGGTGGGTAATAAAGTCATCATGGCCGGGTATGCAAGATCATCATTTATTACATTTACATTTACATTCGGAAATGCTTTTTGTAGGGATGCAAAATCCGGAAATATAATGATCGAAGCCAATGCTACTAAAATCCAGGGCCAGGGACGCAGCGCATAGTGCATAATGTTAAAAAATAAAGTCGCGCCCATCGCATGGTTTTCGTTTTTTGCCGCCAGCATTCGCTGGGCAATGTAGCCGCCGCCGCCTGGTTCGGCACCAGGATACCATACGCTCCACCATTGTACCGCCAGTGGCATTAGAAACAACGGAATCAGAACATTGCGATCACTGAAATCAGGTAATACGTTAAGTTTAGCGCTGACCGCCGGATGAGTAAGCAAGCTCTCCAAACCGCCTATTTGTGGCAAATGCACAATAAAAACCGCCGCTGTCAGCGAGCCGATCATGGCAATCACAAACTGAAAAAAATCCGTCCAGATTACTCCAGCAAAGCCGCCGATCACCGAATAAATAACCGTAATTGTCGTAGCCAGCAGCAACGTCTGTGTTGGCGACATGCCCAGCATCACCCCGCCAATCTTGATACCCGCCAGACACACCGTCGCCATAATCATCACATTAAAGAATACCCCTAAGTATATTGCTCTGAAGCCTCGCAGAAAAGCTGCCATCGGACCGCTGTAGCGAATTTCGTAAAATTCTACATCGGTGAGTACGCCGCTGCGCCGCCAGAGCTTGGCATATACAAATACCGTGAGCATGCCCGTGAGCAGAAATGCCCACCACGCCCAGTTGCCGGCTACGCCATTTTTTCGTACGATGTCGGTGACCAAGTTGGGCGTATCCGCAGAAAAAGTAGTCGCCACCATCGAAAAACCCAGCAACCACCAGGGCATGCTGCGCCCTGAGAGGAAAAATTCGGAAGAATTCTGCCCTGACCGCTTCGACACAAGCACCCCGACCAGGAGGGACAATGCAAAAAATGCGGCGATAATCGCCCAGTCTAAAGTCGCTAAGTTCATGTTGTTTTGTTTTATTACTTCCGCAGCTCAAGCCGCTGCTACTCATTCTGCGCACCAAGCTACAAACTTTTGTTGAAAACTGGCATCTGATCTCCTTGAGCTTTCCTTCCAATTTTCGCTATCTTTGTTTTCCTTGTGAAAGAGACATTAGATATTAGCTTTTTTACCATCTAATATTTAAAGTCTAAAATCTGAAAAAATTGGCACGAAAAGCAAAGACCGAAACTTCTACCAAAAATGACGATGCAAAACTGACGCCGCTGATGGCGCAGTATTACAAGGTAAAAACCAAATATCCCGACGCGATTCTGTTGTTTCGGGTAGGCGATTTTTATGAGACGTTCGGCGAGGACGCGGTGACGGCTTCGCGGGTGCTGGGCATCGTGCTCACGGCGCGCAACAACGGCGGCAGCGATGTAGAATTGGCGGGCTTTCCGCACCATTCGATGGATTTGTATCTGCCGAGGTTGGTCCGGGCAGGTTATCGTGTGGCGATCTGCGAGCAGATGGAAAAACCAAGTCCGCAAAAGAAAATCGTGAAGCGCGAAGTAACCGAAGTCGTGACGCCCGGCATCGCGGTGGATGATAAATTGCTCGACCACAAAACCAATAATTATCTGGCGTCGGTCTTTTTTCAGAAAGACAGTGCTGGCGTGGCTTTTCTGGACATTTCTACCGGCGAATTCCTGGTAAGCGAAGGCGAGCAAGGTTACATTGACAAATTATTGCAGAGCTTTAATCCTGCTGAGGTCATTTTTCCCAAAAATTACAAAAAAGACTTTGAGCGCTGGTTTGGCGAAAAATTCTATACGTATCCGATTGACGAATGGGTTTTTACAGAAGATTATGCCCGCGAAAAACTGCTGGAGCACTTCGAAGTGCAGAATCTGAAGGGTTTTGGCGTGGAGGAATTGACGCTGGCACAAATCGCAGCCGGCGCTACGCTGCATTATCTGGCTTCCACCGAAAATAAAAACCTGCGACATGTCAGCAGTATCAGCCGCATTCAGCCCCATCGCTACGTGTGGCTCGACCGCTTCACCATTCGCAACCTCGAACTGCTGCACAGCCCGCATGAAACGGGCGTTCCGCTTATCAAAATTCTGGATAAGACCATCTCGCCGATGGGCGCGCGCTTGCTGAAAAAGTGGGTTGTCTTGCCTTTGAAATCCAAAAAAGCGATCGAAGAACGACTGGAGATTGTGGATTTTTTTCGGAAAAACCGCGAAATAAAAGCCGAGATCGAAAAATTTGTCGTGCAAATGGGCGACCTGGAGCGCTTGATTTCCAAAGCGCCATTGGGCAAATTAAATCCGCGCGAGGTCGTACAGTTAAAAAAAGCATTATATGCACTTGATCCGGTAAAGCACTTATTACATGAAAGCGGTCATGCCTATTTAGTAAAAATCGCCGAAGGACTAAATCCGTGTAAAGTTTTGCGGGAGCAGATCGCCCGGCAAATCGTGGAAGATGCGCCGGTAAATCTGGCGAAAGGCGGCGTTATTGCAGATAATTTTGATACAGAACTGGATGATCTGCGCAACGTTGTAAATCATACCAAAGATTTACTGCTTGATATTCAACGAATCGAGATCGAACGCACCGGCATTTCCAGTTTGAAAATCGGTTTTAATACGGTGTTTGGTTATTATCTGGAAGTGACCAACAAATATAAAAATCAGGTGCCCCCTGAATGGACGCGCAAACAAACGCTGACCAACGGCGAACGCTACATCACAGATGAGCTTAAACAATTGGAAACCAAAATTTTAGGAGCGGAAGAACGCATTCTGGAATTGGAAACGGAGTTATTCGAGCAGTTAGTATTGACGATTTCCGATTACATTCAGCCGATCCAGCACAATGCGCATCTTATTGCACGACTCGATTGCCTGATGGCGTTTGCGACCATTGCCGAGAAAAATAACTATTGCCAACCCGAAATTAACGAATCATTGATTATAGATATTCGGGAAGGGCGCCACCCGGTGATTGAGCAGCAACTGGCACTGGGCGAAAGCTACGTACCTAATGATGTGTACTTAGACTCTGAGGATCAGCAGATTCTGATGATTACCGGTCCGAATATGTCAGGTAAGTCGGCGGTGCTGCGGCAAACGGCTTTGATTTGCCTCCTGGCGCAGATGGGGAGTTTTGTACCGGCAGCAAGTGCCAGTTTGGGCTTGCTCGACAAGGTATTTACGCGCGTGGGTGCCTCCGATAACATTTCCTCTGGCGAATCCACTTTTATGGTAGAAATGAATGAAACGGCGAGTATTATGAATAATATTTCCGATCGCAGTCTGATTTTACTGGACGAGATTGGGCGCGGCACGAGCACGTACGACGGCATTTCCATCGCCTGGTCCATCGCAGAATTTTTGCATAATAATGGCGTAGCACGCCCGAAGACATTATTTGCCACGCATTATCATGAACTAAATGAATTGGCGGAAAAATTTCCCCGGATTCGCAATTATAATATCGCTACTAAAGAAATGGGACATAAAGTGATTTTCTTGCGAAAATTGGTGCCTGGCGGGAGCCAGCACAGTTTTGGCATCCATGTGGCGAAAATGGCGGGCATGCCTAAAAGCATCGTCGAACGAGCGGCAGAAATTTTGGTGCAGTTGGAGCAAAAAATCATTGAAACCAATGATCAAAAGGGCATAGCCGAAGCCAAACGTGCCAATACCAAAAATATTACTGAACCCATGCAACTGAGCATTTTTGAAGCAAGCGACCCGGCGGCAATAAAGGTGAAGGAATTGTTGCTCGATCTGGACGTAAATATTATGACGCCAATTGATTGTATGATGAAGTTGAATGAGTTCAAAAAGATAATAGAGGCTAAAGAGTAGGGGAATACAGCAACTTTTTGAGATCAAATGACTTGGCAAATGGCTTCTGATTTTTTGAGGCAGTCATAAAAGAAGCCCTCCGGCATGATCCGAAAGGGCAACCACATAAATTTGCATTTAGATTAAAAAGAGAGAGCTGTTGTTTTTAATCTTTTATTGAGACGACTGTTTTCCCGTAAAGTCACATTTAAATGGTAAATTATTGATGGTAGGGTCATTTTTTTAAAAAAATATTGATTATCAGGGGTTAATGTGAAAAATGTTAACATTCAATAATAATGGTTGTATGAAAATTGCATTAATTGGGTACGGTAAAATGGGGCAGACCATTGAGCGATTAGCGCTGGCGAGGGGACATGAAGTGGTGCTGAAAGTCAATGTAGATAATGTGCAGGATCTAACGACGGCGAATCTTCAGAAAGCGAATGTGGCGATCGAATTTACTCAGCCGGAAAGTGCTTTTGACAACGTCAGGGCTTGTCTGGATGCGGGCGTTCCGGTGGTGTCGGGTACTACGGGTTGGCTGGAGCATTTGGCGGAAGCCCAGAATATCTGCCAGAACAAAGGAGGTGCTCTGTTGCATGCCACTAATTTCAGTATTGGTGTAAATATCTTTTTTGCATTGAATCGCTTTTTGGCGAAAATGATGGATACGCAGCCGCAATACGACGTGGAGATGGAAGAAATTCACCACACCCAGAAGCTGGATGCACCCAGTGGTACTGCAATCACCCTGGCGGAAGGCATTCTGAATGAAATGGAACGCAAAACAAAATGGGTAAATCATGATACGGATATCAAGAATGAATTGCCCATCATTTCCAAGCGAGTAGATCCGGCGCCAGGTACGCATAAGGTGACTTACCATTCGCCGATTGATACCATTACTATCAGCCATGAAGCGCATTCGCGCGAGGGTTTTGCACTGGGCGCGCTCACTGCTGCGGAGTGGATTGTAGGCAAACAGGGCGTTTTTACAATGCAGGATGTGTTGGACTTTTAGGGTATTAAGTTGATAATAATTATTATAAAAAATGGTCATGAAATTACTAAGAAAACTGGTTTTAGGGGTGCTGTTGGCGTTGGTGCTTTATGTTGCAGTCGTTTTATTGCACGGCACCGCTACCGATTTTCAGCCGGCAGCTGTAATTCCGTTGGAAACGGCGCAGGAAGCAAAGCTGAATACCATCGAAGACAGCGTGTTGAGCTTCACTATTTGGAATGTGGGCTACGGTGGCTTGGGCGCGGAAGCTGATTTTTTCTACGATGACGGCGGTTTTTTGTTTGCCGGGGGCAATATGGTACGCCCGCCTAAGGATTTGGTTGAAAAATATGTCGCTGGTTCTGTTGATTTTCTGCAGAGCATCAAATCCGATTTCTTCCTGTTTCAGGAGGTGGACGAGCATTCCAAGCGTAGCTATTACCTCAATCAATTTGACGAAATGCGTGCGAAGCTGCCGGATTACGCCGCAACTTTTGCCTTAAACTATAACTCGCCCCGCGTGCCGCTGCCGCTGCTGGAACCCTGGCTGGCCTACGGCAAGACGCAGAGTGGGTTGGGCACTTTTTCCCGCTTTCAGCCAACGGAAGCAATCCGTTACCAGTTGCCGGGCAGTTTTGCTTGGCCTACGCGCATCTTCCAACTCGATCGCTGCGTTGGCTTGCATCGCTTCAAAGTGAAAAACGGCAAAGATTTGGTAGTGTTGAACATTCACAACTCCGCCCACGACAAAGACGGCAGCCTCAAGCGCCAGGAGATGGCGTTTATCAAAAATCTGGTGACCAAAGAATACGAACAAGGCAATTACGTCATTGCCGGAGGCGATTGGAACGAGTGCCCGCCATATTTTGAATTTGACACCTTTATGCCCGGTCGTGGAGATGAATATTTCCAGTATAACATTGAGGCGGAATTCCTGCCTGAGGATTGGCATTGGGTGTACGACCCAACCGTGCCGACCAACCGCAAGTGCGCCGATCCTTATGAGAAAGATAAAACCTTTGTGACGTTGATTGATTTTTTCCTGATTTCGCCGAATGTGAAGGTGTTGAGCATCAAAGGATTAGACCAGCAATTTGCCTTCTCCGATCACCAGGCGGTGTGGATGGAAGTGCGATTAAATTAAAGAGGAATTTTGCGTTTTATATGCTAAAAGCTGCATAATCAATGGTTAATCTTATTCCAGCTCCGCAATTTTTTCCAGGAGCCAACCATGGCTGGCAACGTTTTTTGCTTGCTCTACCTCCGCTCTTAGTTTTTGTATGGATTTCTTATCTCCAGGGATCAATTTTGTAAGTTTTTTGGTGTATTTAATCAATTCCGTAAAACTTTGACGGCGGGAAAGAGGAATATCTTTGTGCCGGTTCAGATACGTTCTGAAACTTTCGAATAAAGAGTAGAGCGGTTCGATTTCATCCGTTTCGTAATAAGTGAGCAATAGCATTACCTTGGAATTAAGATTATATGTAAAATCTTCAAAAACAACTTCTTGAAGCAATTTGATGACTTCGTCGTATTTCTTTTGATAGAAATAGACTTGTGCAAGGTTGTAATTGACTGCATTATCCCGGAAAGAATCGGGCAGGTTACTTTGGTATTCATTTATAAAATGTTCGGTCCAATCGTATTCACCCAGGCGAAGCGCTACGGTTGTTATATTTCTAAAATACCAGGGAGACAGAACACCGTCCACTATGATGATCTTTTTTTCGAGCAATACTTTGTATAATACAAATAATTCATGTACAAATTTCTGATTGCTCTGATTGATTTTCCGAACGCAGTAGTTTTGGGCATAGGTGTACATTTGGGTTGCCTCTTCGATTGGAAAAAAAAGTGCGTATTTATTCAGCAAATCTTTTAGCTTAAAATAATGTGCTTCGTTTTCGGGATCAATAATCGTCTGGTAAATCTGGAAATAAATTCCGACAGCGGGGATATTTTCAAAATGAACGGCATTGTGTGCGACAAATTCGATAATTTCATCGCGAACAATAATATTATATTGGTGAGCAACCACATTGTGCCGGCTGAGAATACTACAAAGAATTCTGAGTTTTTCAGACAGGTAAAAATAATCCAGATTAGACGATATTTCTTCAAAATTGGTTCGTTCGTCTCGTTTGGTTTCAAAATCAGCTAAGCGATAGTAATTATTTTCAATAGCATAGTTATAATAGTAATACGCAGCCGATTTGTGTGAAAACTCCTGACTAAGTCGCCGGGCGGTTCTCACGCTGCTGCTATATAATTTTTCCACTTTTTTTTCGGTCACTGCCTGGATCAGGTGACTTGCCCTCAGGAGGCTATCCCGCTCGTACAATTGCTGGCAAAGGAAATCTTCAATCAGTTTGGTGAGATCAGAAATGTATTTTCGGAAACGGACGTCGTCGTAAGTGCTCCCCGGCTGCACTTGCTCCCAGATGTATTCTTTTTCCAGGCATTTATTTTTGCCGTTGTTCAAATCTTCGGTCAGTAGATCAAAAACGGTCACAATTGCCTCATCACGATTGAAATAAGGCGATTGCAAAAATTTCCGGCACCGATTTTGCTCATATTTGTCGAAATGTTCTAAAATTGAATACAATTTGCTGTTGCGCATATGGGAACTTTTTTCTTATCTTAGCGGTGCGAAAGTCTTTTCGCTGTCAAAGGTACAACACGAATAAGAATAAATTCACATTTTGTGATCGAAAGGTGCTCTTGAAAAGCTACACCCATTTATTTGAAACGACTTTTCAAGAGAAAGTGTATGAATAAAGCAAAAGTTTTTTTCACAAGTGTGATACTATGCGTAAGTTTTACACATAGAACGAAAGACCACGAATTATAAACTTAGCAATGACAAAATCCACGAACCATGAATGTATTTTTACGAAAGCACTTTTTATTGTTTGTTCTGATAGCTCTTTCCACCGCAGCGTGGGGGCAGCTTGTTCCGATAAGTCTTCAGACTTATGACGGAATTGCTGTCAAAGACACGTTTACTTCCGTTTTTACGCCACAGTGGGGCACGCCTACGCCAGCTAATGGTACGGCTACCTTCAAAAATATCGGCGGCTCAAAATATGAGCTTACTTACGTATCTAATCCGGGATTTAACGGAACCGATAACTTCCGCCTGATCTATTCCCCGGTTTCTCTTTTTTCTTATGTGAGAGATTACAAAGTTGAAGTCAACGCTTCACAAATCATTGCCAACCACGACTACGCCTTCGCAGCCAAAAATTCTACCGCTTCCATTGATGTGCTCAGCAACGACTTCAGTAGTAATGGCGTGCTGGATCTCAAAGTAATTCCATTGACCAACAATGGTAGTGTCTCTTTTCAGTCTGGTGCCAATACGATAGAATTCACGCCCGCGCCCGATTTTGAAGGGGTCGCCTATATCAATTATGTGGTGTGCAACGGTGCCGGTCTTTGCGACAATGGTACTGCTACGATTCAGGTACTTGGTGATAATGTCAATGTGAGTGACACACTTCGGGTTTTCACCAAGAAAAACCAAACACAGGTCATTCTCATTCCGAATGTCTTTACGTTAAGCGATGCGCCCGTCAATGGCAATTATGATGCTTCCGGCGACGCGCCGCAATACACGCCTAATCCTGACTTTTCCGGCAAGGATTATATTCGTTTCCAAAATGGCAATGTAACGAAGACCGTAGAAGTAGTGGTGATTGATGCGGAAGAAAATATGATGGCATTCGACGATGAAGCCTACACATCGCCGGAAACTGCAGTTGAATTGAACGTGCTACATAACGATTTGTACGGTTTCGACTCAGGATGTTTTTCGATTCAGGCGCAGCCGCAGTTTGGTTCAATCGAAGCTTCCGAGGGCATTGTAACATATATTCCGGCAGCCGGCTTTGAAGGAGTAGACTGGTTTACCTATTCCATCAATGCGCCCGGTTGCGGCGCCGAGGAAGAAACGGCGACAGTTTATGTATATGTGAGCAACTTTGAGCCTTCCCAGGTGAAGTTCTTTATGTACACGCCAAAACAAACACCGTTATTGATTGGCAACAACGTGCCGATTGACAATTACATATATAAAATTAAGGCGCAGGGAAGCCTGGGCACTGCGATTATTCTGGAAGGCAATCGCGATACTATCATCAACAATCAGTTGATTTCCGGTAAAAATCAGATTTTGTATATTCCTAATGCTAATGTAACCACAGGAGTTGATGAATTCGAAGTCACATATTGTGTGCTTGACGACGCTGGAAATTGTGCTTATGAGAAGTCTGTAAAAATTGAGATCGAAATACTGAATGTTGAATCAGCTACAGCGGAAACCCTGTGTATTAATGACTGTGTGTGGCCAGGCGATACCAACCTGGACGGCGTGGTCAACATGGAGGACTTGCTGCCTCTGGGTGTAGGAATGGGCGCGGTAGGCGTTCCGCGTTCTGATGCTGCAATCGCCCGTTGGTATGGGCTACCTGCCAACAACTGGAGCGATGAAGATGGTGATGTGAACTTGAAACACCTCGATACCGATGGTGATAGTATCGTGACCGCTCGGGATACAACGGCGATTCGGGCTTATTATGGCTATGCCCACAGCTTGACTGCCAAAATGATCCCGTTCTATAAGTACACGATCGCGCTGGAGGGTGATATATTCTTTAATCCGGGCGACCTGGTTGAGTTGGATTTGGTACTGGGCGATGAGTCTGCTCCAATCACCGACCTGTATGGTTTTACTTTCCCCTTTGAATATAATCCGATCATCTTTACACCGGAAACAGTTGAAATTGAATATAACAATTCAAGCTGGCTAACTTACAATTCTCCCTCTCTCAATATGTCATACAACAACGAGCGTGGTTTGGTAGAAAGTGGCTTTACCAGAACCAGTGGCGTCTCGGCAAGCGGTTTTGGTAAAATCGGGAAAGTGAGATTCGTGGTGGTCGAAGATATCAATGGTATTCGTCTCGGAGATGAGCCATTGGCAGTTGAGATTGGTGGAGGTACTGCCGTGGCAACCAACAGTGCTGGTCAGACGTTCGGTGTGAACATCAAACCTCACCAGATACAGATTGTGCCCAGAAGCGAAGAAGACATTGCTAATGCGCCGCTTACGGAAGACCTGGTGAAAGTGTATCCAAACCCGGCACAGAATCTGCTAAACGTTCACCTGAACGGCGGGCAAGAATTCGAACAAGTGTTGGTATATAACATGACCGGTCAGGTCGTATATAACTCCGGCAAAACAATGGCACGCAGAACGCAGTTTGACGTAAGTCGCCTGCAAAATGGTATTTATATTTTGAGTGTCGTTACGCAGAAAGGAGTCGTAAATAAAAAATTCGAAGTACTGAAATAAGTAAAATCGGGTACGGAACCGTAAATTACAATTTAAAAAATTTTGTTCTGTACCCCGTTTTTCATAATATTGTAGAAGCTAATTTCGTTCAGAAGACTGACATTCATTGCTTTATTCATATTCGTGGAATTATAATCATTGCTAGTGAGTCGCACATTCGATGTGCGGCTTTTTTTTTGCCTTTTTGCTTTATTTTTGTGCCTTATTTTTCACAATAATGATTTAAAAATCTTTTAAAGGCATTTTTTTTGCAGAAAAAAAAGATAGTTTTTTTTCACAAAATATATTTTTTGTCTTTGTACTACCGTGCAAAAACTCGAATATTTGTATCGTAAATGTGAGCGAAAGGTGCAGCTGAGTAATAATCCGGTCAAACGGACTGGATGCCAAAAACAAGAATATGTTCATGGGATTATAAATTTGTTGGTAGTAAGTCGTCCTGCCAGCTTTATCAGGGCGACTTACTCTTTTGGATCTTCGAAGGAGAGTCGTAGAAGCGAATGAAAAGGAGATCACAGAAATTTGGATATGTTCATGGGATTATAATTATTTGTACAGGTCGCGCCGATTTCGACGCGACCTTTTTATTTTACGCCAGTGCTTGTTCCAGGTCGGCGATGATGTCCGCCGCATTTTCAATTCCAACAGATAACCGCACTAAGCCATCGGTGATGCCATTTTGCAGGCGAATTTCCTTCGGAATATTGATGTGTGACATTGAAGCCGGATGCAAGATCAGCGTATCTACATCGCCCAGCGTGGGTGCAAGCGTGCAGAACTCAATTTTGTTCATAAAATCAATACCTGCCTGCAAGCCGTCCCGCAATTCAAAGCTCAGCATGCCACCAAAGTCGCGCATTTGTCGCTTCGCCAGCTCGTGGTCGGGATGGGAGGGGAGCCCATTGTAATTGACCTGCGACACTTTTGGGTGCTGCTCCAGAAACTGAGCAATTGCCATGGCGTTCTGGCAGTGACGGTCCATGCGTACCTCCAATGTTTTCATGCCATTGTGTATCAACCAGGCATCCCAGGGATTGCAGTTGGTACCTACCAGTTTCATCGTTTGCCAGATTTTACCATTCATCATCTCCAGATCGGTGCCAACCAGCGCCCCGGCGATGGAGTTGCCATGGCCATTCAGGAATTTCGTGGTAGAATGCACGATATAATCCACCTTGAAGCGGAAAGGTTGTTGTAAATAAGGCGTACAAAAGGTATTATCCACCGCGCTGATGCGGTTGTATTTTCTGGCAATGGAAGCCAGCGCCGCCATATCCACGCAAGCCATAGTCGGGTTGGCGGGGGTTTCAAAATAGAGCATGCGCACGGTTGGATCACGCTTGACGATTTCCTCTACCCGGTTCGGGTCTTTCAGATCGGTCAGAACTGTTTCAATACCCATTGGCTGAAAGACTTTGGTAAACAACTCGGTGGTACCACCGTAGAGATTGCCCTGGGTCAGAATTTTATCACCAGTTTTGAGTACTGCTAAAGCCAGTGTGGAAATAGCCGCCATTCCGGAACTGAACAAGATGGCTTTGGCGGTGGTGTCTAATCCGTGCGTTTCGAGCAGGGCGATTTTGTCGGCAACTGCTTCGATGGTTGGATTGCCGTAGCGGCTGTACACATGACCTTGTTCTTTGCCAAGAAAAATATTGATCCCCTGATCAATTGTATCAAAAGCAAAAGAAGAGGTGGCGTAAATAGGCAGCAGATGTGGTTCGGTTGTTTTTTTGCTGGGTAATTCGTGTACGCACAATGATCCGAAACCAAATTTGTTTTGCATTGTTTTTAATATTTTGAAGATTAATGGATTGCGATAACAGATGTAGGTTTTATTGAGTACAGTTTTTCCGGTTGTGTTATAAAATGTATGATGATTGAGAATTAAGCCAATGGACAAAAATT
>CAZQTF010000025.1:0-25875 GCA_964596135.1 uncultured Saprospiraceae bacterium | reverse complement strand
TTTTTCCCTTCATCCAATTCCCGCAAAAAACTGCCAGCGGTTACATCTTTTTTCTTATGGATTCCAATAAATCTTCTGCCGCCCTCTTACTAAGACTGGAACTGATTTGGTGGATATTTACAGTCCTCATAGTTGTAGGGGTTCTCTTCCCTATCAAGAATCACCTCGTCGAATATCCTTTTTTATATTCCAATATTCTTTATATCATTGTGTTTATCACGTTTACCCGTTATATTTTTTTACTGCCCTTTACTTTTCTGGCGCATCGGCAAACGCTAAAAATCATTCTTGTATTCCTTTGTATTCCACTGGTTTTTCTATTGGTCCAAGAATTGAATCATTTCCAAACTTATTTGGATTATAATGGCGCTGAAGCCTTACTGGGGCGCTCCGATTCACCGACAAGCAACGCCATGACCAGCTACATCTACAACCAAATGCTGCTTTTCGCCGTAGGCAGCATTATCAGTAGTGTTGCCTTCCCTTTTCGCTTAATTCTCTCCGTATGGCGGGTTCGCAATCGAGGTACCATTTAGCGTGCTCTGGTAGCATTTGCGGTGCCTCTGGCAATTCCGTACTGTCCTAAAATGTAAGTCAACATAATGATAATACCAACATCAAAGTGCAAAGCGGATGCCAGTGTTTTAAATTTTTCGGCAGCCAGTACGCTATCGGACATCAGGAAAAACAACGCACCTACAAAAATCCATTGAAAAGCATCGGATGGTAGGAGCCCCTTTAGGTTGAGGGCGCTGATTGCCATCGTCATGATGATTATACTGTAAATGATAACCGGTATTCGCAATTCGGCTGGAATCCCATCAAAAAGATAGAAATTGAATATCAGCAGGTACAATAAGAAAGGAGCAATCAGCCAAACGCGCTGCCGGATAAAACCTTTCTGAAAAGAGGCAATGTGCAGGAAAGCTGAAATGTAACAAATATGAGCCAACAGAAAGCTGATCAACCCGAATATGAAAAAATTTCCTTTTTGAAGAGCATACATCAGTAGTATGTCGCCACTACAGGAGAATATCAAACCTAAAAGTACCAGATTTCTTGCCCAGCGAAAGCTTCCGACTGGCTGCAATAGCAGATAGATCGCCAGAAGTGGCATCAGCAATGGTTTGGTGGTGTAGTTTAGCGTTTCGTTGTGGGAAAAAGTTGCCCAAAGATTGAGCATGCTATCAAGCCGGAATAAAGCATGAAAGAGATTTTTCGCCTTGAGCATAGCCGGTATTTTAGGCGAATGTAAAGAAAAAGGAATTATTGATCATCAGGAATATCATACACATTCGGATCAGATTCCGTTTTTTCGATGGAAACTTCCTCGATGCGGTCCATAAAATCAACTGAATGCTCCCAAAAATCTTTTAAAACCGGCTTAATACTGCCCAAGGCATTCCACACCGTTTTAGGATATTCTTTCAGGAACGGATAAGTGAGCGAATTTTCTGTATATTCTGCTTGTAAAATATGGGCTTCGGCAGCAAACCACAGCATCAGGCTATACACCAGTGTCATCAGGGATGCCAGCAGCAAGCCGCCAGCCATTTGATTGATAATGTTGACATTGGCAGCTTCCATTCCCTCTGAGATGGCTCTTGAGATAAAGCGGATGAGAAACATCGTACCAAAAAAAGCAATGAGAAATCCTGCCAGAAACATCAGCGGGTGTTCGGTACCGGTAGCGGTTTCGAGAAATTTGGAGGTAGCCGGCGACAGTTTGAATGCTGCCAGGGTGGCAAATACATAGGATAAAATGGTAAAGATTGTCTGGATGATTCCTCGATAGAATCCCAGGAAAAAACCATACCCTGCTGCTATAAGAAAAAAAAGATCAATCATACCTGGATAATATCTTCAAAAATAAGGTTTTACGACCTTTTCACATTCATTCCTTCGATAATTCCGGTAATATACTCGATAAAGATACACTGAACCCCCCCCGAAAGTTCCATCATAGGCAATGGAAACAGCGCTATTACGTTTACTTTTTATTAGACGAAACCGATAACACCTGGGTTGCGTTTTCGTATAAGAAAAAGTGCTAAACTTTTTACCGTAGTAGAATGGATTTTTTAATTTTGTCAAAATGCCCAAAAACATGAGAAAAGCATTCCTTTTTACCGCATTGGCCAGCACCTTCAGCTTTCTGGCGCTCAGCGCACAAACAACGATCTCTTCCCAGGCTCAGTTGCCCAAGGTTTTTCAAATGGGCGGCAACGAGCAGGCGTACGAAGCGCTCACGCAGGAATACCCGCAAACGCTCTTGGGCGCTTGCAATAATGATATGAAAATGGCTTTTGACAAGTGGCTGGAGATGATGAAAGCGCTGGAGGCTTATGCCGGACGTATCAACTTCGATATTAAAGGCGTCAAGGTGCGTCTGCACGTTTTCTGGGGGACCAATGGCACGGTCGAGCACATTGGTTTTGTCTTCCGGCCCAATTCCCGCAATGCCCGCTCGGAGGAATTCAGCGCATTCCTGTCGAGCTTTATCCGGCAGTACACTTTCCCTGTGCAGAGCCAGCAGAAGTTTTCGCATTATACCATCGCTACCTTCCCGACTTTTTCGGAACGGTCAGAATGACAAAAAGCGCCGTTTTTGTATTATTTAAAGCGATTTTGGCAAAATACCATTTAGGATTTTGACAATTATTTCAGATGTTTGCGCTGGATTTGATAGGGGCATTTCTCCCCGGGTTAATTGAAAATCAAAACCTCTGAGATAATGATAAAAATTCTCGCTAACGATGGCATACACCCCGATGGCTTGACTCTTTTGGAAGAGGCTGGTTATCAGGTAGATGTAGAAAAGGTGGCTCAGGAAGACCTGCTAAAAGTTCTGCCGGAGTACGACGTAATTATTGTGCGTAGCGCCACGCAAGTAAGAAAAGACTTGATAGACGTTTGCCCAAATTTAAAAATTATTGCGCGCGGTGGAGTAGGACTGGATAATATTGACTATGAATATGCAGAAAGCAAGGGCATCAAAGTGTTCAATACGCCAGCGGCATCTTCTCAATCGGTAGCCGAACTTGCTTTCGCTCACATGTTCTCTCTGGCGCGTTTTTTACACCAGTCCAATCATCACATGCGTGTTGGCGGTGATTTCAACAAGCTGAAAAAAATATACTCCGAAGGTATTCAACTACGCGAGAAAACGCTTGGTATTATTGGCTTTGGTCGAATCGGTCAGGAAGCTGCTCGCATCGGTTTGGCGCTCGGCATGAAAGTGATGCCCGCTGATATTGCCGTGAGTGAAGTGAATATCGAACTGCGCCTTTTTCACAGCGAAAATCTCAGTCTTTCTACTAAAATCGAAACGTATGATATGGAGGAAGTACTGAAAAATGCCGATTTCCTGACCTTGCACGTACCTTTCGGCGGAGGTAAGCCGCTCATCGGAAAAGCTGAATTTGCCAAAATGAAAACCGGCTCTTTCTTGATCAATACTTCTCGTGGTGGCGTGGTGGATGAAGAAGCCATGCTCGAAGCGCTGGAAAGCGGCAAACTCGCCGGAGTGGGGCTGGATGTGTTTGACTTCGAGCCAAAACCACGCAAGGAAATTCTCGATCATCCCAAAATTTCATTGACGCCTCATATCGGCGCATCTACCCACGAGGCGCAGGCGCTCATTGGGCTGGAACTCGCTGACAAAATCCTCGCTCATTTTGGCGATGATAAATGAGAGCGCTGAAAGCCTGATTTTGTCTTTGTCATGCAGAGAAGCGCTTTTTTAGGTAAAAAGCCGACACTGTTGTTATTTTAACATTGATTTCAAATTAAATTCCCCGATATTTGAAAAATCGTAAAGATGCCGCGCTGGTAAACAGTTGCGGCGTCTTCTTATTACAATCATTACCCAACCACAAAGACTAAAAACTCTATGAAAACCCAATTGCTTTACACGCTTTTTGGTGCTGCTGTTCTGGCGATATTGTTCCTGGCTAACTCCGGTGGAGCAGGCATCGTTCAGCAAATTGACCGAACCAGTTCTCCTCTTGGCGAGGGATCTTGTGCCACCTGCCATGGCGGGGGTAGTTTCAATACTTCGATGACCGCTCAGCTGCTGAAAGGGAACGATCCTGTTACCCAATACGAACCCGGAGAAGATTATACTTTGCGCCTGACGATTTCCGCTGCCAATGGCACTCCTGGAGGCTATGGTTTTCAGGCGGTAGCCCTGCGCGGCGACGACAACCAGAACGCCGGCACCTGGGATAGCCCTCCCGCTGGCTTCCGCCTCACCACACTCAATAACCGCCAATATGTAGAACAAAATTCGACCCGCAACAATAATGTTTTGGAAATCAAATGGGAAGCCCCGGCGGCAGGCTCGGGCTCGGTAAGGTTTTATGCGGCAGGCAATGCCGTAAACCGCAACGGTAGCACCGGAGGGGATTCTCCCGCAACGCTCGACCAGCCTTTGGTGATTAATGAACAAAGCACGACCGCTGTATTCGATAAAAAACAACTGTCAGCAACCATCAAGGTTTATCCGAATCCGGTAGCCGATCAACTGAATCTGCGCATTCAAATCGGGAAAAGCGGACGCTATTTTCTGAGCATTCTTGATCTGAGTGGACGGGAAATCCAGCGCCAGGCGGTTCAATTGCTCGAAGGTGACAATCTTGAGTCTTTGGAATTGACAAGCTTGGCAAGCGGGCATTACACCGTGCAGTTGTCGGATGGCGAGCGGGTAGCAGCAGTGAAGATGGTGAAAAATTAACGCCGGAGGTTGGATATTAGATGTTGGATATTGAAAATTTGACTTGAAAAATACTTGATATCCAATATCTAATATCCAAAAACAAAATGCTATTTGTTATCCTGCTTGGCGAAAACCTTTTTAAGCAAGTCGGAAGTGCGGGCGCTCACATTTTTGCGGATATTCAACTCTTCTTTGGCGACCATGCCAAACAGCCCGTCGAGCGCGGAGTTGGTCACGTAATCGTCCAGATCGGGATTAGCCTTTTCCGTAAAAGGGATTTTGTTGTAGGTATTCACGGCGTCGCTCCAGTACTTGCGAGCCTGGAATTTGTCGAGTGATTCCACAATCACCGGATTAAATTCCTGATACAAAGCCTCGCGTGTAGTACGATTGAGGTATTGCGTGGCGGCATCATCGGCGCCCATCAGGATGTTCATGGCATCGGAAAAGCTCATTTGTTTGATGGCGTTCACAAAAATCGGCTTCGCTTTTTTCGCTGCATCTTCGGCGCCCCGGTTGATGCGTTCCAGAATGTCTTCCTCAAAGTTTTTAAAACCAGGCACGTTTTTGAGCTTGTCCGCTACTTTCCGGGCTTCCGGGGGCAACAGAATTTTGTACTCACTTTTGTAATAGCCATCTACCTGCGACAGCAAATCGGAGCCTTTGCCGATACCGTTGGTCAGTGCTTCTTTCAAGCCGCCGGCTACTTCTGCATCGGTCAGCGGCACATTGTTCAAAACTGAGCCCAACTGCGCCATCGTTGCGGAATCGCAGGAAGCTAATGAAATCACCAGAAATGCAAGAGCTAATTTTTTCAACATGTTTTTCATTTTTGTCATCAAAGTTTTTTTGGAATACACTTTCTGGAAACGCACGAGGTTTATAGATGCCTGTTATCGAAACGTTATTTTTTGAGATTTTTCACAGAAACGACCTGCATGCTACCGGTAGAAATCTCCACAAATGCGCAGTTCACCTTGCCGTGCAACGGCGGATTTAGCTTGCGCAGGCGTACCCGTGTGCCCTTGATGAGTGGCTCGTCGTCATCGGCGTTGAAATAATCGAGTATCCGTTCATTGATACGTTGCACGACTGTTTCCAGTAGCTTTGAGGTTTTGCGCATTTCGCTTTCGCACAGCAGATAAATCGTTTCGTAGTTGACCGACAGCGGCCTTTCATCTTCTTCCGAATCTTCTTCCACGGCTTCGTAGAGTTCATCCGCGTCGGCGGCACTCTTAATATCGGTTTCTACATACACATCGAGCAAAAAATCATTGCCGGTTTCGTTTTCTTCCGGGTAAAACCCGTGAAACGCCCGAAAATACATGCCTTCCAGTGCGATGATTGCCATTTTTCAGCATTTTTAAAAATCATGAATTCACATCATGTGTCAAAAATAGCTTTTTGCATCAAAAATCTGTTGCAAATGCGTAATCGGATAGCAAGATTGCTTTGAAATGCCTAATTTTGTGGGCTAAAACAATCCTAACCAAAAACGCAAAGCAATGCAAGAAAAAAATAACGGTATCACGATCGAGAAGAGAGCGCGGGAAGACCGCTTCCAATATCACGATTACTACAATATGGACGAACTGCTGAGCGAAGAGCATCTGCTGGCGCGCGAAGCCGTACGCGCGTGGGTGAAGCAGGAAGTGTCGCCCATTATTGAAGAATATGCCGACAAGGCGCAATGCCCAACGCATTTGTTCAAAGGGTTGGCGGAAATTGGCGCCTTCGGTCCGAGCTTACCCGAAGAATATGGCGGCGGCGGCATGGATGAAATTGCCTACGGCGTGATCATGCAGGAACTGGAGCGCGGCGACTCTGGCATTCGCTCAATGGCTTCGGTGCAAGGATCGCTGGTGATGTATCCGATTTACAAATTCGGTTCAGAAGAGCAGCGGCGCAAATATTTGCCCAAACTGGGCAAAGGTGAATTGATTGGCTGTTTCGGCTTGACGGAGCCCGACTACGGCTCCAATCCAAGCGACATGATTACTAATATCAAAGACGACGGCGATGCCTATATCCTCAACGGTGCCAAGATGTGGATCACCAATTCTCCGGTTGCCGATATTGCAGTGGTGTGGGCGAAGGATGAGCAGGGCGTTGTGCGCGGTTTAATCGTGGAAAAAGATATGCCGGGTTTCTCGGCTCCGGAGATTCACGGTAAGTGGTCGCTGCGGGCTTCGATTACCGGCGAACTGGTGTTTGAGGATGTGCGGGTGCCCAAAAGTAATGTACTACCCAATGTGCAAGGAATGAAAGGTCCTCTGTCCTGTTTGTCGAAGGCGCGTTATGGCATTGCCTGGGGTGCGGTCGGGGCGGCATTGGATTGTTATGATTCGGCGTTGCGGTATTCGCAGGAACGCATTCAGTTTGGCAAACCCATCGGCGCATTCCAGTTGACACAGAAAAAACTGGCGGAGATGATCACCGAAATTACCAAAGCCCAATTGTTGTTGTGGCGCCTCGGCACGCTGGCCAATGAAGGCAAAGCTACACCGGCGCAGATTTCGATGGCAAAACGCAACAATGTACATATGGCACTACAGATAGCCCGCGAAGCACGACAGATACACGGCGGAATGGGCATCACAAATGAATACCCGATCATGCGCCATTTGATGAATTTAGAAACAGTGCTGACCTACGAAGGTACGCACGATATTCACCTGCTGATCACAGGTATGGACGTGACGGGTTTTAATGCATTTAAGTGATTGATATTGATTTTCAGCTTGTTACGAGCGTGGCGGACTGGGAAAGTTTTGGATCAATCGTTTGTCTAATAACATAAATAGACAAGCCAACGATCTAAGTTGCAACAACCGCAAATTTCAAAAATATAAGGAAAGGGGTTTATAGAAGCGTTAATGTCTTCTTAAAGCCCTTCTTTTTTTTACAAAAATGCTTTTTTTAGAAGCGAGTAAAACAAATTGGGGCAAAAAATTCGTTGTTTATCAAAATGCAAACAATTCAGACTATGAGGCTGCGCACATCTGCTTTAGGTATTTTGGCTTTACTGATTGCCACCGTTGGCTGGAGCCAGGATACGCCAATCACATTGACAAACCCTTCATTCGAAGACATTCCCCGACATAGCCACGTACCTCGTGGCTGGTACGATTGTGGTTTTCCGGGAGAATCAGCGCCGGATACCCAGCCGGATCCGACTTTTCAGGTGGCAAAATCCGCTCAGCATGGCGAAACGTATCTGGGAATGGTGGTGCGTGACAATGATACCTGGGAAGCAATTTCCCAAAAACTCAGCCGCCCGTTTGAAAAAGATAAATGCTACGAATTCAGCATTTATCTGGCGCGCTCAGAGTCTTACATCAGCGTGAGTCGTATAACCGAAGAACAGGCAAATTACGTCACGCCGGCGAAGGTCAGGATTTACGGCGGTTTTGATTATTGCGATAAGCAATATCTGTTGGGTGAAACTAAATTGGTTATCAATACCCGCTGGATTGAATTCAATTTTAAATTCGAACCGATTGCTAATTACACCCACATTGTCATCGAGGCATTTTACAATACTCCCACCCTTTTCCCTTATAACGGGAATATCCTGGTGGATAATGCCTCTGACATCAAACCGATTCCGTGCGATGAGCAGGTAGTCGAAAACGAACCGGAGGTGACGCCAAAGTCGGTGGAAAAACCTGTGACCAAACCCGAACCGGCGAAACCCAAAGTCACAACGCCCAAGCCTGCTACCGCTTCGGAGAAAAAGGACGAAAAACCGACAGTGATTGAAGATAAAAAAATCTCGGAGCTAAGCCGAGCCGATCTGAAAGAGGGTTCTACGATTCGCCTGGATAAGCTCTATTTTGAAGTCAATAAAGCCATCATTACGACCCCATCGCATGAAACGCTCAACGAAATTTATACTTTCCTGAGCCGCAACCCCGAGGTAGTGGTAGAGATTGGCGGGCACACCAATGGATTGTGTGATGACAAATATTGCAACGAACTTTCGACCAATCGCGCCAAAGCAGTGCACGATTATCTGGTAAAAAAAGGTATCAATGGTTCGCGGTTGCGCTACAAAGGTTATGGCAAAACCCAGCCGATCGCCGACAACAATTCTTCTGAAGGACGAAAGAAAAACCAACGCGTGGAAATTAAGATTTTGAGTTTGAATGGATAAAAGGAAAATTGGCTCTTAACAACAAAACCAATCGTCCTACGATCCGCGAATCATAGGACGATTGCATTATGAATAAAATATTGTTTTTTAGCTATCTTATTTTTCTCTCACCACAAAGCCCAGCTTTTCCAAATCCGCCCAGAAATCGGGATAGGATTTTTCTACCACGTTGGGTTCTTCAATCTGAATAGCGCCAAACATTGCCAAAGGGGCGAACGCCATTGCCATGCGATGGTCTTCATAGGTGGCAAAAGCAGGAGTATTTTCTATGAAGGCTCTACCCTCGATCTGGTAGTATTGCTTGCCTGAGTTTTTAGAAAATTTTTCCGGCAATTTGGATAAAAAAGCGTGCACTTTGCCGAGTTCGTTGCGCAGGGCCGCGATGCGGTCGGTTTCCTTGATGCTGAGCGTTTGTAAACCGGTGAAAACACCATGCACGCCCAGTCCGGCGCAGATGACCGCCAGCGTTTGCGCCAGATCGGGGCATTCGATGAAGTCGTACTCAAACACAGGCGGTAGGGCGCTTCCGCTTTTGGTTAGCCGGATGCCTTGGTCGTTGAATATGGTGTGAATGCCAAACTTTTCCATCATCGTAGCGAGTATGGCATCGCCCTGGGCGCTGTCTTTGAATAATCCGTTGAGTTGTAAATCGAGTTCATCGGCAAAGGCGGCCATGGCATAGTAATAGGAAGCAGCTGACCAGTCGGCTTCGACTGTAAATTCTTTGGGCTGGTAATCTTGTGGTGCAATTTTAATGGTATTGCCATCCCAACGGCTTTGTACGCCAAAGTAGCGCATCAGCGCCAGGGTCATTTCGATATAAGGGCGAGAAACGATGTTGCCTTCGAGGGTAAGCTCCAGCCCCCGCGGCAGCATGGGGGCGATCATCAGCAAAGCCGAAATATACTGACTGCTGGTGCCGGCGGAGATATTCAGGCGATGAATTTTGCCGAGGTTTTTCGGAGTATTGATTTGCAAAGGAGGGTAGCCCTCTTCCTCAAGATACTGGATGTCGGCGCCGAGTTGGCGAAGGGCATCTACCAGTACTCCGATAGGACGTTTTTTCATGCGCTCGGTGCCGGTAAGGATGTGTGTGTCGGGTTGCAATGCCAGATACGCTGTCATAAACCGGAAGGTTGTACCCGCTGCGCCAGCATCGCGCACTATTTTCTGGCTGCTCAGTAGTGTCTGCAGCAATTGGGTATCCTTAGCGTTGGCTAAGCGATGGATCGAAAACTTTTCAGCGCAGAGGGACTGAATGATCAGGGCGCGATTGCTGATGCTTTTAGAACCCGCGAGCGTGATTTCGCCAAAGATGCGACGATTGGATTTTGTAATCTGATAAGTCATTTGCCAAATCTATCGTAAACAAGGATAAAATTGTGCAAATGTAAAAGATAGCTATCTATTTCCATTGGAAATAAAGAATTTACAACCAATAAACGGCAATTTTTCAATCCACGAGGTCGCGGTAGTCTTCTGCCAGTTCTTTGGTCGTCTTTTCCCGATGGCGTTTCCAATTTTGCAGATATCTATCTTCTGCTTCCATTTGCTGAGCCAGCGTTTCCTCCGTAGGTCCGTATGCACGTACCACGTCGAGGCTTTGCCAGGCTTGCAGTAGTTGTAAAAATTCCTGTTCTTTGGCTGGGTTAATTTCAACAATGAATTTCATGGAATGCTTGATTAGGATGCCAGATATTAGACTTTGAATATCATTTTTTGAGCGGCTGATATCTGGCATCTGATGGCTAAAATTTACCGAAAAATTTCCTGTTTTTACCACAATTCCTAATGTTTTTGAGCTTTTCGCAGCACTGATCCATTATTCTTCCTCGTCAGCCGATGGCGAGGGTCCCAACTCTTCGATTTCCTGCTTCCGGCGACGGCGCAATTCTTCATCCGATTTTTCATACGCTTTGATGATCTCTTTTACCAAACGGTGGCGTACAACATCTTCCGCATCGAGATAAACTGCTTCGATGCCGTCTAAGTGACTCAGCAGATTGATTGCACGGCGCAAGCCCGACTTTTGGTACCCCGGCAGGTCAATCTGCGACAAGTCGCCGGTGATCACGCATTTTGCCGATGGCCCCAGGCGTGTCAGGAACATTTTCAACTGCATGGTCGAGCAGTTTTGCGCTTCATCGAGAATCACAAAAGCGTTGTCCAGCGTACGTCCACGCATAAATGCCAAAGGTGCAATTTCAATGATATTGGTCGCCATGAACTGTTGCAGCTTTTCGTGCGGAATCATGTCGTCCAGTGCATCGTAGAGAGGACGCAGGTACGGGTCAATTTTTTCCTTCAAATCGCCGGGCAAAAAGCCGAGGCTTTCACCTGCTTCCACCGCCGGGCGCGTGAGGATAATCTTTTTTACCCATTTATTTTTTAATGCACGTACCGCCAATGCTACTGCGGTGTAGGTTTTGCCTGTACCCGCGGGACCTACGGCAAAAACGATGTCGTTGTGTTCCGAGGCATCTACCAGTTTTTTCTGATTGCGCGTCTTTACCTTGATTTGTTTGCCATCCGGTCCGAAAACCAGCGTTTTGTTGCTCTCACCGTTGGTGATGTGCGTGTCAAACGGGTTGCTGCCTTTCAGCAGGTCTTCCACCATTTGCACCGGAAGTTGTTGATGCTCTTTCAGCAAACGCACCATCATCTCAAATTTGGATTTGGCTTTTTGCGTAGATTTTTTCTCTCCGGCAAGTTTCAGACTATTGCCTCTCGAAGTAATGGTAAGCTCAGGAAATGCTTTACGCAATAGGTTGAGTTTCACGTTGTTTTCTCCGTACAACTCTACAGGGTCAATGCCCTCGACGGTTAAAATAATTTCGCTCAATATACCTCCGATTTCTTTTTTGATATTAGATTTTCAACATTAGATTTTAGATATTGCGGACGAATACATTGGATGCCAACGTCTATCATCTATAACCTGAGTGATTATTTTTGCAACCAAAGTTAAAAAAATTATTCTATCAAACAGATGACAATCGTCACGTTAACATCCGATTTCGGAAACCAGGATTACTACACTGCGATCCTCAAAGGCGCTATGTTGCAACGCAATAAAAGCCTCCAGTTTGTGGATATTACGCACAACATAAAAAATTACGATATAGTTCAGGCGGCATTTATTTTTAGAAATGTGTGGCAAAGCTTCCCGGAAGGTACTATCCATGTGCTGAGCGTCAATGATTTTGACAGCGAAAACCGGGCTTTTCTGGCCATTAAGCATGCCGGCCATTTCTTTATCGGTCCCGACAATGGCGTTTTTTGGCTGGTTTTTGAAAAAATGCCCGACGAAGTATATCAGTTGCCTACCTCTGCTTGGAGCAATTTTCCTTTGAAAGATATTTACAGCACGGCGGTCTGGCATATTACGACCCAGAAGCATTTTGCCAAAATCGGGGTCAGACGCGAAGAGATTGTACAACGTATTGCCTTACAGCCGGTTACCGGATCCTCGCAAATACGCGGTTCGGTTATTCATATTGATAATTTTGAGAATGTGATCGTTAATATTTCCCGCGAATTATTTGAAAAAATAGGCGCCGGACGCCCGTTTTCGCTGTATTTCAAACGCCACGATCCCATTACCCGCCTGAGCGAACATTACTTCGATGTACCGGTTGGCGAGGTACTGTGTCTGTTTAATTCTGCCGATTGCCTGGAAATCGCTATTAACATGGGGTGCGCGGCTACGCTGCTGGGCTTGCAGGTAGAGGATGTGGTGCAGATTGATTTTTATTCGTGAGTGGAAGGAGTGTTAATGGTTGTATTGTTGTTTAGTTGTTTTTCATAGCGTTATAATAAAAAATATAAAAATCTGATCATGATTCAGCGTTTGGTAAAAATGACTTTTCAGCCCGACAAAACGGACGATTTTATCGCCATTTTTGAAGAAAGTAAAATGAAAATCCGGGCGATGCCGGGGTGTCAGCATCTGGTATTGTGGCGCAACGGCAATGTTTTTTTTACCTACAGCATCTGGGAAGATGAGCACGCCCTCAATCACTACCGGTTTTCGGAGTTGTTTAAAACGACCTGGGCAAAAACAAAAGTGCTATTTGCCGAAAAGGCAGAAGCCTGGAGTCTCGAAGTTCAAAGCAAAACCGACTAACTTTGCAGCATGGAAATTATCAGTTTTGCCGAGTACAATATTTACATCGGCGATATCCGGCAATCTTTGCCCGACTTTTTACAGCAGCGCCGCTACTCCCGGCTGGTCGTTATTTGCGACGACAACTCCAGCCAACACTGCCTGCCGCTCGTGGCGCCCTTGCTTAACGAAGATTTTATTACGATCAAAATTCCACCCGGCGAGCAGCACAAACACATTGAAACCTGTAAGCTCATCTGGCAGCAGATGATAGAGGCAGAGATTGACCGTAAGGCGCTGGTTGTTAATCTTGGCGGTGGCGTTATTGGCGACATGGGCGGTTTTTGCGCGGCGACGTATAAGCGCGGCGTGAATTTTGTGCAGATTCCGACCACTTTGCTCTCGCAGGTGGATGCGTCCATCGGCGGCAAGCTGGGCATTGATTTTATGCACGTAAAAAACAGCATCGGTGTATTTCAAAACCCGGAGGCGGTGTTGATTGATCCGCAGTTTTTACAAACGCTTTCTGGACGTGAAATGCGCAGCGGTTTTGCAGAGATCATCAAGCACAGTTTGATTGCCGACAAGGCGCAATGGAGCTATATTAAAGAAATTAGAAATACAAAAGGAGTTGATTGGGTGAGTTTTATTATTGAATCTTTGAAAATCAAACAGCATATTGTAGCTGCCGATCCCTTTGAAAAAGGTATTCGAAAGGCATTGAATTTTGGGCATACCATTGGTCACGCAGTGGAAAGCCTGATGTTGGAAACTACTGTGCCATTGCTGCACGGCGAGGCGATTGCCATCGGCATGATCTGCGAAAGCTGGCTGTCGCACCGATTACAGGGATTACCGGAAGAAGATTTGGCGGAGATTTCCAGGTTTATTGTAAACATTTTCGGGCATCATTCGATCAGGGAAGCGAATTTTCCAAAATTATTGCATCTGATGTACAACGATAAAAAGAACGAAGCCGACCAGATCAACTTTACGCTTGTCAGCCCAATCGGCAATTCGATCATCAATCAAACCGTATTGGAAGAAGAAATTATCGGCAGTTTGCGTTATTACAATCAACTGGCAGTGGGATAGCATTCGCTTATCCAGAAACCAGCAACCAGAATCCAGAAAAACATTATCTTTACTTCGCTTTTGCGTTGAAAGGCTCTTTACAACAAAAAATAAATATGAATATCCAGGATTACATGATGGATAATGGCGAAAAGCCGGTGTATCAAAGCATTGTGAAGTGGATGTGGCGATTGACTTTTGCCGGCATTGGCGCTGCCATTTTGCTGTTTATGATTCTTTCTTTCACTAATCTGCCATCGGTTGAGCAGTTGGAAAACCCCAAAAGCGAACTTGCCTCGCTGGTAATTGCCGATAATGGCGAAACCATTGGACGTTACTACACCGAAAATCGCGTGCCGGTGCCTTATGATTCGCTATCTCCCAATCTGGTTAGGGCGTTGATTTCTACCGAGGATGAGCGTTATTACTCGCACAGCGGTATTGATTTCCGGGCGTTGGGGCGGGTTTTTGTCAAAACCGTTCTGTTGGGGCAGCGCAGTTCAGGGGGCGCCAGTACCATCACGCAGCAGTTAGCAAAGCTGCTTTTTACGGGAGAGAAAGCCTCTGGAGTTATGCGGGTGTTTCAAAAATTCCGGGAATGGATCATCGCAGTACGGCTCGAGCGCAAGTACACCAAAGAAGAGATCATTGCGATGTATCTCAATAAATTTAATTTCATCAATGGCGCCTATGGCATCAAAGCCGCTTCGGAGATTTATTTCAACAAAGCGCCTACACAACTGGATGTACACGAGGCGGCGCTCTTGGTTGGCATGTTGAAAAATCCTTCGTTGTTTAATCCGATCCGCCGCCCCGAAATGGCGTTGCAACGCCGAAATGTAGTACTAAACCAGATGCGAAAAAACAGCGCCTTGACCGAAGCACAATACAGTGAATACAGCCAGCAGCCGCTTGATCTGGAATTCACCCGCCAGACGCACATTGACGGAATCGCGCCTTATTTCCGTATGGAATTAGCCAAATATGTCAAGGAAATTCTTGAGCGCGAAGAATGCCGCAAGCCGGATGGCAGCAAATACGACATTTACCGCGATGGGTTGAAAATTTATACCACGATTGATCCCAATATGCAGCGCATTGCCGAGGAGGAAATGCTCAAGCACATGGCAAAAGTGCAGGAGCAGCTTTGGCGAACCTGGCGCAAGCTTGACCCCTGGACGTACCGGAGCGGCTCCGATTTGGACATCAGCGTGGAAATGCGCCTGGATGCGCTGAAGAAAATGGTTCGTGCTTCCGAGCGCTATCAAGGGTTGAGGGCACAATATCTGAGTGATATACTCGACCGTTTGCAAACCGAATTTGACGACCTGCGCTTCAGCGAAGATGATCGGGAAATAGAGCGGATCATTCAGGAGTATAACAAGCCGGGCTATCTCTCAGACTTGGTTTCCAAGCGGTTGATTGGTTCGGGGTTGGCGGCGCGCTATCGCCGGGTACTGGAAAGCTCCAATTTCCCAACGCTGCGTACGCGCTGGGAACAATTGCAGGACGCTGCCGACCGGGTATTCAAAACGCCTGTGGAAATGAAGGTTTTTGCCTATAACGACCAACTGGAGAAAGATACCGTGATGAGCCCGCTGGATTCGATCAAATACCATCGAATGTTCCTGCAAACCGGCTCTCTGGCAGTAGATCCCGTGACCGGGCACGTGAAAGTATGGATCGGAGGTATCAATCACAAATATTTTCAGTTTGATCACATTAACATCAACCGGCAGGTAGGTTCTACTTTCAAACCATTTATTTACGCTACGGCTATTGCTATGCAAGGCTTGTCGCCCTGCTACCGGGTCATGGATGTACCCACTACGATCGCCCCCGGCGACGGAAATTTCGGGTTGTTGCAATCCTGGACGCCGGACAACTCCACCGGCAAGTACACGTACAACGAAATGACGCTTTTTCAGGGCTTGCGCAATTCCGTCAACACGGTTTCGGTGCATTTGATGAAGCTCCTCGGCGATACTGAGCCGGTACGCGGTCTGATCAATCAAATGGGCATTGACAGCTCGGCGCGCTATCCTAACGGACGTTACCGCGTGCCTCAATCTCCTTCGATTTGTCTGGGTGCTACCGACCTCTCCGTCATGGAAATGACCGGCGCGTACACTACTTTTGCCAACAATGGCACTTATAGCAAACCGATTTTTATTACGCGCATCGAAGACCGCAATGGGCGCGTGATTTACCGTGAACTGCCACAGGAACGTGCCGCACTGCCACCTAATGCCAATTACGTGATGGTGGAAATGCTCAAATACGCGGGTACCGGGCTTGGCGGAATTAAAACCGAAGTGGGCGGTAAAACTGGTACAACCAACGACTACGTAGACGGCTGGTTCATGGGCATCACGCCCCGGCTGGTGGTGGGCACCTGGACCGGCGGCGAAGATCGCTGGATACGCTTCCGGGACATCACTTTCGGGCAAGGGGCTTACATGTCAAAACCCTTCTTTCGGGAATTTATTAAACGATTGGAAAGTGATCCAAATATTGGGTGGGATTCAAAAGCGCGATTTGTGCGACCCCCAGGCGATCTGGGTATCGAGCTGAATTGTGATGAATACAACCGACCCCGCCGCGAGCAGGAAGGCTTCGACGAAGAATTATTTTCAAACGACATTTTTGGCGACGAACGCTCCGACCAGCAAGAGGATCAATTCGATCAATAACCGCCAGCAGAGACCTGTCAGCATTTCAAAACCCGGCAGGTCTCTGCACATTTCTCTCCTTTCATTTGACGTTATCCTGACAAAAGCCGCTATCTTTACAGCCTGAAAATGAAAGCATTTGCCATGAGGAAATCTGCATTGTACATCTTTTTATTATCATTAATTTGGCTAACGGGTTGCGTGCCGCCAAGCGAAGAGCAATTCACAGACGTCAGTATTGATTTGAAAGATCCTGTTTTTCAAACAATTCACGATTTTCAGGACAAACAGCAACTAGACAGCCTGTTCGCTTATTTTCAAAACAGCAACCCCAATTACCGCTATCTGGCGGCGATGGCCTTCGGTTCCATTCGCAAGCCCGAAGCGATTGACCAACTGGCAACTTTACTCTCCGATCCGGTGCCGGAAGTGCGTGCAGCAGCTGCCTACGCCCTTGGGCAAACCGGCGATGCCAAAGCAGAACCCTTATTGATCGGGGCATTTGATCAAACCGATACCGCTGGTGTTTACAAAAAAGCAAACCGAGCCATCCTGGAAGCCATCGGTAAATGTGGAACTGCAGAAACCCTGAAATTTCTCAGCACCATTACTACTTATCAGCCTAAGGACACCGCCCTGCTGGAGGGGCAGGCTTATGGTATTTATCGCTTTGCTTTGCGCGACCTCCTTTCGCCGGAAGGTACCGAGCGTATGATCGGGCTGGCTGGCAATTCGGTTTACCCGGAGAGCGTGCGCTACATTGCTGCCAACTATTTGTCGCGATCTAGAAATATTGAAATTGACAGTCTGCAAGCCAAGCCTTTGGAACAGACTATTGCTACAGAGCCCAATCCGAATATTCGCATGGCGCTGGCGATCGCACTTGGCAAGGTTAAAACCAGTACAGCGATGAATGCGTTGTTGCAATTGTACCAAAAAGAAGAGGACTACCGCGTCAAATGTAATATTCTGCGAGCGTTGAGCAATTTTCCTTACGCCGATGTACAGGCAACCGTGCAGCAGGCATTGAAAGACCCGCAGGTGCACGTTGCGCAACGCGCTGCCCAGTTTTTCCTGGAAAGCGGCATTCCGGAAGACGCGACCGTTTACTGGCGGTTGGCGAAGGATAGCATCCCCTGGCAGGTAGCGGTGGATTTGTACGCCGCCGCTCTGCGACATTTACCATCCGTTTTTGAGCCTTACCGCAACAGTATCAATAATGAATTGCGCCGCCGTTTTGCGCAAGCGACTTCGCCCTACCACAAGGCAGCTATGTTGCGCGCGCTGAGCGAGTGGGGCTGGAATTTCCGTTTCATTTATCGGGAAGGGCTGGCAGCGAAGCATCCGGCGGTACGCACGGCGAGTGCCGAGGCGTTGGCGGGCTTGTGTCAGAATGCCCGATTCCGGAAGTTTTTTGGCAATAGCGCGGTTGTGACCAAAGAGATGGCTTTTATGTTCAAGCAATTGGTACAAACCGGCGACCCCGGTGTCATGGCTGTAGCGGCAGGCGCTTTGCGCATTCCGGAACGCAATTTCAAAACCGAAATGGATAGCCTCAGCATTCTGGAAACAGCACTGGCAAAGCTTGAACTGCCTAAAGAAATTGAAACGTATAATGAATTGAAACAGACGATCGAGTATTTTCAGGGGAAGAAAGATTTCGAGCCGAAAAAGCCCGAATACAATCATCCGATGGACTGGGAGGTTTTCAAATCGTTGAGTCCTGAACCAAAGGCGGTACTGCGTACCAAACGCGGCGATATTACCATTCGCTTGTTGCCGGAAATTGCGCCGGGATCGGTGGTCAATTTTGTACGGCTGGCAAAAGAAGGCTTTTACGATGGGAAAAATTTCCACCGCATTGTTTCGAATTTTGTCATTCAGGGGGGCTGCCCGCGTGGCGATGGGTACGGAAGTCTGGATTACAGCATTCGTTCGGAACTACCGCAGGTGTATTACGACCGCGAAGGCTACGTAGGCATGGCTTCGGCAGGAAATCACACCGAGGGTACGCAATTTTTTATCACGCATTCGCCGACGCCGCATTTGGATGGGAATTATACTATCTTTGGGCGCGTGGTGGATGGGATGGACGTGGTGCACCAAATTCGCATCGGTGACCTGATTGACAAAGTTTTGATTCAGTAGTCGTTGTGTGGGTGATGCTTCGCTTCATTTGACACGAAGACGAAAAGTGCGCGAAGGATACGCAGGGCTCCGCCGGTAGGCGGAGGTGCGCCGGAACGGCGGACTGCCAACCCGGAGTAGCCTGACCGAAGCCTCCTCAAAGGAGGCGAGGGCGCGCCCAAAGGACGGATAAAGAAAGCACTAATCATTAATCAAATTTGCAGATGAAAAATACACCTCTGACCGAGCGTCACATCGCACTGGGCGCAAAAATGACGGACTTTGCCGGTTACAACATGCCAGTTTCGTACAAGGGAATTATCGAAGAACACAACACCGTGCGCAATGGCGTGGGCGTATTCGATGTGTCGCATATGGGCGAATTCATCGTTCGGGGAAAGGAAGCGCTGGATTTGGTTCAAAAAGTTACTTCCAACGATGCCTCCAAACTGGAGATCGGGGAAGCGCAGTACTCGTGCCTGCCCAATGGCAAAGGCGGCATTGTAGATGATTTGCTTGTGTATCGTTTGCCCGAAGACAATTGCGCGGAGGGTGAAATGGCGTTTATGCTGGTGGTGAATGCTTCCAATATTGAAAAAGACTGGGAGTGGATTAATCATCATAATTCATTCGATACCAAATTGATAAATATTTCGGATAAAACCGGTTTGTTGGCGGTGCAGGGTCCCAAAGCTACCGATGCGCTGCAATCATTGACCGACGTTGATCTGAAAAGTCTGAAGTATTACACTTTCACCAAAGGAACGTTTGCGGGGGTGGACAATGTGCTGATTTCCGCGACGGGTTATACCGGGGCGGGCGGTTTTGAATTGTATGTGGATGCCGATAAAATCGGGCGGATTTGGGATGCGGTGTTTGAGGCGGGAAAAGATTACAATATCCAGCCGATTGGACTGGGCGCGCGCGATACACTGCGGCTGGAAATGGGCTACTGCCTGTACGGCAATGATATTGATGACACGACGTCGCCGCTGGAAGCGGGTTTGGGCTGGATCACCAAATTGGAAAAAGGAGATTTTACCGATAGGGAATTTCTGAAAAAGCAGAAAGCGGGGGGCGTACAACGCAAACTGGTAGGCTTTGAAGTCGCCGATCGGCGGGTGCCGCGCCACGATTACCCCATCGAAGATATCAATGGCAACGCGATTGGCAAAGTGACCTCCGGAACGCAGTCGCCGTCATTGGGCTATCCAATTGGGATGGGCTATGTGCAAAGTGAATTCGCTGCGCCTGGCACGGAAATTATGGTGGTAGCCGGTGGCAAAAAACTGGCGGCAAAAGTGGTAAAATTGCCATTTTTGAAGCAATGAGATTACGTTAAGGGCTGTTTCCACAGAATAAATTCCTGCTTTTGAACAAAGCAGCGATAATTTTATTTACTTTAGATGGATTTTATTTTCAGTAACTTTTGAAAGTTTTTAAAGCACATGAAATTCGAAGAAGGCAAAGAGCGGTTTATTCAGGCTTGGGGCGCGTTGGGCTCCAACTGGGGGATTAATCGAACCATGGCGCAAATACACGCCCTGCTGCTCATTTCGCCGGAAGCGCTGAGTGCAGAAGACATTATGGAGGAACTGAAAATTTCACGGGGCAACGCGAACATGAACCTCCGGGCGCTGATGGACTGGAACCTGGTGTATAAGGAACTGAAACCCGGCGAGCGCAAGGAATATTTTGTGGCAGAGAAAGACATGTGGGAAGTGGTCAAAAATATCATCAGTCAGCGCAAGAAAAAAGAGTTGGAGCCTATGCTCAAAGTACTGGACGAGCTATCAGATGTGCAGCCTGACGGCACCGCTGCCGAGGAATTCAGCAAGGTAATCAAAGACGTGAAGTTATTTGCCAGCAAAGCAGATTCTACGCTCGATTCGCTCGTCAAATCTGATTCTACGTGGTTTGTGGGCACGTTTATGAAAATGATTAAATAGCACTAAATATCTTACCCGAAGCTCCACTCCGGAACCTTACCTTTTGCTCCTTTGAAATAAGCTTTAATGGCTTCCATATCGGCGTCAAAATTGCCGGTGGGATAGAAAGGTTCGCGAATGCCTACTATTTTATTGCCCCAATCGAATTTGACCATTACAATCGGCACCTTTGCGCCAAGCGCAATGTAATAAAAGCCTGTTTTGAGTTTATTTACTTTCTGGCGGGTGCCCTCCGGGGCGATGGTGAGCGCGAATTTTTCTTCCCGGTTAAAAATATCCACGACTGCGTCCACATAGTTGTGACGCTTGCTGCGATCCACAGGATAACCGCCCAGCGCGCGAAATAGCCAGCCAAACGGCGGTCGGAACAGCGACGCTTTGCCTATGTATTTGATGTCGGCTTTCAAGGCGCTGCGCACCAGCAAGCCCAGTGGAAAGTCCCAGCCGGAGGTGTGCGGGATAACAATGATGACAAATTTATTTAACTCGTAAGGATATTGTCCTTCGATTTTCCAGCCCCATAGCCGGAGTATCCATTTACTAATAGCACTAAACATATTGTTGATTATGATGCAGCTATTTAGTGATTAATTGTTCACTTCATGCCGCATAGCCCTATAAACTGATTGTTGATTCCACTTCCCAATTGGCGCGCAGGGTTTCCAGCTTTCTGGTAATGATAATCTCCGGTTGTCGCTGAAGATTGTAGCTGCCGCTATCCCAACGTCCATTTTTATTTAAATCTACAATAATTTTCACAGAATAATCGCCCGGAGGCAGGGTTTTGAATTGTTTTTTGACAGTGGAAACGCCACTGACCTGAAATTCTTCTACTGGATTTTCAGCTTGCAACAATTGAACAACGTAGTTGGTATCTGCCTGCAAATTATCCAACACCAGCGTCAGATTGGCAAAAGCCTTGCGCAGCTCTATCCGATAACCCGATTGGAGGGTATCGCTTGTTAGGCCAAAGATATCCTGAAAAGCGCCGGGCATCGCCTTTAGCTCATAGACCAAACCCTCGCGCCAGGGGTAGCGCAGCCAAACTACTCGCGGGGTGAGCGAATCCACTGCAATATCCGGCACGATTGGAGTGCGAGTCGTGTCGTTCAGTATTTCCTCCAGCCGAATAAGCGAAGCATCCAAGCGGGCAATTGGATGATTGAAACGCAGCAAAATCAATTTGTCTGGGTTTAAAAAGGTTTGCCCCTGCCGGCGGTTGGTCTGCACTAATTTGGCATTTTGTAAAAAGTCAGTTTTTGCTAGCGCCGGAACTTGCACGGTGTCATTCAAAACGGTGTCCTGGCGAAGGTAGAATGCCCAGTCCTGTGCAGCCGGGGCATCGTACCAAACGTTCAGGGTGTCTTTGTCGTATTCGTAGAGCATTTTTTGCCCAATGCTCTGATAATCAAGGCTTAATTTTGAAGGGGGCTGATTGAATGTCAGTTTGATGCGACCATACCCTCTGGCATCTTCAGCTAACAATCGCAAGGGGCGATCTTCTTCAAACAAGCGGATTTGCAACGCAGGCGTGCTGTCGCTGATGACAATCAGGCTGTCCGGGAAACCGATCTGTTCATTCGTCAGATTGAAGCGATAATTGAAATCTACATCTTTGAGCGCAAAACCTTTGAAAATGCCTGCTCGCACGTTTTCGATAAGGAAGTTACCTTCTTTGTCGGTTTTGGCAAAATAAAAAGGACGTTCGGTACGCACTACCGAATCTGCCGGATCATTGTACAGCATGAACAAAATTTTCTCTACTGGCTCCCCGGTTTTAGCATCTACAACTCGACCGCTAAGTGAGAGCGAATCGAGTGTTGGTCCGGTAGAAAAAACAAAACGCAGATTTTCTGCCGGATTTTTCTCGGTCAGGTCTTTGACGGCTTCCCCAAAATTGATGGTGTACGTAGCATTTTCGCGAAGGATTTCGCGGCTATCAAAGTCAAGACGCACGGTACGCCCCTTAAGCGTGATCGTCGGGCGATACTGGAGGGGGGGCGACACCACTACCTGATTGAAAATGTCTTCCAGGGCGACCCACTCGTCGAACGTCAGTTCGATGCGTTGCTTTTGGAAATTAGTTTGCAGATTGGGTGTGGAGCGCTCCGGCACCAATTGCGGCGGGGTTTCGTCGCGCGGTCCGCCCGCTGGGGCAGTAACGGTGGCGCAACGAGCCAGAACCAAAAGAGACAATATGAACAAAAGGCTTCGGGCCATTCGATTTTATTCAGTTTTTCACTTTGCAAAGGAAAGAAATTTTTTAGATTCTGGATGTTGATGGCTGGTTTTGTAACACAACTTGTGCCGGCGAAAAAAAATGTCGGGCAGAAGAGCTGTGCCGCCTTAGCTTTCCACTAAATGTTCCAGAATGTCGGGTTCGGTGGGATTGGCTTTATAAAGTTGTTCTTCAAAAGCGGATGTCTCCTGGATCATAAAAATCGTTGCTACAATGGATGGGATTTCGATGAACGCGCTCAACGCGTTCATGGTAGAAGCGGTAGTCAGCTCTTCGATGGTCGTGGCATCGGTTGTCATGCGGGCGGAAAAAGTCGAGAAAAAATTGGAAATCAGATACAAAGCCCACCACCAGCCGACCAGACCGGCGCCTTTAATGTAAGTATTGCCGGGTATGATGCGTTGTGTTTCCACCCAGATTTCACGCATGATCTGGTAGGGGCGTACCAGATTGAGAAACGGAACGAACCAGCAGCCCGCTGCCCAACCTTCGTCAAAACTTAGTCCGCGCACACCGCTTTGATGCAGATTGTAATATGCCCGGCGAAACCACATAATAAAAAATACGATCGTAAGAAGAATGACTATCAGAGTCATTAATCCTATGATGCCCTGGCGAATATCGTTGCTATTGGCAGCGTTGGTGTTGAAATCGCCTCCGCTGAAACGGTTGAGCAGATTGAGCTGCATTAACTCGGAGATCAAAGACAAGACGGTAAGCCCGAGTAAAATCCAAAAGGATAAAAATGGTGTTTTGGGCTCTTTGCAGGTTATGTTTCATGATAAGCGTATTACAATACCTTGACTAACTTTTTGACAAAATAAATTTATTTAAAATTTTCATTATCAAATTTTTATATTACAAAAGCGATGAACAAGCAGCAGAAAGCGCTATAATATGCGCGCATTGCGAAAATAATAACTTTTTGCAGAATCCGGTTGCTGTTGCTTTCTTTTTTGCAAAAGAACCATTAACTTATACCGCAATATCAGCATCTTCATGAGAAAACGACTCGAAGCCGTATTTTATGCTTTTCCTGTTCAGTTACTTATTTTGCATATTCGAAGCAATCAACTCCTACTGGCGCTCTGGCTGGCGCTGGTATTGCTCATATCCGGCGCGATAGGGAGCAAACTGGGGCTTCGGTATCTTTTTCTCGACCCGGAGTACCTGGGGGCGGTCAATTTCTGGAGTTTCTTTTTTGTGGGCTTCGCTTGGGGCGGATTTTTAATGACCTGGAACCTGACTACCTATCTGCTCACAGCGCATTATTTCCCCTTTCTGGCTTCACTGGCGCGTCCGTTTACCAAATTTTGCATCAACAACGCCGTATTGCCGTTGGCTTTGCTCATTTATTTTATGGTTTCCATTATTAAATTTGAGCACGGTTATGAACAATTGCCAGGGGATCGCATTTTTCAAAACTGCCTGGGACTTTTTTTAGGCTTGGTTACCTTACTGGCGCTCAATTTTGTCTATTTTTATTTTACGAATAAGGATATTTTTTCATATAACCCCTCTCCGCAATTATTGCCCGAACAAACCAAAAGCATTGCACCGGGCAGGCGCGGGGTAGATCTTGATTTTATCAAATTGGATACCAGCCGCTGGCGCGTAAAAACGTATCTCACCGAAATGCTGTTGCCTCGTGCCGTGCGAAGCGTAGCGCATTACGACTCGCGGATGCTGATGAATATTTTCCGCCAAAACCACCTCAATGCGCTGGTGATCCAATTGTTCAGTATGTTGATGCTCATGGGGCTGGGGCAATTGATGGATTTTCCGTATTTCCGAATTCCAGCGGCGGCGAGCATCCTCATTCTGGGCAGCGTGATCATAGCGATTATTGGCGCTTTGATTTATTGGTTCGACCAGTGGTGGGTCACGGTACTAGTCTTGCTGATGTTGGGCGTGAATTATATCACCAGCTTCGACGTACTAAGTTTTAGAAATAAAGCGTATGGTATCAATTATCAAGTGCCTCCGGCAACCTATTCTTACGAAAAGCTCCAACATTTCTGCCGCGAAGACCAAATCGAAAAAGACAAAGCTGCTACAGTGGCCATTCTTGACAACTGGCTCAGAAAGGTCAAAAAATCGGCTCAGGACAAGCCCAAGATGATCCTCCTATGCGTGAGCGGCGGCGGCTTGCGCTCTGCTACATGGACGATGAAAGTCGTACAAACTGCCGATAGCCTGCTGCATGGGGCATTGCTGAACCACACTGCTTTGGTCACCGGCGCTTCGGGTGGAATGATTGGCATGGCGTATTTGCGGGAAATTATGCTACTCCGGCAGCAGGGCGAGCCAGTCAGTATTTATGATCCGGCTCATTTGCAACATATTTCGCAAGACCTGCTCAATTCGGTCGCTTTTACCATTGTGTCGAATGACATGTTTTTACCCTGGGCAAAATTTGAATATAATGGATTTTCTTATCGGAAAGATCGGGCTTACATTTTTGAAAAACAACTTAATGAAAATACCGGCGGTATTCTGGATAAAACCCTCGGCGATTACCGTGCGCCGGAAGCGGAAGCGCTGGTGCCCATGATGTACATTACGCCCATGATCGTCAATGATGTCCGGCGTCTGGTCATTTCGCCACAAGGGGTCTCCTTTATGATGGCGCCTCCGATTGGGGTGACCACCCCCGCCACCGTAGAGGTGGATGCGGTGGATTTTGGCAGGCTTTTTCGCAATCAAAATGCGGATCGTCTGCGATTTCTGACAGCGCTGCGTATGAATGCAACCTACCCGTACGTATTGCTTAATATTTACTAACCCAGCGATCCAGGCATCGAAGTAATGGACGCCGGCTTGCGCGATAATTACG
>CAZQTF010000024.1:0-25904 GCA_964596135.1 uncultured Saprospiraceae bacterium | reverse complement strand
TGCGCACGTCCGATCCTTCTTTTTACAAATGGACGCAGTGGATTTTTATGCAATTATTTAATCATTATTATGATCGGAATGCAGATAAGGCATTGCCAATCAATAATTTGATAAAAACATTTAGTACTGAGGGTAATGGAAAAGTAAATGCGGTTTGCGACGAGGATACGCCCCAATTTACCGCTGCGGAATGGAATGCGATGAGCGAAAGAGAACAACAATTATTGTTGTTGAAATATCGCCTGACGTTCCCGGAAGAGTCTTATGTCAACTGGTGTCCGGCGTTGGGTACCGTATTGTCGAATGATGAAGTGAAAGATGGTGTGTCGGAGCGCGGCGGCTACCCCGTGGAACGTAAGTTGATGAAACAGTGGGCAATGCGTATTACAGCTTATGCCGATAGGTTATTGGAAGGCTTAAAAACGGTTGACTGGCCCGAGTCTATCAAGGATCAGCAGATCAACTGGATTGGGCGTTCGCAAGGTGCATCTGTCAAGTTTGGCGTCGAAGGTCATCCTGACAAACAGATTGAAGTTTTTACAACGAGAGTTGATACGATATATGGTGTAACTTTTATGGTGTTAGCGCCTGAGCATGAGTATGTTGCAGCATTGACCACGTCGGAACATCAGGATGAAATTGAAAAATATCAAAAATGGACGGCTTCGCGCTCGGAAGTAGATCGCCAGGCAGAAAAACGCATAACCGGCGCATTTACAGGGAGTTATGCGATTAATCCATTCAACGGTGAAAAAGTACCCATCTGGATTGCCGACTATGTGTTGGCGGGGTATGGCACGGGCGCGGTGATGGCGGTGCCTTCGGGCGACCAGCGCGACTGGAATTTCGCGACGCATTTTAATCTGCCGATTGTGCCGATCCTGGATGCCCAGCAAAATCTGGATGAAGCTGCCGATGCTACGAAAGAAGGGCGCTACATCAACTCCGGTATGATCAACGGCATGACCTACGACGAAGCGGTGCCGACTTTGGTTAAGTGGCTGGAGGAGAAGGGGTTAGGTAAAGGTAAAATTCAGTATCGCCTGCGCAACGCGGTGTTCAGTCGCCAGCGCTACTGGGGCGAGCCCGTGCCAGCATACTGGAAGGATGGTGTGCCTTATCTGATTGAAGAATCCGAATTGCCACTGGTTTTGCCGCAGGTGGACAAATACTTGCCAACCGAAACCGGCGAGCCGCCGCTGGGCCGCGCCGAAGACTGGAAGTATAAAGAAAAATACCAATATGAATTGAGCACCATGCCCGGCTGGGCAGGTTCTTCCTGGTATTTTTATCGCTACATGGATCCGCACAACGAGGAGGCATTTTGCAGCCCGGAAGCTGTTAATTACTGGCAGCAGGTGGATTTGTATCTGGGGGGCTCCGAGCACGCGGTGGGGCACTTGTTGTACAGTCGCTTCTGGAATAAATTTATGTACGACCTGGGCTTGGTCCCGGAGGAAGAGTATGCGAAAAAGTTGATTAATCAGGGGATGATACAGGGCAGATCTAATTTCGTGTTCCGCGCACGAGAAGGATTTTTTGAAGAATATTTGTGGATCAAGGTATTACAACCCTTGCTGTCAGATTTGCAGCCGGTACAAATGTCAAGTTCGCGATTACAAGAAACAACGACGTACGACTTTAGTTTTATGGCTAATGATTTAGCGATAGAAGTCGTTTCTTTTAAAATTTTAGATAAAATTGAATTAATAAAAGGAATTGCAAAATCGGATGAGAAGCGATTGTTGGTATTGACGAATGAAGAATTGATCGCAAATATCAATAACCCGGAAGTGGTAGCTGCAAAAATACGCCAAGCCGCAGCAAGTAAAGAAAAATTTATTTTATCGGCAGAAAAACCAATATTTGAATATCTGTATGTATCTTATGATTTGACACAAAAATATTCATCTGAATGTTTTACCAAATTAAATGTGGATGTAAATATTACTGAAGAAGATTTATTGGATTTAGCGAAAGCAAAATCATTGAAACAGTTTGACAAAGCAAATTTCAAGCTGAATTCAGAGGGCAAATTTCTGTGCAGTTTTGAGATTGAAAAAATGTCCAAATCTAAATTCAATGTTATCAATCCTGATCAGTTAGTATTGAGTGAGGATGAAATCGAAGGCGGCAAGGGCTACGGCGCCGATTGCTTCCGCATGTATGAGATGTTTTTAGGACCGATCGAGCAGGCGAAACCTTGGAACACTTCGGGTATTGATGGTGTGAGCCGTTTTCTGCGCAAATTCTGGGGCTTGTTTTTTGATAAAAATGAAAACTTTAGTGTTAGCGAAGAAGCGCCAACTAAAAAAGAATTAAAAACATTACATACTGCGATTAAAAAAGTAAATGAAGACATTGAGCGTTTTTCATTCAACACCTGCGTGAGTGCCTTTATGGTAGCGGCGAATGAATTAAAAGATTTAAAATGTAATAAGCGGGCCATTTTGGAGCCTTTAGTAATATTGATCGCGCCGTTCGCGCCGCACGTGGCGGAGGAATTGTGGCATCAGCTGGGGCACACGGGCAGCATTCATCGCGATGGTCAATATCCCGAGCACAAGGAGGAATACTTGAAGGAGGACGAGATCAATTATCCGATCAGCATCAACGGCAAAGTGCGCACAACGGCAATGTTTCCGGCGGATGCGACCAAAGATCAACTGGAAAAAGCAGCATTGGAACTCGAAGCCATCCAGAAATGGATTGACGGGCAAAACATCAAGAAAGTAATTGTGGTGCCAGGGCGCATGATCAACGTAGTGGTCGGGTAACCCAAAAATACGCAGCGTACTGCATATTTTGCGCTTTTCTTTTATAAAAGTTCAAACATTGAATAATGTTCGCTTGTTACTCGTAACAAAAAGCGCATTCATTTATGAGAACAATTAAAAAATTACATAAAGCGATATATGATCCAATCGCCGATCTGATCACGTATCGGGCGATGCCTACGCATTCGATTCGTCATCTCGATCCGTTTTTGTTTTTGAATCATCACGGTCCGCAGGATTATCCACCAAATAACAACGGACTGCCCTTCGGTCCGCACCCGCATCGAGGTTTTGAAACGCTGACCTTCATTTTGCAGGGCGATATCACGCACCGCGACTCCAGCACGGGTGAAAGCGTTATCAAGGCCGGTGGCATTCAGTGGATGACAGCGGGCAGCGGCCTGATCCATGCAGAAGTTTCTTCTCATGAATTTAAACGTCAAGGCGGCACGGAGGAAGTGTTGCAGCTTTGGCTGAATCTGCCTTCGCACCTGAAAATGACCGAGCCGAAATACATTGGTTTGCAAAGCGATGCCATTCCCAGGATCAAAGAAGATGAAGACCGGGTGACGGTGTACCTCGTTTCCGGCAACTGGCGCGGCGAAATCGGCCCGATTAATTCGCTGACCGATTTGTTCACGAGTTGGATTACGCTGAAAGAAGGCGGTTCTTTCGAAACGAAAATTCCCGAGGCGCGCAATATTTTGTTTTACGTAGTCAACGGTGAAGTGGAGGTGAACGGCACCACTGCCGATACCCATACTTTGCTGGAGTTTGCAAACGATGATGAAGCTATCAGAGTGCGAGCCAGGCGCGACGCAACCTTGATTCTGTGTCACGGAGAACCCTTCCACGAACCGATCGTGGCGCACGGTCCGTTTGTGATGAACACCGAGGCCGAAATTCACCAGGCAATTCGCGATTATCAAAGCGGCAAAATGGGGCAGATGGCATAAAGCCTGGCGGCGAGCCTTGTTAAATTTCCAAAATGTGCCAAGCTTAAATTTTGTATCATTTTTTTCTTAATATAATTCGACCTTCCGCAAAGAAGCCTTATCCTTGCAGTAGAAAAACCTTACCCAGCAAGACATCTTACATCCCCGGGTGCATCACGCTCGAAAACCAGAACGTTAAAGCGAAATTCTGATTGGTCGTTTGTACCGATGGAAGCGTATTTTTGGGTGGCTGAGCCAATCAGGCTTCTATTTTCTAGGAATTGCAATAGATTTGTGAAAATCAATAAACGACTTAAAACCCAAGCCGATTATGCAACGTCTGCTAATCCCAATGTTTATGTTTTTGACGATTGCGAACGTCACCCACGCGCAAGATTGCATCGGCACGCAACGTGTGGATGCGAGTTACGAACTGGTGAACAACGATGTTTGTGAAGGATTTGAAATCACTGTTCGCAATACTTCGGAAGAATTTGGTAACACCAATACCATTTATATATGGGACTGGGGCGACGGGCAACGCGATACGCTCGATGAAATTACGGAGGTGAAGCACACCTACAACTTCAACGATCTGGACGCCTGCTCTGCGGATGGTGGTCTGGCAATCGCAGAACTCAGGCTGTCGGCAATCGTCCCGGGCTGTCCGCAATTCAATCACTTTGTGATTAAACCTATTTTCGTTTTTCTTCGTCCAGTGGCACAGTTTGAAGCAGATGCAACGCTGTGCCTGCCGGAAACGACTATTGATTTCAAAAACACCAGTTGTACAGCGGATACCGGTGCTATTTATCGCTGGGATTTTGGTGATCCTGCTTCCGGCGTAGCGAATACTTCTACCGAATTTGAACCGTCGCATACTTTCAGCGGTCCGGGGTTGTACACGGTGTCACTCACGGTGCAAAGCAATTGTGGCAACAATACCTTTTCGCAGATGATCGAGGTCAAAGAAGCACCGGTGGTGAATGTGACCTATTCTCTAAATCCAAACACGAGCTGCGCGCCTTTAATTCTGCGTATTAACAATCAGTCAGCAGGAGCGCAAACCTACGAGTGGAATATTTCGCCGGGGCAGGGCTTTTCATTTTTGGATAGTACCAGTCGGTTTTCGATCTCGCCCACGTTGTTTTTGTTTGAATCGGGAACGTATAAGTTGACGCTTCGTATGACCAACGAGTGTGGCCCGAGTACCTGGGAGGAAACGATTGAAGTGTTTGAACAACCTTTAATCATGCTTACTGCCGAGCCGATTGCCTGTGAAGAATTGATTTACACACCAAAAGTGGAATACGCTGGCACGGTTTCGCAGGTGCGCTGGACATTCAATGGTGGTACGCCGGCTACTTCTACCGAAAGAAACCCTTCGGATATTATCTTTCCGCCGGGACAACACGTAGTACAACTGGAAGCTTCCAGTGTGTGCGGTACTTTTACCTTGCAGGATACGCTGATTGTGCTCGAACGGCAAGATGTAACAATCGAGCCAGTGGCGCCGCTTTGCAATACGGCACAGCCCGTTCAACTGAGTGCAACGCCTACCGGCGGCGTTTGGAGCGGTACTGGCGTGACTGCCGACGGAAGGTTTGATCCCAGCGATGCCATACTCGGTGTGAATACCATCACATATTCGATGGGCGCTGCTGAGTGTTTGTCAACGGAGACGATTGACATCGAAGTGAAGAATGCAGTTCCGATCAATCCTGGTTCAGACCAAACGGTTTGCATTGACGCCCCCTCCTTTCAGCTTACCGGCTTCTCGCCGAATGGCGGCTACTGGCAGGGCATGGGCATTACCGACACCGCCCAGGCGATCTTTTCCCCGGCTGTTGCGGGTATCGGCAGTAAACCCCTGACGTATTTCTATTTTGACGAAACCAATAGTTGTATTGCTACGGCGCAAAAAAGAATCACCGTAGCGCCTTTACCTAATGCCGCCATCGCTGAGGATGAAGTGGTTTTTTGTATCACCAATGAGAACATTCGTCTGCGCGATAATCTCACGCTCAATGCCGGACCGAATGGTTTTGGTGTTTGGACGGGAGCAGGTATTGTCAATGCGGCGGAAGGGCTTTTGAATACCAGTGCGCTATCGCCGGGGCGCTATACGCTGACGTACACACATACTTCTGATGCAGGATGTATTGCATTGGATTCTTTTGCAATAAATATTACAGCAAAGCAACAAGTGGTCGTTCCGGCGGATACGACAGTATGTATCAGTGCTGGTACGCTGGCGTTGCAGTTTGCCCCCACCGGTGGTCGCTGGAGTGGTGTAGGAATTGATGCCGGCACTGGTGTGATTAACTTGCAACAGGCAGGCGGTGGTACAACGACTTATACCTACACCATTTTCGGCGGCACGACCTGTGAAGTGCGCGATGAAATAACAGTGAATGTGATTGACCTGAGCGGTGTGAATGCCGGAGCCGATGTTGGTTTTTGCGAATCGGAAGATTTCGTCAATCTGTCAGCGGCAACGCCTTCTGGTGGCATTTGGAGCGGAGATGGATTGGTGGATGCGGTGACCGGATTGGTGGACATTCGACTCCTGGAGCCTGGAGATTATACTTTCACCTATCGGATTGAAAGCAGTGCCGTTGCGTCCTGCGCAGCGGAAGATCAACTGACATTAACGGTGCATCCGTTGCCTCAGGCTGGTTTTACTCTAGAAGGAAATCAATGTATTAACGAAAGCTTCACCTTTGTGGATACCTCGGTCAACGCGGACAGTTATGCCTGGGATTTTGGCGATGGGCGCACGTCGGATGCAATGAATCCGCAGATCGCTTTTGACGCCGCAGGCGATTATACGGTGACTTTACTGGTCCGCTCTACAGCGGGGTGCGAGGATGTGATTTCCCGACCAATTCGCATTACCGAACCGCCGCCAACAGTGGCGTTCGATGTGAATACCCGAAGTGGTTGCGCCGATCTGGAAGTGGCTTTTACCAATCTAAGTCGCGGCGAAAACATTGATTTTGTCTGGAATTTTGGCAATGGTCAAACCGACTCGACAGCCAACCCCCAACCGGTAATTTACACAGCTGAATTTGGCGATTCGACTTATGTGGTGCGGCTTTCGGTGGCAAATGGCTGTGGCGCAAAGGAATACACCGATACCATTCGGGTAAGCCCGCGTCCGATTGCAAATTTCGGGACAACCTTTAGCAGCTTTTGCTCCGGCGATGTGGTAGAAATTCAAAATGCCAGCCAGGGACTGCCAGACAGCTATTTCTGGGATTTTGGTAACGGGCGTACTTCGCGTGTGATTCAACCCGATCCGCAGATTTATTTTACCGCGGATGAGCCAACGACTTACACCATTTCGCTGATTGCCGCCAATAGCTGCGGGAGCGATACTTTGTCAAAAACGCTCACGGTAGAACCCACGAATGTCAGAGCCTTCTTCAGCGTGGATCAGCCTGAGTTTTGTGTGGGCGATACCGTTCAGGTGACGAGTTTTGCGACGCCGGGCGCAGATGTGAGCTATGTCTTTGGCGATGGCACTACTTCTTCTGACAATAATCCTGAGCACATTTACAATACCGCCGGCGTTTATAATATTATTCAATATTCTTATGGATGCGGTTTCGACAGTACGGTGGTTGCCGTTAATATCAAGCCTTTACCAGAAATTGAATTGCTCGTAGACGATATTACTTGTCTTGAATCGGAAACGAAATTTGATTTTATTGCATCCGACAACGTCAGCACGAATTGGTCTTTCGGCGATGGCAATATTTCAAATATTCCTAAACCAGTGCATACCTACGATTCTATCGGCACTTATCTGGTCCGTTTATCGGTCGTTGCCGCCAATCGTTGCCGGGCATCAGTGGAGAAACAAATCCGCGTAACGCCGTTACCTCAATTCGACATCGTCGTGCCCGATTCACTGTGCGTTAGCGAAAGCGCGCAATTCCGCACCATTTCAAGCGGAAGTCTGAGCAGTGTGACCTGGATTTTTGGCGATGGCGAACAAGGCACGGGGCAAACTACCTCCTATGCCTACAGTCGTCAAGGATCTTTCACGGTCACCGCTATGGCTACTGATGCCGTAGGCTGTATGTCAACGCAGAGCGATGCTGTTTTTGTGCGCCCCACTCCTGAAGCTGCCTTTAATTTTACGGTTTTCGGAGAGTGCGTTCCTACGGATATTGTTTTCGACAATCAGTCTAAAACAGCGAACGGCTACCAATGGAATTTCCGGGACGGCGCTACTTCTACACGGATGAATCCGCGTCATACCTATTTAGAAGGCGGCGATTACGAGGTGGATTTGATTGCGACTTACGATGGTATTTGCTACGATACGACTTCACAAATGATTACGATTAACGGTATTCCGAATATCGAGTTTCGCACCAAAGATATCACTTGCTTTGGCGCTGATAATGGCAGCATTGAAGTGCTGAACGATCAGGGCAACAACATTGCCGTTTATGGCGATGATTTCTTTCAGCAGGGGGGCAATTTGTTCTCTCGCTTGAAACCTGGTTTTTACGACATCGAAGCGACGGCGGCTTCGGGCTGCGACACGACTTACACTGTCGAGATTTCTGAACCCGATAGCCTGATCATGTTCGTTCGGCTGGATACGGTGCGGATTGTGCCCGGCGATACCGTGCGGCTGGAAATTTTCTCGAATTATTCGGACTTGAATTACACGTGGTTTCCGGATACTTCCATCGTCCGGGTGGGCGAGAATCTGTTCTATGCGTATCCGCAGCGCAGTGTTTTGTACGAACTGACCGGTACCACTGGCGAATGCTCGGTGCGCGATTTTGTCTATGTGGAAGTGGACCGCGAGCGTAAAATTTATATTCCCAGCGCATTTTCTCCGAATGGCGATGGTATAAATGATTTCTTCTATGTGTTCGCTGGCGACGGTGTGGAAGAGGTAGAATTATTGCAAATTTATCAACGTTTCGGCGATATGGTTTACCAGAAGCAAAACTTCGATCCCAATGATCCTTCCGCTGCCTGGGATGGCACATTCAAAGGTAAAAAGCTCGATCCTGCGGTCTTTGTGTATCGCGCCCGGATTCGCTTCAAAGACGGTGAAACCGAGGAATTTGTGGGCGATGTAACCTTGGTACGCTGATGAAAGAAAGCTATTTTTCAAAATATTGCTTTCCGCAAATTCCGAAAAACTTGCTAATTTCAGCGCATGCAGTTGCCGGAATATCATATCAAAGCGGAAACGCATACGCCCACCTGGCATATCCATTTGCGCGGGCAAGTGCAGGGTGTGGGCTTTCGACCATATGTGTTCCGGGTGGCGGAAGCATTTGAACTAAATGGCTGGGTAAATAATGCGCCGGATGGCGTGCATGTAGTTTTTAATGCCAATGCGGAAAAAGCCAACCAATTTTATGAACATATACTGCGCAATGCGCCAGTATTATCAAGGGTTGTAGCTCATGAAATGACGGAAATTGCACCGCAGATTTTTGAAGATTTTCAAATCATTTTGAGCGAAGAACAAACCCAGGCCGATTTATTAATGACACCAGATTTTGCGCTGTGCGGAGACTGCCGCCGCGAACTGTATGAGCCGACCGACCGCCGTTGGCGATATCCGTTTATCACTTGCACCAATTGCGGTCCGCGCTTTTCGATTGTGCAAAAATTGCCTTACGACCGCGAACGTACCACGATGCGCGATTTTGCTATGTGCCCGATCTGCCAGGCGGAGTATGGTGACGTTCGCAATCGACGTTATTATTCACAAACGAATTCCTGCCCAACTTGCGGCATTCAATTACAATTATATGATGCCGATTGTAATATTTTGCCAAATTCATTGCAAAAAACGATCGAATTATTGCAAAATGGTCAAATTGGCGCCATTAAAGGTATCGGCGGTTACCTGTTGATGTGCGATGCCACCAACTCCGAGTCCATCCAACGCCTGCGTACCCGCAAGCATCGACCCACCAAGCCGCTGGCATTGCTATACCCCAATGTGGACATGCTAAAAGGAGATGCTGAGCTGCGCGATTCAGAACGAAAACTATTACAAAGTCCGGCTGCATCAATTGTATTGTTACATCTGAAAGACACTGTTTTCAGTGGTATTCAAACAGAATTAATTGCGCCTGGGCTACAGCGGATTGGTGCGATGCTGCCCTATACGCCACTTTTTGATTTGATTATCAGTGCGATAGGTAAGCCTTTAGTGGCTACCAGTGGCAACATTAGCGGCTCACCGATCATTTACGAAGACGATAAAGCTGTTAATGAATTATCAAGAATTGCCGATTTTATTTTATCAAATAATAGAGATATTATATTGCCACAGGATGATTCGGTGTTGTGCGTCAGTTCGCAGCACGAGCAGCCGATTGTGATTCGCCGCTCGCGGGGGCTGGCGCCATCATTGCTGAATACAGCGATTACACAGCGTTTTTCCGCTCAAAGCCCATCTGTTTTGGCGATGGGCGCGAACCTGAAAAGCACGTTTGCGTTGTCGCACCGGTGTAATGTCTACGTGAGCCAGTTTCTGGGCGATCTGGATAGCTTTGAGTCGCAACAAAGCTTTGAACATACTCTGCAACATTTTTTGCAATTATTTGATAATCAGCCTAATAAGGTCGTCGTTGACAAGCATCCGGGCTATTTTTCTACCCAACTTGGCGAACGGCTCGCGGCAGAGTGGGGCGCGCCGGTGAGAAAGGTGCAGCATCACCAGGCGCACGCGTTGGCAGTGTTGGGTGAAAACAATTTGCTCAATTCCCAGGAATCTATTTTAAACATCGTGTGGGATGGCACTGGCTACGGTGATGACGGGCAGGTGTGGGGTGGTGAATTTTTTTATTACAGGGATCATGAATTTTCCAGAGTTTATCATTTTGATTACTTTCCATTCATTTTGGGCGATAAAATGCCTCGCGAACCCAGAATTTCCCTGCTTTGTCTGACACACGGGTGGGATGACGCCACAGATTTCTTAGCATCAAAATTTACAAAAGCAGAATGGAATTTGTATCAAAAAATGCTTGCCAAACAAGATAGCCTGCGGACCTCCAGTGTTGGGCGTATCTTCGACGGACTGGCATCTTTGTTGGGTTTGGCGGACAAGACCAGCTATGAAGGCGAAGCGGCAATGCAATTGGAAGCATTGGCAAAGTCATGGTTTCGCAAAAATAACTGGCGCTCACCGGGCTGTCATATCATAGAAATGAATCCTTATGATGTAATTCCGATGCGACCTTTCATTCAAGATATTTTATCCGATTTACGAAAAGGGGTAGCAAAAGATCATATTGCCGCTAAATTTCATGTGTCATTGGTGGAGATTATTAAAAATGCAGCCCAACAATCTGGTTGTCGAAAATTGGCATTTAGTGGCGGGGTTTTTCAAAATGAATTGCTGGTTGACTTAATAATCAATAATTTAAAAAGCGAGTTTGAATTGTTTTTTCACCAGCAATTATCACCCAATGACGAATGCGTTTCTTTTGGGCAGTTACTTTCATGATATTTGATAACGAAATTTATAATAATATTCAACTAATGAAAAAGATCTTAGTATTTTTGGTGTTTATCAGCGGCTGGTTGTTGTTCACTTCCCACGAGTTTTGGTTGGCGCCGAATAAATTTCGCGTGGCGCCCGGTCAGACTGTCGCATTGAATCTGCTCGTCGGCGAGGATTTTCACGGCGAGCTTTGGGGCGCGCGCACGAAGCGCACGGCAAGTATTCAACATTTTTTTGGCAAGAAAAAGCAAGATTTGACGGCACAGGCATTGGCAAGTGATTCGCTGGCGATTGAGTTTAAATGCAAGAAAGCTGGCACCCATCTACTGGTGATGCGCTCCAATAATTCTTTTATCGAGCTACAGGATGAAGAATTTAATGCTTATTTGAAAGAAGACGGCATCGAAAATATCCTCACGCTACGATATCAACGAGGTGAATTAAACAAACCGGCTCGCGAACTCTATCAGCGTTGTGCCAAAGCAATTTTGCAGGTTGGTAATAAAACCGACCATACTTATGCCATGAATACTGGTATGACTCTGGAAATCATTCCTTTACAAAATCCATATACACTTAAAACGGGCGACAAACTGCCGGTAAAAATTTTATTTGAAGGAAAACCACTGGCAGACGTGGTGGTGCGTTCCTGGCATAAAGTGGATGAAACCAAAACCAACCACGGCACAGCACGCACCGACGCGGAAGGCGTTGCAAAGATTGAATTGAATGCCAAAGGGTTGTGGATGATTAGCCTGGTGAGAATGATCGAAAACGGTGACAAAAGTCAGTCCGATTATCAAAGTTTTTGGGGAAGTTTGATTTTCGAAATGTAGTGTGCCGACGTGTCAATTTGCCGATATGTCGGCGCCGACGTTGGGAATTCTAAAGTTTTTCAAAAATGAAATACCTGAGCGAATACCGCGATCCCGAATTGGTGGAGCAGTATCTCGAAGAGCTGCACAAAACCGCGACGCGCCCCTGGACAATCATGGAGGTTTGTGGCGGGCAAACCCACAGTTTGGTCAAAAATGGCATTCTCAACCTGCTGCCGGAGGAGGTGCAAATGGTGCATGGCCCTGGTTGCCCGGTATGCGTGACACCGTTAAATTTGATTGATAAAGCTGTTTATCTTGCGGAAGAAAAAGGGGTTATACTTTGCTCTTTCGGTGATATGTTGCGAGTGCCTGGCTCAAAACGCAGCTTGCTCGAAGCCAAAGCCAACGGTGCGGATGTGCGCATTCTCTACTCGCCGCTCGAAGCGGTGAAGCTTGCGCAGGAGTATCCTGACCGGGAAGTGGTATTTTTTGCGGTGGGCTTTGAGACAACAGCCCCCGCCAATGCTTTATCGGTGGTACATGCGCATCAGTTGGGGGTGAAGAACTATTCGATTTTGGCATCGCATGTGCTCGTTCCTCCCGTGATCGAAGCAGTGATGAACGACGAAGAAGCCCAGATTCAGGGCTTTCTGGGGGCAGGGCACGTTTGCACGATCATGGGCATCGAAGAATATTTTCCGCTGGTGGAGCAATTTAAAATTCCGATTGTGATTACCGGATTTGAGCCGGTGGATTTGCTGCAAGGTATTTTGATGACCGTGCGTCAGCTTGAAGAGGGCAGGTATTTCCTTGATAATCAATACACACGCGTGGTCAAGCCAGAAGGCAATCCTGAAGCGCGCAAAGTAATCGGTCAGGTATTCGAAATTGCCGACCGCGAATGGCGGGGCATTGGCACGATTCCCATGAGTGGCTACGAGGTGCGCGAAGAATTTGCGGCTTATGATGCGAATAAAAAATTCTCGGTGAATATTGAAAAAGTAGAAGAAAGCACCGAGTGCATTGCCGGGTTGGTGCTAAAAGGCATCAAAAAACCGAAAGAATGCCCGCAATTTGGTAAGAAATGCACCCCTCAAACCCCGCTTGGCGCGCCGATGGTTTCGTCGGAAGGGGCTTGCGCGGCGTATTATCACTTTGCGAAAGCAATGGAAGAAATAGGTTAAAAACATTACCCTGATACATCATAACGTATGAACCAGGAAAAGATACGAATGCAATTGCAATGTCCGATGCCGCAGCTTGATTTTGACATTATCACGCTGGGGCACGGTAGCGGCGGGCTACTGACGAATAAACTGCTCGAATCGGGCGTGTTCGATTTATTGCAAAATCCATTATTGGACGAACATCATGATGGCGCCATTTTTGAAATGAATAGCCGAATTGCATTCTCAACGGATAGTTATGTTATTACGCCGGTGTTTTTTCCGGGAGGCAATATCGGCGAACTGGCGATCAATGGCACGGTGAATGATTTGGCGATGTGCGGCGCCATTCCCAAATATTTGTCGCTGGGATTTATCCTGGAAGAAGGGCTGACGATGAAAGAATTCTGGGATATTTTGGTGTCGGTGAAATTTGCGGCAGAAAAGGCTGGAATTCAGATAGTGACCGGTGATACAAAAGTGGTAGAACGCGGCAAAGGAGACAAAGTTTTTATTAATACCACCGGGGTGGGAGAGGTGCATCCACGCGCGAAAATTGCCAAATCGAGAATAAAACCAGGGGATAAAATTATCGTAAGTGGCGATCTGGCGACGCATGGCATTGCTATTATGAGCGTGCGCGAAGGCTTGGAATTTGAAACGACAATCGAGAGCGATACAACCAATTTGAATCACGATATTATACAATTACTAAATGATTTTGGCGAAGCTATTCACTTGCTGCGCGACCCAACGCGGGGCGGCGTAGCTACGGTGTTGAGCGAAATTGCACGTGATACGAAGCTGGGTATTGACATTTATCAGAAGGATATTCCGGTGGCGGAAGAAGTGTACGGCGCCTGCGAACTGTTGGGGCTTGATCCTTTGTACGTTGCCAATGAAGGCATTTTTATTGCGGTGGTGGATGCCGGCATTGCCGATGCCTTTGCCAAAAGGTTACGCACCTTGGAAAACGGCGCCAACGCTGCGCTCATCGGCGAGGTGGTGGAAGCGCATCCCCGGCAGGTGGTGCTCACAAGCCAGATTGGCGGTAAGCGTGTGGTGAGCATGCTTGTCGGCGAGCAACTGCCACGAATTTGTTGATGTTACACACGTTTTCGGTTGAGATCGGGCAATGTCTTTTTTCAGATTAGAAAGATTTACTAAATGCGATTTTCGCTATCATTAGCAAAAATCCCTTCCTTCTCTTTTTCAACACTGTCTGAGATTATATTATTTTTACGCAGATCATTTTGTTTGTAACACAACGGTTCAATGTTGAATGTTACTCAGGACGATTTGAATAAAACTTTCTCCCTTAAACTACACCTTTTATGAGAAAATGGCTGACGCGCGCTTCAAACGTGTTATTTTGCCTGACGATTTTTTCATGGATGCCTTCATTTGCACAGAATTCTGTCCTGTCAAACCCTTCCGCCTGTGGGCTGGGGTTGCCGATTACCGATAATAACTGCCCGGATGGAGGCGTTTTTTACCAACCCGATCAGTTTGTGATCAATGTGAGCGGCGCTCCAGGCTCGGCTTTGGGCACCAATGTCTACCTGAAAGAAGTGCGGCTTATTATTTTGCATCCCTGGGCTGGTGATCTGGACATCAGCCTGAAATCGCCAAGTGGAAAAACGGCGAAGCTTTCTTTTGACAATGGTGGCGGCGATGACAATTATGGCTCACCGATAGTAGGCTGCGGCGAATATATGGTTTTTTCAGTGGCTGCCTGCCAGTCCATCACGGAGGGGCAAGCGCCGTTCCTCGACGGTACTTACCAACCGGAAGAAAGTTTTTTTGAATTTAACGACGGCGTAACCAACCCCAACGGTCAATGGATCTTGCAAATCTGTGATGATGCCGAAGATGATGAGGGTACGCTTGAATATGTGTATCTGGTGTTTGAATCTACGTCTTGCCTGCCGATTACGAATGTGAGTGTGTTGAATGTAGATACGACAACCGTTCGGCTCGACTGGTCGCCGGATGATTGTACACCGGTTATTGTAGAATATGGCCCGCCAGGTTTTATGCCCGGCACCGACGCGAATCCGGGAGAAGGCACGCTGGCTTTCGCCAATTCTTGTGCGCCTTATAATTTACAAGGGCTACAGCCCGATACCGAATATGAAATTTATATCCGACGCCGATGCACGATCAGTTCTTCCTTTTCAGATAATTCCTGTCCCATTTTGGTGCGAACCGGTTGCTTGCCGCCACCCCAAACGATTGTCGAACGCTTCGATAATTATACTTCTTGCGTGGCTTCCTGCGGGGCAGTATGTAATTTCCCGGGTATTTGGCGCAATACCAATTCCGGCGATGGATTTGACTGGCTGGTCTATCAGGGGAGTACGCCTACGGTTGGTACCGGTCCGACGGGGGATGTCAATGGCGGCAGCAGCAAATACGTGTATCTTGAAGCTTCTGGTGCGGCATGCACCAATGGCAAAGAAGCGCATCTGCTGTCCAATTGTATTCGGATCAACAAGCAGGGCACAGATACGTGTCATTTGTCGTTCAATTATCACATGTGGGGCACGAATATCGGCACCTTGCGTTTGGAAGCTTCCCTCGACGGAGGGGCTACTTGGTCAACCATGTGGGAGAAATCCGGCGATCAGGGCAATCAGTGGCACAAGGTATATTTGTCTCTGAATCAGTTTGCCGATAGTACGATCGTGCGTTTTCGTTTTGTAGGCGTTGGGGGCAATGGCTCCAGAGGCGATATTGCACTCGATAACATTGTTTTCTTTGGCTCGGAAGATCTCGGCGCACCCGATACACCCTTCTATGTGGATGCTGACGGCGACGGCTATGGGGATCCTAATCAGTTCATTTTTAGCTGTTTAGATGAAATTCCTCCCGGTTATACCTTGCAAGGTGACGATTGCAATGATAATAATCCAAATATCCATCCCGGTGCTGCGGAAATTTCCTGCGACGGCATTGACAGCAATTGCAATGGCAATCTGGATGAAAATATCCTTCCGCCGCCAGTGGTGACGAATGATACGATTTGCTCCGGCGATATTGCCGTGATCTGTGCAACGCCAATTGCTGGACGACCGATTTTCTGGTATACGTCGCCGGAAGGCAATGATATTGTGGGGGCTGGTGTTTGCTTTTTCCCGGATTTGCCACTCAACAACAGCCCGGTGCCGGTGGTGTATCGTTTTTATGCCTTGGAAACTGATTTTGTCTGTGGTTCAGCTATAAGGGCAGAGGCTGTCGTCGTCGTAAATCCGAATCCAAACGTTAGCCACGCTTCAACGCCGGAAGTATGCCCTGGCGAACCGTTTGATTTGGCAGGACTTACCATTGAAGACGCTCATTTTACCGGCGCTTCAATTACTTTTCACTCCGCATCACCGGCAGATAGTACCAATGAACTGGCTTCCACTATTGTCATGCCAAACGAAACAACAACTTATTATTATCTGGCGACTACCCCCAGCGGTTGTAGCGACGAACAAAGTGTGACTGTTTTTGAAAAACCTTCCCCTAACCTGGTATTTACGCCAGCAAAATCCTTCTCGCTCTGTCTGGAAAATACAGAACGAGTAGTTGTTAATGCATCGGGTGGCGGAGGCAATTACACTTATCTGTGGAGTACAGGCGAAACGGATACCGATATTACCATCAATTCTGGTAACGTTGCCGGAGTGACCAACAAATATTTTGTGACAGTTACAGACGCCGGAGGGTGTAGCACGACCGACAGCGTTTCTGTCAGTTCAACCAACAGTATTGATTCAGTTCGTGTTGCAAAACAAAATGTCACTTCCTGTACCGGCAACAATGGCAATATTACTATCACGCCACTTTCGGGGCAAAGCCCGTTCCGCTATGAATGGAGCAGCGCTAATGGTGTCACCGGCAGCATAGACGGAATTATAGGAACCTACACCATCAATAATTTGCCGCAAGGCGCCTATCGGATTACCATCACTGACAGCTCGCCTCAAGCCTGTGAATTTTTTCTGCGCCAGGTATTTGTGGATGGACCTGCCGCGGTAGTTCGCAGTACGGTGGTTAAAGATGTAAGCTGTGCCAACTCGGCAGACGGCAGCATTGAACTGAATGTAACCGGAGCAAATCCGCAATACCGCTGGAGTACCGGTGCAACGACGCCCATTGTGCAAAATCTGCCGGGAGGCACGTACTCGGTTACCATTACCGATGGAGCCTGCGAGACGGTTCTTGAAGATATTTTGGTAAAGGAACCTGAACCTCTGAAAATCGTAGCGAATCTCACCGAGCCTTCCTGCGCGGAAACCAATGACGGGGCAATTGATCTCAGTGTTTTTGGCGGTACTAAAAATTACAATTTTCTATGGAGCAATGGCTCCCGCCGCGAAGACCTGGAAGAGCTGGATACCGGTGATTATGTCGTTACACTAACCGATGCAAGAGGTTGTCAATTGGTTGAAAATATTGATTTGCAGGCGCCACTGCCACTTACAATTGTTCTAGATTCACTCAAAAGCGTTCGTTGTTTTAACGAAAGTGACGGCTACGTGAAAGTGCAGGCAAGCGGCGGAACGGCTCCTTATCGTTATGTCTGGAATACGGGCAGCACTTCGCCGGTGCTGGTCAATTTACCAGCAGGTACTTACACTGTTACAGTGACTGATTTCAACGGTTGCCAGCAGATACTGAATATTCCGGTTACCCAGCCTGACTTTTTACAACTAAGCATTGTCAATCAGGTCAATCCCCAGTGTGTCGGTGACAATACCGGCGCTCTGACGGCAGCAGCAGTGGGAGGTACCATGCCTTATACGTTTACCTGGAGCAATGGAATTGTAAATAAAACGATCACTGACTTGGAAACCGGAGCCTATTCGGTTACGCTGACCGACGCCAACGGTTGCGTGGGTGGCGCTATGGATGTGAATCTCACCGCCGTTTCACCGATTGATGTGGCAATTGCCATTGCCGAACCGGAATGCATCGGGCGAATGGACGGCTCAATCAGCCTGCAATTAGTGGGCTCAGCGCCTTTTTCTTACCAATGGAGCCGTGGCGATGTGTCTCAAAATCTGGAAAATGTGGGCATCGGGACATACGCGGTCACCGTGGAAGATGCTGAAGGATGTTTGTATGATACAACAATCGTGGTAGATGCACTTCAGGTCTTTGATTTGAACATCACAGCATTCCAGCCCAGCTGCTACCAGAGCACTGATGGCGCGATCGAAGTGAATTTTTTCAGTGCCGGTACGCCTCCGGTCAGTTATCAATGGAGCAACGGAAGTACCACTCAGGATTTATCGGGTTTAAGCGACGGCGATTATGTATTGTCATTGGTGGACTCGAGAGGATGTACTTTTGTTTCGGATACAATTGAGATGGTCAATCCTGAACCTTTGACACTTCGGGTGGAAACGATCGGACAAATTGCTTGTAGCGGTGATTCTACTGGATTTATTGAAACAACTGTAGAAGGAGGAACTGCGCCGTACAGTTTTGAATGGGTAGGAAGGGGTGAAATCACCGATGATATTTTCAATTTGCCTGCGGGCGATTATCGCATCGTGGTACTGGATGCCAATCAATGCCCGATAGATACGACTTTTAGGCTTATTGAGCCGACAAAATTGCTGACGGATATTACGGTGAAAGTGAGCGATGAATGCGAGGAAACTTTTTCGAACGAAATACGCGCTATTACCAAAGGTGGTCGAGCGCCTTATCAGTATTTCTGGAGTGATGGATCGCGAGATTCTGTTTTGACGAATGTACTCCCCGGCGAATATCAGCTATTGGTGCAAGACGCCAGCGCCTGCAACGAGTTTATCCCTTCCATAAAAGTTCGCGAGGCAGGTAAAGCACTGACGATTGATACTTTTTTGGTAAAAGATGTCTCCTGTTTTGGTGCCAACGATGGTCAAATAACGGTAGGCGTTTCCGGGGGCGCAGCGCCATTTATTTTTCATTTTAGCAATAGTACGATCATTAATACCAACGACCGTGAAGTGACACTCACAGGATTACCTTTGGATTCTGATTATAACGTAACGATTACAGATGTTGGCAGTGGCTGTGTAGTCGTGTCGCCCAGGAAAGCTATTCGGGAGCCTTTGCCTTTGTCTTTTATACCCAATCGGATGAACGAGCCTAACTGCTTCAGCAGCGAGGACGGTGCTATTTTTGCGACAACGTCCGGAGGCACGCCACCTTATGTTTATCAATGGATCAACCAGCATGGCTTAGCAATCAGTAATAAAGAAGATTTAACAGGGGTTCCCAATGGAATATACACAGGTTATGCGATCGATGCGCGGGGCTGCCGCGATACGATTTTGCCCCTGGAAATTATGAATAATAATGATCTTATAAAATTTGCGCATGCTCCTATCGTACAGAATGTACTTTGTAAAGGCGACCGCACCGGTGCAATCAACGTGTCGCTGCAGGGAGGCGCTCCACCTTACGAATTTAGATGGAGTAACAATCGCAGCACCGAAGATATTTCCAGCCTGGCGTCGGGTGCCTACACGCTTACCGTTACAGATGCGGATACCTGCCGGGTTATTTTTCCGCCAATTGTAGTAACGGAACCCGCTTCCGGCGTCACCATTAACGGTAAAGTCAATGATGTGTTGTGCCATGGAGAAGCGACTGGTTCGATTGAAGTGCTGGTAACAGGAGGCAAAGAGCCATTCAATTACGTTTGGGAATATCGGGGAACTGTGTTTGTAGAGGATACTTCCAATCTCACCGGCTTGCGTGCCGGAACTTATACACTCGCCGTGCGTGATTCGAATCAATGCGTGAAAACAGCTACTTTTGTGGTGAAAGAACCGCCGCAACTGCTGGCGGAAGTTGCATTTGGTGCGGGCAATCTGGCCTCGGGGGTTGTCAGTGGAGGAACGCCTGCTTACCGGTATCTTTGGAATACGGGCGAAAACACTTCTCAAATTATTATTCAGGAAAACGGCAATTATAGCCTGACGGTGACCGATTTAAATGGTTGCGAAGCAATAGCAGAGTCTTTTCTGGTATCAGATGATAAAATAATTTTTTCTGGTGTGGTCAAAATTTTCCCCAATCCCAGCACTGGCGAGGTTTGGCTCGATCTTAGCTTACCGCAAACGGCGGATGTAAACCTGGAAATCTGGAATATCCTGGGACAGCGGGTAGAAATGATAAAAGCGGGGCAACTTAGGCAAGCCCGACTCCTGCTTGATTTGAGTGATCAGCGCGCCGGCATGTACTGGGTGAACATTTATGCCGATGGGCGGAGCATGTATGCCGGTAAGCTCTTGATTGAGTAGGTGCGAATTTTTTAGCGGTCATGCTCATCGTCGGATTGATGGATAAATGGAGCGATGGAACTATTTGTCGGCGCTCCATTTATCTATTTGGTATGGAAGCGGTTATTCAATTTCGAGGTCGCCGCGTTTGGCAGCGCGTTGGAGTTTTTTATTGGCAAAAATAGCAATTTCTACCCGACGGTTGAGCTGGCGCCCTTCCACCGTATTGTTGTCGGCAATCGGCGCCGATTCGCCGTAGCCAAGTACAGAAAAACGGCTGCTTGCCACGCCTTGCTTCACTAATTGATTGTACACCGATTTGGCGCGATTTTCCGAAAGGGTCATATTGTATTCTTCTGTGCCGCGATCGTCGGTATGTCCCTCCACCAGAATTTCAGTGTCTTTGTATTTATTCAAGGTTTTGGCTAATTCAACCAGATTTTGGCGCGTGGCGGGTCGTAACTGATAAGAGCCTACGTCGAATAGCAGACCTGAATCGAAAGTAATGAGGATTCCTTCGCCAACTCGCTCAACTTTTGCCCCTTTCAAATCCCGACGGATTTCTTCGGCTTGTTTGTCCATATAACGACCAATCAGCGCTCCGGCAGCACCGCCAATCGCTGCTCCAATGATGACACCGGCTGCGGTATTCCCGGCTTTTTTTCCAATAACGCCGCCAATCGCGCCTCCGGCAGCAGCTCCAATTGCTCCGCCTTTCACAGCACGGCTTGCATTGCAGGCAGGCATGGCAAGAATGGCAAGCGCAAGAAGAATGTGTAGTAAGTTGTGATAGATTTTCGTTTTCATATTTTGTTGAATTTTCCCGAAAAAGGTTTTCACGGATAAAGTTCAAAAAAAACGCCCATTCTTTCGATGGGCGTCATGCTAAATTATACTTAAAGCGGTTTTAAAATGTGTTAAATCGTTGATGGGTTATTCTATAATTTTGAAAGTCGTGCGACGATTCAACTGATGTTCTTCTTCCGTACAGCGGGCACAGATACAGGTGGCTTCCGGAACGCCCTCGCCGTAGCCTTTGGCTACCAGCCGCAGCGGATCAATGCCTTTGGAAATCAGGTAGTCCACCGCGGATTGAGCGCGTTTTTGAGATAAGGCCTCATTGTAGCTGTCGTTGCCTCGGCAATCGGTATGTGAAGACAACTGAATGCGAATATTCGGATTGAGCTTCAGGTTTTCAGCAAGCGCATCCAACGTAGGTTTAGCGTCTTCGCGAATGTCCCATTTGTCAAAATCATAATAAATGTTTTCTAATCGTATCTCTTTGTCTAAGAATATTTTATCCAATACAATCTCTACTTCGAAGCGTTGCACAGGATTATTTGGATCTTTGCCGATACCGCGCGTGGTAAATTTTGCTATGTTGTTGAGGTAATTTTCACGGGAAGCGAGAAAGCTGTAGTCGGAATTTTCGCTCAACTCAATGGTGACGGGTTCTTCACCGGCTGTCGTAAAAGACTTGGTTTCCTTACCTGCCTGCATCTCAACTTTCGCTTCGGGCAGCGGTTTTCTGCCTAAAATCCGGCTGTTGGGATTGGTGGGATCCTCATAAATTTTTTCCAGTACGTACACGTCGAGCAACATTTTTGCCTGAGCTGGTTTGGGCACCTCAGGCACCTTCACGACCGGTTTGGGCGGTGGAATGATTTTTTCAAATTTGTAAATATCGTCATTGCCTAACCCGTCCATCCGGTTAGAGGTAAAATAACCGGTTTGTAAAATTTCTTTAGATGTTTTAACCTGATAATCAATTATGAATCCAAAATCGTCGCCACCGGAGTTGATTGGCGGTTTGAGGTTGAAAGGCGGCGCCCAGTTGTTGTTGCTCATTTTGTAGGTGCGGAAAATATCGAGCCCGCCCATGCCGGGATGAAAGTCGGACGAGAAATACAGTGTGTCGCCATCGATGTGTGGAAATTTCTCATTCCCGATGGTGTTGATACTGCGGCTCAGCAGCCGGGGTTCGCCCCAGCCTTCCAGCGTACGCCCGGAGACGTAAATGTCGTACCCGCCCCAGCCGTCAGGGTGATTGCAGGCGAAGTACAACTCCTTGCCATCGGCAGAAATACTCGGATGACCATAATTGACATTATCCTGCACAAATGGCAGCACCTGCGGCACCGACCAGGCGCCATCCTCCCATGTGCTCACCATGATTTTGCAGTAGGCGTCTTCTTTTTTTCCGCCAAAGCACCGGGAGAAGTACATTTCAGTGTAATTGCTGTTAAAAACAGCAGTACCTTCATTGTTTTGCGTATTAATCTGTAAATCAAAAGGTTTTACATTTTTAGATTCTAAATCCACGAGAAAAAGATCAGAAAATCTGTTGCCCGTCCAATTATAGGTGTCGTCTCCCGTACTGGTGATGCGATCAGACGTAAAAACCAATTGACGGTCTTTGAACAGCACGGGCGCATAGTCGGCATCCTTCGAGTTAAACTCCATCAGATCCGATTGATATTCAGCGTATTGTATGGCGTCCTTCCAGCCCTGGGCAATTTCGCAGGCATTGATTTCGCGGCGGTACTCGTAGGGGCTGCCGATTTCGATACCCAATTCCTTGAATGCCTGCATAGCTTCTTGGTACCGCTCGCCCTGCTTGAGTGCATAGGCTTTTTCCTTGAGTGCATCCACGCCAGCTTGATTGTCGTAGGCGATCTGGTACCACTGGATGGATTCTTCGCTTTTGTTGAGTTCCCGATAGGATTTACCAATCAGGTAAGCCAGTTTGCCGCGTTCTACGCGGGTTTTGGCTTTGTCATATTCCTTTCGCAGCATTTTGACGGCTACGGCGTATTGTTTGCGTTCGAAAGCCGTTTGTCCGTCGCGTATTTTTTGGGTATATGTGCACGCCGCCAGCATTCCCAGTATCAAGAAGGGCAGTAGATAACGCCTCATAGAATGGTTATTTTTTACCTGAATTTACAATAAAAAACGCTGTCCGACACAACTTTGTTGTTGCTTGACGCGCGCCTGACAATTATTCCCCAGGGAAAAAAGGCGGAAGGGGTGTTTTCAGGTGCACGGCTTGGTTGGTCAAAGGATCGGTGAAGCTTAGCTTCCAGGCGTGCAAGGCGATTGCTTCGGGTTGCCAGGGGCGAGTAGCGCCGTATTTGGCATCGCCGAGTATGGGGCAGCCGATGGCGGTTAATTGTGCCCGAATTTGATGGAATTTGCCAGAATGCAAATGGATTTCCAAGATGGCGCCAGCCTCATCTTGGGTCAGTGTTTTGTAAGTCAGTTTACATTCGACTGCATCCGGAACGGGATGCTCAAATATTTTTGCCTGTTTTAATTTCAGGTCTTTGCGCAGCCAGTGAATCAGTGTATCCTGATCTTTGGGAGGTGCGTGCTCGACCCGCGCCAGATAGATTTTTTCGACCCGCCGTTGGAGGAACTGTTTGTTGAGGTCTTTTAAAGCTGCTCTGCGTTTTGCCAGCAACAATACGCCGCTCACGGTGCGATCGAGCCGATGGATAATACCAATAAATGGCTTTGGCTCTTTTTTTTTCAGGTAATGAACCGCCCAATCCTCAACGGAAGGATGGCTGGGCGAATGCTCGACCACCAGGCCGGCAGGTTTGTTGACTGCCAGCAACCATTTGGATTCATACAGGATTGGAATTTCCATTGTTTAAAAATAACAACTCCTTTCCGATGGCTGCCGGAAAGGAGTCTGTTTTATTGTCACCGGCTGAGCCGGCATCCTATTTTAAGCTTTGGAAGCTGCCTTCGAGAAGGTCTTCTTTTTTACTTCCGTTTTACCTTTGATGTTTTTGATCAAATCAACGACCAGTGCCGATGCCACAAATACCGAAGAATAGGTACCAAACAAGATACCCACCAGCAGGGCAAAGGCAAAGCCTTTGATAACCCCGCCGCCAAAAAGCAACAGCACGATCACTACAACAAGAGTGGTACCGGAAGTGTTGATGGTACGGCTCAATGTATTGTTGATTGCCAGGTTGAATACTTCTTCTTTCGGGCGACCGGCATAGATGCTACTGAATTCGCGGATACGGTCGAACACGATTACGGTGTCGTTCACCGAGTAGCCAATAACGGTCAGGATCGCTGCCACAAACGCCTGGTCAATTTCCATAGAGAATGGCATAAAGCCATATAGCAATGAAAACATCCCCATTGTAATGATCGCATCGTGCAGCAATGCTATCACTGCTCCGAGACTGAACTGCCATTGGCTGAATCGCACAGCTAAATAAGCAAAGATCAGCAGTAGTGCAAAAATACCGGAAAGGAAAGAACTATTCTTGATATCGTCAGCGATGATTGGTCCTACTCGGCTGGAACTGGTGATATGCGTACCTCTGGCATCGGTTTGTTGGAAGTTGTCGTAGTTCAGTTTACCCCCAGCAAGAGTATTGACCCCTTCAAACAGTTTTTGAGTAACTTTCTCCTGTGCATCTTCACTGGTATCATCAATAAGATAGGCTGTTGTGATATTGAAGGTATTTTCCTCATCAACCACTTTGACGACCGGAGTTGTACCAAAAACACTGGTCAGTGTAGTACGAATTTTTTGTGCATCTACATTTACCCCCTGTTCAAATTGAACATTAAACGAATACCCACCTTTGAAATCAACACCTAAATCAAAACCTCTGGTAAAGAAAGAAATCAGGCTAATGATGATTAACACGCCGGAAATCATGTAGCCTATACGGCGGTACTTCATCCAGTCTACATTTACATTGGACATGATGTTTTTGGAAAATTCATTCCAAAACCTTATATCTCTACCGCCATTGATAGTCCACCAGTCAATAATCAAACGCCCCACCAAAACTGCCGTGAACATCGAAGATAAGATACCAATAATCAAGACCACCCCGAAACCTTTGATCGGTCCCAGACCAAAATATGCCAATACCAAACAGGTTAAGATCGTTGTGACATTGGCATCAATAATAGCGGCGTAGGAATGCTTGAAACCATCCGAAATGGCGGCTAATATGGATTTGCCGGCTCGAATTTCTTCACGAATGCGTTCGTAAATGATCACGTTGGCATCCACCGCCATACCCATCGTCAATACAATACCGGCAATACCTGGCAAGGTCAATACTGTACCATAAGAAGCCAATGTACCAAAAATGAAGAACAGGTTGGCAAACAGGGCAATCACAGACACAACACCACCACCGCCATAATAAGCAACCATAAAGATCAATAAGGCGATGAAAGCAATCGCAACAGCATTCAAACTTTTAGTAATATTATCTTTACCTAAGGAAGGTCCCACCAAGGATTCCTGAATGATACGCGTTTCAGCCGGCAGCTTACCAATTTGCAAAATATTGGCGAAGTCTTGTGCTTCCTGAATGGTTTAATTGCCTGAAATAGAGGAGTTTCCGTTTGTAATAGGATTGATTTCCTGAGGAGCGGAAACCACTTCATTAT
>CAZQTF010000023.1:0-26004 GCA_964596135.1 uncultured Saprospiraceae bacterium | reverse complement strand
TATTACAAACGCTATCATGCTTTTTGGCGGATGTATGGACTGGCATTGCCGGATGGGATTTTGAAGAAATTGTACTATAAAAATGCCCTGCGCATCATTCCGGGTCTGAGCGGAAAACAGTTTCCGGAATAATCATAGTAGTAAGTACACATTATTACATACTCCCGGATTTTATTATAAGAATAAGTTTAAATATAGGCATAGACCTCATTGTGTAAATATTTGATTTTTAAACATTTGTAAAATACTTGATTATTTAATGATGTCTCAAAAAAAATCACCCGGGATGGCGGTGTTTTTGTAATTTACACGATGACTAACTTAAACCTAAAACACAGATTCCAATGATTGTTAACCGACGTACGTTTTTGCAGCAATCCGGCGGTGCGTTCGCCGGCTTAGCGTTGGCTTCGCTACTGCCTGAATTTACCTTCGCGGCGGCCGACGCAAAAAAAATGTTTTTTGACATCTCACTGGCGCAGTGGTCGCTGCATAAGGCTTTATTTGCCAAACAATTAACCAACCTTGATTTTCCCGCGAAAGCCCGCAATGACTTTGGTATTGAGGTGGTAGAGTACGTTTCCGCGTTTTTTGAAAACAAACAAAAAGACAAATTTTACCTGAAGGAGTTGAAAAAACGGAGCAAAGACAACGGTATAAAGAACCACCTCATCATGGTTGATGGCATGGGCGATCTGGCAACGCCCGACCCGGCTGCGCGCGTGAAAGCCGTAGAAAACCATTACCAATGGGTGGAAGCCGCGAAGTTTCTGGGATGCAAATCCATTCGGGTAAATTTGTTTGGTCAAGGTACGCCCGAAGCGTGGAAAGCCGCTGCCGCCGATGGGTTGAGCAAATTGTCGGAATTTGCTAAAACGATGAAAATCAATGTGATCGTAGAAAATCACGGAGGCTTTTCTTCCAATGGCAAGTGGCTGACGGAGGTGATTCAACAAGTGAATATGCCGAATTGTGGTACTCTGCCCGACTTTGGTAATTTTTGTATTCGACGCGACAACACGAGTGGCAGCCCCTGGGAGGGACCTTGCGCGGAAGAGTACGACAAATACCAGGGCGTGGCAGAAATGATGCCTTTTGCCAAGGCGGTGAGCGCCAAGAGTTATAACTTTGACGCGCAGGGCAATTGCATGGAAATTGATTTTGAAAAAATGCTGACCATCGTAAAAAACGCCGGATTCCGGGGTTATATTGGCATCGAGTACGAAGGAGAAAACTTGCCCGAAGAGGAAGGGATCCGCAAAACAAAAGCGCTGCTGGAAAGGGTAGGAGCGAAGCTGGGGTAAAAAAACAGAGATGGCATCACCGAACAGGGATGCCATCTCTGTGGATATGTTTATTTTACTATAAGAGAAGTTGCTTTAATTCCTCCTTTCGAGCGAATCATTGCCCAGTATTGACCGGCGGCCAGTCCGCGCACGTCCAGTTTCAGGCGGTGCTCGCCGCTGCCGAGGTCGCGGTTGGGATACACACGCGCCACTTTACCGTCATTGCTGAACAATTTGATTTGTAATTCCATCGGTTCCTGAAGATTGACATCCAAATTCGCGATGTCTTTCACTGGATTAGGAAATAAGCCCTTGATGCTGAGCGGATTGCTTACCGAGATCACATCGTTTACATCGGTGGTTTGTTCCTGCCCTAGCGGAACCAGCGTAGTGAAAATCTCGATATTGCCGTCGTTGGTGCGTCCGTCAGCCCAGAAGGGGAGCGCGTAGCCATTGGTGGCAATCACCTGCGTGTATTCGCCTACGCCGAAGTTGCCGTTTGCTTGTCCGATTACTGAAAAGTCGGTTGCTTCCGTGGAGATCGGGAAGTCGTCCTTGAAAGTATTGCCGCCATCTTCGGAAATGGTCATATAGTATTTGGTCATCAAGTTATCCACATCATCGCGGCGATCGTACCAGGTGATGATCAGACTACCATTGTTGTTGGCCGCGAGACTCGGGAAAAACTGATGCGATTTGGGATCGGTGTTGTTGTTTAGTACGATCGGCGAAGTCCAGCTTTTACCACCATCTTCCGATTTGGCGTAGTAAATATCCAGCCCATCGGTTTCCTGGGAAGTGATACCGTCTGCCGTCCATACTACGTAGAGATTGCCGTTGTTTGCGCCGCCCGATTTGTCCACGCGCAGATGCGGGCAAGGATACATACGATTGGGGTCAATGCCTACCACGCCGCAATTTTCGTTGGTACCCGGAGGAAAGCACTGCAAATGCAGACTGGAAATGCGTATTGGTTTGGAAAAACTATCTCCGCCATCGGTTGATTTGCAATGGTACAAACTCATGACATCGTCTTCGGCAGTTGCACCGGCGAAGAGAACGTGTACGGTTCCTTCGGTATCTACGTCAATACTCGTGAATTGAGCAAAGATAATGTCATCGGGCGTGATATCCACTGCCGGCCCGAATTCGGCTGCGTTGCGTTTTTTGGTTTTTACCAGAATATTATAAGTCGTGTCAATTCCATTAATATAAGCATAAGCTACATATACATTTCCTTTTTTATCAGAGCTATAGAGGTCGGAAGCCAACCATTCTTTGTCGGGGAGTTTGCCGTTTGGATTGACGATATCGGTCATTTCGCCTTCATCGAGCAAAGACGCCTGCCGTTTCCAGGTGGCGCCGCCATCGGTAGAAGTAGCCCAATGCAGTTGCGCTTTCGTTTTAAAATCCAGTCCGATAGAAAGCGTTAACCAACTGAGGTACGCCACCCCTTTATCGTCGAAAACAACAATGGGATCACCGCCTCCAGCGATGAGCGTAAAGTCGGTGAGGTCGTTGGCGCCATTGAACTGGCTGAGTTGCCAGGTGCTGCCAAAATCTGTACTGAAGTAAATCGGAAAAGTAAGGGTCGAAAGGATGTTGTTCGGTGAAAATTTCATCGCCGCGACGATGATGTTATTCGTGTCAGTCGGATTGACCGCTGCATGGATCTCCGACTCGGTTTCTTCGCTTTCGCTCACGGCGTTGTCGGCAGCGCGAGTATTAAATTCACGCAGTACGGTTGTTGGGAGGTTCTGTTGCGGATTGGTTTGCAGCAGTTGCAGTTTCTTCTGCACTTCGGTTTCGGTCATTTTTATTTTGTTTTTAAAAGACCGTTGGATCATACCGTGCACCCATTGTTTGGAAAAGGGCTGCGCATTTGCCTGCAAAAAAGTCATACCACAAAAAACAAGTACAATAACGGTTTTCAGGCTAATAGAAAAACGATTCATGCGATTGGATTTTAATATGAAAAAGAAATAGAATCAGGAAATTGGCTGTTATTGCCAAAACCGCGAAAGGGTGTATTGATTTCAGAAAGGGTTAAAATGAAGAAAAAGTAGAAGCGCTGTTAGCGTTATTGATTGCGATTGCTAATTTTCGAAGGCAAATATAAGCATCCTTGCGGGAATTCAAAGCCTGCTAACGTCTGATATACGTCAAATATGTAAAATGTGCCGATAAAAAAATCCGGCTGCGATCGTTTTGTCGCAGCCGGAGTGGGCAAGTTGAGGGAATATAAGCGATTTTTGTGTTTATTTCACAATCAGGTTCACTTCCAGGTCAAATTCATCATAGATCGTCTTGTCGCCTAGATTGTCGAAGAAGCTGCCCGAACCATAGCGTACATCATACTCGGAGCGGTCAATCTTGATGTTGGCAGTCGCAAATTTGTTGCCATCTTTCTCTGTCATTTTTGCGTCGAAAGAGATCGCTTTGGTCGTTGACTTGATCGTCAGGTTGCCCTTGATTCGATATTCACCGAGTTTGGCCTCAGCAGCTTTGGTGATCACGAATTTAGCGGTCGGGAATTTTTCCACACCAAAGAAATCATCTGACTTCAGGTGACCTTCCAGTTTTTTGGCGTACTCGCCGGTCAGGTCTTCCACTTTGATCGAAGTCATGTCAATTTCAAAAGAACCGCCCGTCAGTTTGCCGTTTTCAAACTTCAGATCGCCGTTTTTCAGCATTACCTTGCCATAGTGCTGCCCTGTGACTTTGTAGCCTTTCCAGCCAATGTAGCTGGCTTGGGTGTCAACTTTCAGCGATTCGATCGCGCTGGTAAAAGCTGTAGCCACAGTAGCAAATAATACAGCAAAAATCAACATTAGAGAAGTGTTTTTCATGGTCAAAATCATTTATTGTTTTGATGATTGAACAACGATGCAAAATTAAAGTTTAAACATTGAAAAGCAATTTCTATTATTTTTTTTAAGATTTTTTTAACCTCTGATCTGGTTGAGAAGCTGATTGAGTTGTGCTGCTTCCGAAACACGAAGGCCAGACAAGTTTTCCTGAATGTTGTTTTCAATGGGAAGCAGAATTTCCTCCAGTAGCGACAATCCTTTATCTGTGATGTGCACATTCACTCGGCGACGATCTTCATCAGACGGTTCGCGCTCCACCAGCCCTTTCTGTTTGAGTTTTTCAACCAGGCGCGATGCATTCGACATATGGTCAACCATCTGGTCGGTGAGTAGTTTGACGGTCGCCGGCTCAGGATGAATTTCGTATAAAATCCGTAAAATATTAAACTGCTGGGGTGAAATATTATGTGGTTTTAATAATTTGGTGGACTGCAGGTTCAGCCAGGAAGCCGTAAAAAGCAGGTTGACATGCAGCCGTTGGTATTCATTTTTAAAATTTTCTTGCTGAATTTCCCGTCTTTTTTTCATACAATCAGGATTGGACACATCATAAACCGTAAAAAAAATAACATGTTCACGATTAATTCGGCTTTTTCTTTTGCCGCTTACTTTATTTTTTCCATCAACAAGGAATAACACAAGCCGAACGCAGGTTTTTAGGAAGGATTTAGTAGTTAAGCATTGCTCGTTAATGCTTTATTGCGTTACAAATTATTTGACTACAAATAATTACCTCGTTGATTTTTATTAGTAAAATAATAAAAAACGACTTCCGGAATTTGGTTTGATGTTGGATTTAGCTCGTAATTTTTTTTACCCTCATTCGCCAGAAGCGCAAATATTTTCGAAAGGCTATCTACCTTTACTGCTCACCCTTAACCCGATAAAAATTATGAAAATTCTAATTATTGGTGGAGGAAACATGGGGGCAACTTATGCCCAGAGTTTTTTGCGGTCTCACATTGCGAGTAAAGAAGCCATGATGATCTTGGAAAAATCGCCGGAAAAAGCGGTGGAACTGAGCAAGAAAGACATCGGGCAGGTGTATGGGCACCCTGAAGAATGCATCGGCGAGGCGGATTTGATCATTCTGGCGGTGAAGCCACAGGATTCACAGGACTTGTTCCAGGCGATCCGGTCTTTGGTGGATTCTCAGCAAGTGTTTTTATCTATTATGGCTGGCGTGAAAATCAGAACCATCGCGGACTCGCTGGGCGTTACCAAAATTATTCGGGCGATGCCTAATCTGCCGGCGCAGATTGGGATGGGGATGACCGCCTTTACCTCTTCTGATGAGGTGACGCGCATCGAACTGGTGACGGTGCAGAATCTTCTTAATACCACGGGCAAAACGGTTTATGTGGAGCAGGAATCCGCCATTGATGCGGCAACGGCGATTTCCGGCAGCGGTCCTGCCTACGTTTGGTTTTTCATGCAAGCGCTCATGGAAGGCGCCCGCCAGATGGGGTTTAGTGAATCGGAAGCAGAACTGCTTGTTAGTCAGACGTTTATTGGGGCGGTTGAGCTTTATCGCGCTACGAATTCCTCTTGCCAGGAGTGGATTAACCGCGTGACTTCTCGTGGAGGCACTACCGAAGCTGCGCTGCAGCAATACGCTGAAAGTGCTGTACATCAAGATATTATCGCCGGAGCGATGGCAGCGCTGCGCCGGGCAGAAGAATTAGGAAAGTAAGTCGGGCACTGGATTTTGGTTCCCGGATGCTGATCGCTGGTTTCTGATTACTTTTTCTTAATTTCGCAGGGATGCAACTTTGCAGAAATTATTGCTATTGGAATCAGACTAATCTTCTGATTATCAACACATCATTCGACGATTGGTCAATGCATAGTAAATAACCTTATACGCCCAAATAAATGGATAAATCACAGATTATACAATCCGCCAAAAAACTAATCGGCGAAGCCGAGGTGGAGCAAGCACTGGCGCAGTTAATCGCCTTTCTGGAACAAGACGACCAATACGACGAACTCAATCGCGCCGCAATCCAAGCCCTAGGGCAATACCGCAAAACCCAAAAAGACGAGTCGGCAGGCATCATCAGTTTTGATAATGCCAAGTTGAATTACAACCAGGTCATGCATCAGGCCTTGCAAATTCTTGACCAATTAGAAGAGGGAAAAACAGCGATGCCGGCTCCTCCGCGTCGGAAGTATCAACGCTGGATCATGATCACGGCGGCGGTGGTGATGTTGGGTGCAGCTATTGGTTTGACCTTGATGGTTAATGACAATAGGCGTTCTGGAGAAGGAGGACAAATGCTGCAAGCTTGTCCGAAATACAGCACCAATTCTGTTTTTAATATATTATTATTTCGTTTTCAGCAGTTTGGCGGGCAAAAACTCAATGCGCATCTCGCTATCAGCCAGCGCCTCGGACGTTTGGGGGCAGATTATAATATTCCGGCGGAAGTAGGTATTTTCGAAGATAAAGGCGATGACTCCAAATTGCCAAACAATTTGCAACAAGCCGAAAGAATAGGCAAGGGGTGCAAGGCGCAACTGGTGATCATGGGGTCGGAGGAAGCCAGCTCTGGCGGCAATATTATCACGACGCAATACCGCTTTCTGAATCTGGGCGAGCAATTTGCCTTCCGCCAGCTCAGAATCAACGAACGTATGGAAATTGATACCGTAACTTCGATTTCCAGCATTGCCACCAACGGAAGCATCACCGGCAATCTGGAGCAATCAATTTTTCTACTCTTCGGGTTAGTGGCACACGAAACCAACAATGATGAAGCCGCAGTCAAATTGCTGACGCAGGCGCAGCCGGCGGATTCGGCGAGCAACTTGCTCAAAGGCATGGCCATGGCAGACAGTTATCTGGCGCTGAATCAAACCGAAAAGGCTCTGGAATCTTACAATCAGGTGTTGGAGCAGCATCCCAATTACAGCTTTGCCTTGAAAAATCGCGCAGCTATTTACACCCAGAAAGGCGAATACACCGAGGCAACCAAAGATTTGAGTGTGCACCTTGATGCGAATCCAGATGATGCCGAAGCGCTGGAACAGCGGGGTGCTATTTTCCTGAAAGCCAATCGGTTAGATAAAGCAAAAGAGGATTTGGAAAAAGCAAAAGCCATAAAACCGACCGACCAAACAATTCTGGACCGCCTGAAACGGCTCGACGCTAAAGTCGAAGAACAGAGAGTACTCAAAAAGGAAGCTGATAAAAAACTGGCAATCAATCCGAACGATGTGGAGGCGCTGAATCAAAAAGCTACAGCCAGCAAAAGTCTGGGCGATTACCGCACTGCCGTAGATGCTTCGGAATCTCTTTTACGTCAGAATCCAAGGAATACGCAGGCTTACACGATCCTGGTAGAATCTTATCTGGAATTGGAGCAGCCGGAAAAAGTAAAAGAAACCATTAAAAGGATCAACGAATCCGGGGTAACCAAAACGGAACTCCTGCGCAGTGCGCCCACGCTGCGGCAAATCATGAAGGATACTACAATAATCAGAAGGTATTGATTGACAGTCGGTTGTGGTGAAATATTAAAAACGATAGCGAATCTGCGCACTCGCTTGTGTTCGGTTTTGCCCGTTGATCTCTTCCAGGCTGCTGCCGATGGTGGGCTGGTTTCGCCAATATGTTTGGGCAATCCGCCCTTCAACCGTAAGGTTTCTGCCCACACGGCAGCGCACATTCAGGTAAAATCTGGTGCCGCGATTGTAATAGGCAGGTATGGAAAAATTATATAGTAAGTCATTTTCGTATGCGTAAAATCTTGTTTGAAAGCCTTGTGTGTCAAAAATGGAATACCGGGTGGTAAATGATAAGGGTGAACCAATGGGGCGGAACAAAATATCCTGGTAAATGGCGAAGCCGCTACTTTGGGCGCTGTTGCCTACCTGTGAAAACCCCCAGTCAATGCGGCTACGTAGTTCCAGCGATTTATTGAGTTGCCTTTCCACATGCAGCCGTGTCTGGAAAATGCGAAAATCGGTCAGGATATTTGTTTTTCCTGGTGTCTCCGGAGCGTTGCGTTCTTTTACTTCCTCGCGTACTTCCACGTAAGCGCGCAGGCGGCGGCGTTGCTCGAAAGTTAGTCGGGCGCGGTATTCAAAACCCCGCGAAGGAGCAGCTGCATCAAACCGAATCCAGGGATGCTGCCACGTATCAAAATAAGCGCTGAGTGTCCAGTTGCGCAGGGGGCGCATTTCTATGCCAAGATAGAGCCCTTGTTCGTTGCGGGCGCCCGTAGTTTCCGCAAACGGATTGGCATTCAAAGCCTGATAATCGCGTGGAAACCAACGATGTACCACCGCCAGATCAATCTTGCGATCCAGACCGATCAGAGCAGCATTGACCGTCGCAATGGCGCCGTTATCGCTCATGGCGGTTTCTCCAAAAAAATTGATGTTGCGCCAGAGGTACGAATAATCTATGCTGAGATTTCGTAGCCGATCGTCGGAAAAATAAAAGCGATTGTATGGTTGTGAGTTGATGGTCAGGGTTTTATCAAAACGATCGAACAATGCATTAACGCCAATGTACCCATAGCGATTGCTGAGCTTGACGTTGCCGCCAACGGTAAATTGCCGGATCGCGTTTTTTCGGCTGATTTCGGTGGGCGTTCGGTGCAAACCAGCCAGATCAAAAGAAGAAAAGCTACGGATTTCAATATCCGATTCGGTGCTGTCGGGGTCGTTGAGATTGCCATCGCGACCGCGCCAGGAGGTAAAAATCGTTGCTTCTACGTTTTTGGCGAGCGCCAGAGTTGTCGCCGCCCCCCTGAAAAAGTTGATTTCATTTGCCGAAGTATAGGGGCGGAGCACCCTGCCGGTGCGTTTCACAGTCATTGGGCTGGAGGATTTGCCGATGCCAAAGCCGGTGTACAACATCAAACCCTGCCCCAGGCTTACCGAGTAATCGCCGAGGGCAATAGCCTTGATTTTCTTGTTGTAATCGCGGATAAAAAAATGCGCCGAGTAGAAGTCAAATCCCTCGCGGTTGCTACCCTTGAAGAATTCTTCGCCTCGGTCTTTTTCGCCGGTGATGCCATAACTTAGGCGGGAACCATAAGCATGGCGATATCGGAAATACAACTGATTTGGATCGCCGAGGTAGCGGCTGGCATCGGTTTCGGCAGCTGTGAAGCCTTTTTGTTGCTCTAAAATGCGCGACCAGCGGAGATACACCTCGTGCCGGCCACTCGTGAGCATTCGCGAAAGCGGAATCTGGTAATCATCCACATCGCCTTTAATGGTGACGTAGGGCAGGATGCGCCGAATGGTCGCCAGATCAAAACTTGGGATTGCCTGCAATTCATAAATCGAGATCAGGTCGCCCATTTCTTGCCGATAACTCAGAAAATCAAGGATTTGTATGTCGCTCAGCAACCGCAGATCGCGCAGGATTGCTTCGTTGGCGGTGTTCAGATGAATTGGGTTATTGCGAAAATCTTCAATTTCTTCAAACAGCGTATTAAAATCGAAAGCGCCCTCGCCATCCGTATTTTGCAGAAAATCTTCAATCAACTCCTGGGTTTCGTCAGGTGGTTCGACGCGCAGCGTATCCGGCGATTGTGCCAATAGTAAATACGGGAATAATATGAATAGCAGGAAAGTTTTTTGCATTGTGTAAATGTGAAGTGTTTTCATTTCCCAAATAGAGGATTTCTTACTGATTTACAACTTTACTTTTGTTGCGCTTTAAAATTCAGACTTTGCAAGTCTTTGCCGCCTTTTACATCTTTCAGCGTTCGGTTTTGCAAATGACTTTCTACCCACGAGGGCACGTCGAGATAGAGCAGCGCCTTGCGTTCGTAAGGGCTGTCGGCATATTTTGCCAACTCTTCTTTGCATTTTGCAAAGGCATTTTTCTGCTCGGATGGAGAAACCGTGATTAATTTTTTGATGAATATCAGTGTCATTTTTTGTACCTGGCTTACATCTTTGGCTTGCCCAAAGGCGCGTTGCACTGATGGCGCCAGGTAGGAGAGCAAATCATAATTACCGAGTTCATAATGACAAATCAATTGTAAAAGCCGGGCATTATGATGTAAATCCTCGCGCAGGTAGCCATGCTTGAGCATAATGACTTCGTTGAGATATTCCAAAGCTTTATCAAATTTCCCGGAAGCAAAATAAAAATAAGCAAATTTGTAATAAAATAGTAAAATTCGGTGAATGTCTGAATATTGTTTATATTTTGGAATCGCCCGGAGCGTCTCTTGAATCACATTTTCGCCGCTGGTGTAATCTCCCGACATGAGGTACAGATTGAGCCTGGATAAAGATAAATAAACGAAAGCGATTGTTTCGGAATTGGTGTTCAGGCGTTCGTGAATTTCGGTTACAAACGACTCAAATTCCTGCAAATATTTTATATATGTCTCCAAATCCCGTGAAAAGTAGAGGAATACCAGCAGATAATACAAGCCGCGCATGTATAGGTCGGGGTCTTTTTCTTTCATTTGCGGAAACTGGACAAACAGATTTACCCAGGCTTGCGCGTGTTCGCGACAGGCGGCAAAATCGAGCAGGATATAGGCGTACCACATGCGCGCCTGAAAAAGATTCACCCGCTCGAAGAACGTGAGGTTCTCACGACGCGCCTCTGCCGGGAAATGTTCGTTGTAAAATGCAGTAGTGCGAAGGGCTTCCTTGTCGTTGCGGGCATGCCCATGCTCAATGTAATAACCGTGCACTTCGATGTTGAAATTGAACAACAGGCTGGCGGAAAGCGTGATCTGACTGCGTTTGGCAGATTCTTCGAGTAGCTTTTCCATTTTGCCTTTTACCCGGCGGCTGCGCGTGATGTGCCGGGCTTCGATGTGTTTTTCAAACTCCAGGATTTCGAGGTGTAGGATATCCTGCTGGTGTTCTATGGCGATCTGTTTGATGCGGTCCAGGATTTTCAGCGCTTGCATATACATGCCTTTGCCGTACAAAATGCGCGCAAAGTCCAGTTGTTCACGGATTTCAATATCAATATTTTTTTGAATGTAAATAAGTCGCAGGCTGATGAGAATCTGTTTGTACAAATGGCGCTTGAGGTTCGCGAGGTGGCTTTTTTTGATCCGAAGCCCCTTCAGTTTTTCTGAAATTTGTTTTTCATCGTATTCGGTCAGTTTGTCCAACACATCGAACAACTGAATGTATTTTTTAGACTCGCTGCTGCTCTGAAAACGATTGACGTATAGCTTAAAATTGCGTTTTTCAGCTTTTGTGAGCGATTTTATCAGGGAATATAACTGATCTTTTTGCTGGTTGGACATAACAAAAGATGTTGTTATAATTATTTGATTTTCAGACTGTTGGTTTTGTGTTTTATTTTTTGAATATCACACCGCCGCCGAAGATAATCGTTGACGCGACATCAAATACTTCTACTTTTGTTTTTGTAAACAGCAAGCAACCCCCCGGCAATTTGCTGATGCGTTTGGTACCAATGCACTTTAGATTTTCACTCAATAATCAAAATTACTAAAAATGAAGAAAATCGAAGCCATTATTCGTCTTTCCAAATTTGAGAAAGTACGTGATGCGCTGGCGGACATTGGTGTCAACTTCTTTACGCTGTCGGAGGTAAAAGGCTACGGCTTGCAAAAAGGAGAAAAACTGGTCTATCGCGGAAGTTCTTATGATACGGATTATATCGCGCGGTTACAACTTGATATTCTGACGACCGAAGACCGTGTGGATGATATTATTGACGCTATCATCAGTTCTGGTAAAACCGGCGAAGTTGGGGACGGCAAAATCATTGTCTATGATGTAGAACATGTGGTGAGAATTCGTACCGGACAGGTTGGCGCCGAAGCTATTTAATGAAAAAAAAGAAAACATTTGATTCAAGAATTGTTTTTATTAAATTCAAATTATGAGGCATCATGGATGCCAAGGGGCTACCTCCCTCCTTACTTACAAATTCAATCAAGCTCCTGCCTTAACCATAGTCCAAGTTATTTGCTGATTCAACAATCTTGCCGGGATATTTCAGATCCGGGCGTGCATGGTTTCATTCAAAAACGGAAAATACAATGAACGAGGCATTATTTACTGCAAATAACATCTGGATGCTAGTGTCAACGGCGCTGGTCTTTATTATGCACCTTGGCTTTGCGACACTCGAATCTGGTTTGACACAAAAGAAAAATACAGTAAATATCTTATTTAAAAATGTAATGATCGTTTGCATCGGGTTGCTCACTTACTGGATCTCAGGTTTCAATTTGATGTATCCCGGCAGCGAATACGCAGGTGAATTTTTTGGCTTTGCCGGCTTTGGTATCGCTATGCCCGAAGAAATTACAGCGGCTTACGCCGAAGGAAAATTTGACGCCTACGCGAGCGGCGGCTATACATACTGGACTGATTTTATCTTCCAGGCGATGTTTGCAGCTACCTGTGCCACTATTGTATCGGGGGCCGTAGCAGAGCGTGTCAAGCTTGGGGCGTTTCTCATTTTTGCTACCATCTTTGTAGCAGTCAGCTATCCGATCACCGGTATGTGGAAATGGGGTGGCGGCTGGCTCAACGAGGCTGGTTTCTACGATTTCGCAGGTTCTACGCTGGTGCATGCAGCTGGCGGTTGGGCGGCACTGGCAAGCGTCATGCTGCTGGGCGCCCGTCGGGGCAAATACACCAAAGATGGCGCCAAGCCAATTCCTGGTCACAGCATGCCATTAGCTACACTGGGTGTATTGCTTCTGTGGTTTGGCTGGTTTGGCTTCAACGGAGGATCGGTACTTTCGGCGAATCCTGTGGCGGTATCGCTGGTATTTGTGACTACCTCCCTGGCAGCGGCAGCCGGAGCGATCGGTGCATTTTTTACTTCCTATGCACTGTTCAAATCACATGATCTTTCGATGGTGCTCAACGGCATACTTGGAGGGCTGGTAGGTATCACCGCTGGCGCCGACCAGATGAGTCCGACGGAAGCGGTATTGATTGGCGCGATTGCGGGTGTGATCATTCCTTTTGCCGTTCTTTTTTTCGATAAGATGAAAATTGACGATCCGGTGGGTGCTACTTCTGTGCATTTGGTGTGCGGGGTGTGGGGAACGCTGGCAGTGGGCATTTTTGGCGCGAAAGCCGGATTGGCACAGCTCTGGGTACAGCTATACGGCACGTTGGCGATTGGTTTGTTTAGTTTCGCCTTCGCTTTCGCGGTTATGTTTGTGCTCAAGAAAACGGTTGGCATTCGGGTTTCCGAAACCGAAGAAATGGAAGGATTGGATATAGCCGAGCACGAAATGCAGGCGTATGCCGACAGCCCTGAACAGGCAGCATTTGGTCTGGCAGTAAAATAAAGCACAAGCCCCTGAAGTGCGGCAACACTTAGGGGCTACTTCAAGAGCACGGTAAACCGAATTCTCGATCTGAATTACAAATATACAACGGAGCGATCATTTTGTCAAAAAATTTTGAGAGCGCCAGCGTAAGGTTTACCGTCACTCCAGCCTCTAACCGGCTAAGGAGGACCGATTGTTCAAACCTTATTTTCCGATCTTCAAAAAAATTTGGCACCATGAAAAAAGCCCTGTTACATCCAAGGAAGGTTATTTCTTTGACGACGAAGGAAAAGGAAAAACATCTAACCCCGGCGTGCTTTTCGCAGTAGTTTATGCTTTTTAGCAATACTGATTTAAAGCATTCCTGGAAATTAAATAAAATCAAAAATTTTAAATAAATACTAAACAATTAATGCGGAATATTTAAATAAATTGCATAACTTTAATAACGTTTTTATCATGTCAAAAGCAAAATTGGAATACATCTGGTTGGACGGCTATAAGCCAATACAAAGCCTTCGTAGCAAAACTAAAATTGTAAAAGACTTCAGCGGCAAGCTGGAAGACGTGCCGATGTGGTCGTTTGACGGCAGCTCCACCGAACAGGCTCCGGGCAATTCGTCTGATTGTTTGCTCCAGCCGGTAGCATTGTTCCCGGATCCGGGTCGCAAGAATGGCTGGCTGGTGATGACAGAAGTACTCAATGCCGATGGCACACCGCACGAATCGAATGGCCGAGCTACCATTGACGACGACGACAACGATTTTTGGTTTGGTTTTGAGCAGGAATATTTTCTTTGGGATCCTGTGATTAATAAGCCGCTGGGCTTCCCGGAAAATGGTTATCCGGGCCCGCAGGGTCCGTACTACTGCTCGGTTGGCTATGGCAAGGCATTCGGTCGCGAAATTGTGGAAGAGCACCTCGACCTTTGCCTCGAAGCAGGTCTGAATGTAGAAGGTATCAACGCTGAAGTAGCAGCAGGGCAGTGGGAATTCCAGATTTTTGCCAAAGGTGCAAAAGCTGCTGGCGACCAAATGTGGGTTGCTCGTTATCTGCTGGAGCGTACTGGCGAAAAATTTGGGGTTTCCATCAACTGGCACTGCAAACCTGTACAGGGCGACTGGAACGGCTCTGGCATGCACGCCAACTTCTCCAACTCGTTCCTGCGCGAGGCTGGTAGCAAAGAAGCTTATATCGAGGTACTCGAAGCGTTCCGTCCGGTAATTGCCGAGCACATTGCTGTGTATGGTCCGGACAACCACCTGCGCCTGACGGGCAAGCACGAAACGCAATCTATTGATAAGTTTAGTTACGGTGTATCCGATCGCGGCGCCTCTATCCGCATTCCGATCGCAACAGTAGAACGCGGCTGGAAGGGTTATCTGGAAGACCGTCGTCCGAATTCTGCTGCGGATCCTTACAAAGTGGCGGGTCGCATTGTCAAAACCGTGAAATCGGCATTGGTACCGGCTTAAATAGAGAAAAGAGGGTTTCTGTATCTCTTTCGCTTTGCATGAAAAAGGGTTGTAGGGGCACACTATGACCCTTTTCTGTACTTAAGCACTTGTTCCAAAATAACGCCCGTCATTTGTCTATTGCAACAGCAAATTTGGGGTTGATTTGTTAAAATATTCTTCTCAAAGGGCGATTTATAAACAGGATTTGCGAATTTCAATCGGTGGGGGTTTCAAAAGAACACCAAATGATTTAAATTACCCTTTAAAAAACCAATGTGTATGAAACGCTCCATTTTTTTACTCCCGTTGCTTGTTTTTTTTCATTTGCAGGCGCAGGATTGCAATGCGCTGATCGTCAAAAATGTGACTATTAGCGGCAAACACATGCTACAGACGCATCCGCAGATGTTGGTGGTGCGAGGCAATTACAGCTACAGTATTGAACTGATCAGTGATGACAAGGGCATCGGAGCGAAGCTTTATTCCAAAGGCGGCGTAGAATTCAACCAGGATGATGAAGTCATCTTTATGGATTCCAACAGCGTGCGTCGCAGCTATCGGTTTATTGAAATGGGGGAATTGACCAAGGAAGGGAATACGCCGGTGTATCAAAATGTATTACAGCTGAATCTGGAAGCCGTGCAATGGTTTGCCAGTGCCTATATTCATACCATTTACATCAAAAATAACGCCAGCAAGGAGATGCGGAAGTTTACGGTCAATCCCAACCGGCAAACGGAGTTCCGCGATTTGGCAATGTGTTTCAACCAATTGCTTGACCCCAGCAAAGTGGTGGACGTAGAATTGCCCGGCAGCGAACTGCCCGCTCCCAAAACAATCAGCGCCAAACCTGACGAAAAACCTGCCACGAGTGCGCCCACTGCGCCCCGGGTGACCGATATCAGCTTGTTGAACGACGAAGAATTAGTGGCTTTGCGCAAAGAACTGGCCGAAACCAAAGAGCGATTAAAGGCAGAAATCGTCGCTGAAAAAGAGAAAAATGAGAAAATCAAACAGCAGTTAGCCCAGGAAATATCCATTGCGCAACAGCAAGCCGCCGAACAAAAGCAGCGATATGCCAACGAAGTAGTTGAAGCCCGCCAGAAATCGCAGGAGGAAATACAAAAATCACAGCAAGAACTTGCGGAAAGGGTCAAAATAGCCAGAGAAAACGCTTCTACCGAGATTGAAAAAATCAACCTGGAAGTGATGCAGACCAAACAGAAAGCGGCAGAAGAGATCGAAAAAGCCAAGTTGGAATCGGCACAGGAAGTGGCTGCCGCCAGAGAACGCGCGGCGACGGAATTAAAAAATATCCGCGAGAAAGCCGAACAAGCCAAACTGCAATATGCGGATGAAATTGCCACTGCCCGCGAAAACTCTGCCGCAGAATTGAAACGCATTCGCGAAGAAACAACTGTATTAGTACAGCAGGCGCGCGAAAAAGCAACGCAGGAACAGGAAAAAACCGTGGAAGAAGTCGTGGCTTCCAAAAAAACGGCTTCGGAAGAGATTTTAAAAACGCGGGAACAAACGGCGGCTGAACTCGCTAAGATGCGCGAAAATGCGGTTTTGGAAAAAGAAAAACTCGCCCTCGAAATAGCCGAAGCGCGCCGCAAAACCAGCGAAGAAAAAACGTTGATTCAGGAAAATAATGCTATCGAAATAGCTGCTTTGCGTGAAAATCTGGCGAAAGAAAAAGAAGCTACTGCGATAGAAGTGGTAAATGCCCGCCAACGGGCAGCAGAAGAATTAGCGAAAGTGCGTCAGCAAGTTACCCTGGAAACCGAACAAGCCAAACAGGAAGCGGATGCTGTTAAGCAACAAATGGTACAGGAAGTGAATGCCGCTCGCGAAAACGGCGCTAAGGAAGTAAATGCCGCTCGCCAGAAAGCTGCCGATGACATCCAAAAAGTGCTGGCAGATGCAGATGAGCAGAAAGCAACGCTGGCGAAGCAAGTACAAGATGCCCGTGCTTCTGCGCAAACCGAGATAGAAAAAGCCCGCCAGGAAGCTACCAATAAAAAAACGCAGTATGCCGCCGAAGCCGAAGCCACCCGCAAACAACTTTTTGACGAGGTGACAACCGCTAAGAAAGAAGCATCTGAGGCAGTTTATCAGGCGAAGCAGCAAGCCGCCGAGCAAATCACCAAAGTGAAAGAAGACACCGCTGCCAAAATCACCGAAGAACTCAAAAAACAGGAAGAATTGCAAAAGAAAATCGCCGCTGATCAGATAAAACTGGAACAACTGCAAAAACAAATCAAAGAAGCCGAAGAAAAACTCAAAAAACTTACTGCCGAAACCGAAAAGAAGAAAGAAGGAGGAAAATAATGCGCATTCAATTTGATTTTGTCAAATGGATGATGGCAATGATTGCACGAGCATTCTTATAATTGTTCAGAGTTGATTAATGTACCGTTATCGCATTAGCGCAGGGGCGCTCGCCGAAATGGTCAAATTTTTTGTTGTCCGAAGGGAAGTTGACCACGCCATGACCGAATTTGCCCTTGATCCACATGGTGGTAGAGCCGCCGCCATCGAGGTTGATAGCAGCTTTGCAGTGTAGTGATCGCAGTAGATCGGTCAATTCATAAATAGACATTCCTTTCGCTTGCTCATGGCGCCCGTCCACGGTAATCAGCAGTGCTCGGTGTTCGTTCACAAGGCAGACAGAGGTGCGCGGGTGACGATCTTTGTTAAACGCCTTATTCGTTAAGGGTTGTTCGATGCCATCCAGGAGGATCACCGGACCGGTGACCAGAATGGTTTCGTCGTTTTGATAGGTGTTATACACGTCGTTGGGTTGCGCATATTCAATCGTCAGATGACTGTCCTTCCCGATGATCAGCGCGCCGTTGAGGAGATCGTGCCCTTGCGTAGGCAGATTGTCAATTGTGACGCCGTTAACGCGCAGATACGTCGCCGAACCGCGTCCTTCCTTGATTTTGAAAAAACCGGCGTTGATCGCTGCGAGCGCATTTTCTTTGTTTGCCAGATCGCTTGTGCGCAGCAGCGTATCGGTGACAAATGCCAGGGAAAGCTTTCGTTTTTTAGTATTGATTTTCAGGATGTTAATACTTTGTTTAGCGTTGAAAAATCGCTCGGTATGGGTATATTTCCAAATCAACCCCGGTGCAAGGCGTTCGCGGTGCCAATGGAGCGACTTAAGGGACTGGGCGGAAAGTGCGGTAATAAAAATAAAGGGCAGGAAAAAAGGCAACAGTTTTTTCATTGGCAAGTCAATGATTGATCTTGCTAACAGTACCCGACCGTACTGTTAGCAAGATGTACAGATTATGGTTTGATTTTTACACCTGGCTGCGTGATTTCAAAATCTTCTTTTTGCTTCGATTGACGAACCATTTGTTTTACATCCTCCAGCAGTTTTTTGGCATCGTACACGATGCCATCTTTCACCGTGTACTTTACACCACCGACCCGCACTACCTCGTTGTTGTCATCCAAACGAATAGCACCAGTGCCGTAGAGCACGCTTAGGTCCTGCAGAGGATTTTCTTCCACGATAACGAAATCAGCGAGCTTACCCGGTTCTACTGTGCCGATTTTGTCGTCCATGCCAAGCGCCTGCGCCCCATAAAGAGTTGCGGAGCGAATCACTTCCAACGGATGGAAACCAGCTTCGCGCAGCAATTCCAGTTCGCGAATATAAGCAAAGCCATACAACTGATAAATAAAGCCAGAATCGGAGCCAGCCGTGACACGACCGCCGCGATTTTTGTATTCATTGACAAATGTCATCCAGAGCTTGTAGTTCTCCTTCCAAGCAACTTCCTGCTCGGTGCCCCAACTGTGCCAATACGAGCCGTGCGAAATGCGGCTGGGCGCATAGAATCGCCATAAGGAAGGCAGCGTATATTCTTCGTGCCACTCGGCGCGACGGGCGCGCATAAGATCGCGATTGGCTTCATAGATATTGAAAGTTGGATCAATCGTAAAATTAAGGGAGATGAGTTCATCCATTACATTGTTCCAGTGCTCGGAGTAGGGTGGGGCGGCTTGTTTCCAAAGCTTGCCAGCTTCTTCGAAGCGATTTTGTTCGTTTTGATAATTATAATCAAGCGGGTAGCTCTGCACGGTTTGATTCGTAAACAGAGCCTCAGGCAATCCGTACCAGTGTTCCATCGAAGTTAATCCCGCTTTGGCGGAGTTGACTACGTTCCAGCGGGCGACATCCATTTGTGCGTGGTGGCAGGCAGATCGTAAGCCCAGTTTTTTATTTTCTTCCAGCGCTGCCTGCATAATGTCGGGGCGAGCGCCAAAGAATTTGATGCCATCCGCTCCGTTTTTGGCGTTCTGGCGCACCCATTCGCGGGCTTGTTCCGGCGTGCTGATCGGTTCATCCATTCCCTGACCGAAAGCGGTATATGCCAAAATTCTTGGCGCTACGATTTCATTTTTTTCGCTGCGTTTTTTTTGATCCAAGACCCAATCCAAGCCGTTTCCAGCCGACGGATCGCGAATGGTCGTGATGCCATGTCCCATCCAGAGTTTGAAGACATACTCTGCGTCGGCGCCCTGGGCACGACCGCCGATGTGACCGTGCATATCAACGAAGCCAGGTAGCAGATACATGCCCGTACAATCGTATTCCTTACCGCCTGGTTTGAGTTTCGGACGACGATTTGCGTTAATTTCCACACCGGGATAGCCAACGGTTTGTACCTCGGTAATACGGTTGCCTTCCACCACGATATCCACCGGACCAATAGGCGGGGCACCATTTCCATTGATCAGCGTGACGCTGCGAATGATGAGTTGCGAATAGGGACCATCGCCCTCGCCGGGTTTGCGATCAGGCGCTTTGGGTAGTTGCGATTGTGCATAAACGAAAACGGCTCCGCACAGCAGCAGGAGTGTAGGTAGTATCCGATTCATAGAAAATGGGTTTGAAGATTCAAAGTTGTCTGTTCAAGGTTCAAGGTATTAGACAATCGGGGTTGCTTTTTTTTCAGTGGCATTTTCCAAAAATAGGAAAATCCATCAGTTCGCACCAATGGATTTTCCTGTCTGGCGATAATTATTTTATTGTTGCGCAAAAGCTAATAAAAGCTTTTTCACCGGACGGCGGGCGCGCAGGTAAAAGCGAAGCGCATACACACGGGTAACCCGGAAATTATAGTAAACCCAGGCTGGAATTCGGTTGTACACAACATCGCGCACAACTTCGATATTGGCGATTAAAATGATAAAACTAACAACAAACAACAAGGCGCCAATAGCCGCCGGGAGTGGATGAAGCTGTTGTTTCCAGAAAGTTGTAAGCCCCAAGCCAAACCACGTGCCATATAAAATCACATAATGCACCGAGTAAATCGTAAGCGTTTCACTTCCGAGCTTGGTAACGAGCGCCGGCATGTTTTTCCAAAGACGAGTAATCCAGATGACCAGTGACACTGCAATGAGCACATGCCCCAGCCGAATGAGCAGATAGTTATTTTTTACTAATTCGCCGAAAGTGTACCAGTCAGTCAGCTCGTGCAGCGCCTGCATCCAGTGGGTAGAAAAAAGTTCTAATGTCCAACCTAAGCCAAAAAGCACCCAGGGAAACCATTTGGTAAAAGCCATGTCCGGCTGGCGGTTCAGCCACACGCCAAGGATGCCACCAAAAAAGGCATAGCCCAGCCAGGGTAGAATGGTAAAAGTAGAACCATTCGCCTGAGTGAAATAATTTGCCAAAAATTGTGGCAGCGCCGACCAGTCAAATATTTTCACCAAAGGATCAATCATAAAAATCAGCACGGCTAAAGTACCCAGCACGACGCGCATCGAGAACTGGAAGGTTCGATGAAGGGCATAAATCCCAATCAGCGCCAGAATTGCCAGACCAATACAATGCAGCACATCTACGGTATAGTAATAGGGATATACCTGGAAAGTGAAGAGGCTGTAAAACCCCCATTTGAGCAGGTAGCCTAACCCAATGAGCATAAAGCCTCTGCGAATTCCTTTCTGTACGCGGACATTCTCTTTTAGCGGACGATCATCTTTCAACAGCAGGTACATAAAAACCAATCCGGAGGAAAAGAAAAAGATTGGAGCAGTCATACCTCTGAAGAAAGCCCAGATATCATACAGGGGAAGACTGTGGTCGCGGTATTCCGGCGCCAGCATGGTATCAATGAAGTGCCCCTGCAGCATCATCAGGATAGCATACGCGCGAATGGCATCAATAAAAACGATGCGTTGTTTGCGATTGGTAAGAGCGGGTTCGATGGCTTGTAAAGTTTAAGCGTTTTAAAACATCATTTTTAACAATCAGCGTGTACTTTTCGTGTTGCGAATCAATGAGCTAAAACAATATTGTCGTCAAATGAGTTCCTTATACAGGATATAATTTCAGAGGGTCAAAAGAACGGTGCAAAGTTAGAAAATAAAATCGAGCATCGGAAGCAATTTTACCTCTGATACTCGATTAAACGTCATTTTTCGACAAAAGTCACTATCGGACTAAAATTTGATTTGTTTTTTCTTCAAAAAGAAACAAGTAAACCGAATTTTATTTGACGATTATTCTTCTTCTTCAAAAATACGCCGTCCGCTGCGGTGGATAGTTGTAGCGCTGGCTTGCTGAGTACCCATGAGTACCACGTCTTGCACGTTGACATGCGGCGGGCGAGTGATCATATACAAAATTGCATCCGCTACATCCTGTGCTGTAATTGGCTTGAAATCTTCATAAATACTGGCCCGCGCGGCATCGCCGTCGAAGCGTACGAGCGCGAATTCGGTTTCTTCCACATGACCGGGTGTGACCTGGCTCACACGGATGTTGTACTGGTGCAAATCGAGGCGCATCGCTTTGGTCAGAGCGTCCACCGCAAATTTGGTGGCACAATAAACATTGCCATTGGGATACACTTCTTTACCCGCAATCGAGCCGATATTGACAATGTGACCATGCGCACGAGCCACCATCTGTGGCGCAATCAGTCGGGTCATGTACAACAAACCTTTCAGGTTGGTGTCAATCATCTCCTCCCAGTGGTCGAGCCGGCCTTCGTGGATAGGATGTAAACCTTTGGCTTTGCCGGCGTTATTGATCAGAATGTCAATAGGCAACCATTCTTGCTCTATGCTTTCGATGGCTTTTTCAACCGCTTTAATATCGCGCACATCAAAATTCAGCGTTTTTATTTTTGCCGAATATTGGTCTTCCAGTTCTTCTTCCAGTGCGTCCAGGCGATCTTTGCGGCGACCGGTGAGGATCAGCGCAAAGCCATTTGTTGCCAGCAATTCTGCGGTTGCCCGCCCGATACCAGAAGTAGCGCCGGTAATCAGTGCGATTTTACCTGCACCTGGTAGTTTTGCAGGAGCCGTTGCCACGATTTGTCTGGCGGCTTCCTGTTCCTGCAACATTTTTTCCAGTTGCTGAATGTTTTGTTTCAACGCTTCGATCGTATCATGTGCTACCGCCATTTCAGCAGGGGCTACAGGCGTTGCGGTTATTTTATATTCAAATGCTTTGTCGTTTTCCGGCGTTTTTAGCTCCGGATTATTTTTTACAGCGCGCAGATAATATTCGCGGGCAGTTTCGCGATTGCCCATGCGGTGGTACAAAACCGCCAGATCGTAGTTGGCAAATGGATGTGCCGGATCTGCTTTCAGCGTCTTTTCGAAATATTTGATCGCTTTTTTGGGCTTGTTCAACTGCTCCGCCAGCAAGTTCGCGTACCGATACAAGGCATCTATATTGTTTTCATCATATTTTGCCGCTTTTTTGAAATATTTGGCGCCTTCTTCCGTCTGGTTGGGAAACTGCGCCGAGATAACCATTCCCAAGCGGTAAAGCGCAGTGGCATTCTCGTCATTAATATCAATCAATTTTTCGTAGGAATTTTTTGCCAGCAGGAAGTCCTGTTTCAGTTCTGCCAGTTGCCCCATCAGCAGAAGGGCGTCCTCGTTTTCCGGCTCGATTTCCAGGGCGGCATCCAGTTGATTGACACTTTCAACAAAATTATCGGTGTATTGTGCCAGTAAAACGGCATATGCATAATGCAAATCAAAATTGCCGGGATGAAGCGAGATATAGTCCGCCAATGACTGGAGCGCCTCCTGTACATTGCCGGCGGCAGCTGCGTCTTTGGCTGTCTCGATCCAGCTTTGAATCTGGGCTTCGTCCACCTGTCCTGCCTCCGGCTCTTCAGCTTTTTCCTCTGCGCCTGCGGCTGCTGTTGAGGAGAGCTTTTCTTCCATGTCGGCTTCAAATTCAAAACCACCTGTTTCCATTGCCGGTTCTGGCTGCGCTATGTCTTCCTGTTGTTTTTTTTCCAACAAATCCATGCCCGGAATATCAGCGATATTCACTGGCGTTTCGGTTGGGGGAGTAAGGGTATCCGGCGCTGGCGCTTCGGATGGCTTCGGCATTTCAAAGAGGAGGCTCGTTGGTGGCATGAGTGGTTGCAATTCGCGGAAAGCGCGCCAGCCTGCATCGTCGTTGGTAAAGCGGAAGAAACGTTCGTAAGCGTTGGCGGAGAAATCATTAAACATTGCGAAATCCATATTGCGCAGCGTGCGTAGAAATTCGCCGATTTCACCGGAAATATCGCGCATGACACGCAAGTGCTGGTTGAATTTTTCTTCATCCAGTTCGTCTTGCAGTTGGCGTTTTTGCTTGCGCAAATCCAAGTATTGATCCTGCCAGTAATTGATATATTTGATGATATCGCTGACCCGGTCGAACTGCGTTGGCACGCTGATGGGATTGCCGGTCTTGTCGTCTTTGGTTTGACCATCCACGATGACCGGAAGCATATCGGATCCGCGTTCCTGCAGTAGCTTTAGCCCGCCGCTCATACACTGGGCAGACTTCAGGAAGTTGTCGCTGATGAGTAATAGCACAGGACCGCGTTTGGCGCGCAGTTGAGTGCTTAGAGATTCTTCGCTGGTGGTGCGTTTGCAATAGAAATGTTCAAACGAATAGGAGGCGCGGCTCAACTGTCGTTCGATTTCTTCGGCAATTCTGATATTGTCAATGCAGTACGCTAAGGCTATATTCTTCATGTGTCGTTTTACGAATTTTGTTTTTTGGAATCGGGCATTATTGGTTATCAGTTGGTTGTTTTTACTTGATTAAGTCGCCGATTCTGACCAATGGACTAAAAAATCACAAACAAACATTTATTAAATCTTCAAAATTAAGTAATTACATTTCTTCTGTCAGCAATTCCTGTATAAAACTTTGGAAATTACGCCGAAAAGTTTCGTATTCGCTGGTTGCTGGTCCGAAAAAACCGGTATGAATTTGCCGAACATTATTTCGCTTATCAAGAATAATCATGGTTGGAAACGAAATCACGCGGTTCAGCATGGGTAAAACCCGGCTTGCTTCTTCTTTGTCGGACGTTCCCGCCAGGAGGATTTCATAATCCATTCCGAAAAATTCCTTGTACCGGCGAATGGCTGCCATGGCGCGTTCTTTGTCGCGGTGTCGCTCAAAAGCCAGTGCAACGATTGCTAATTGATCAGATGGATTTTTTTGGAGGTAATTCAGTAAAAATTCGGTTTCATCGCGGCAATTGGGGCACCAGGTACCCATGATCTGCACGATTTTTACTTTGCCCCGATATTGTGGGTCGTCGAGTGAAACCATTTTTCCTTCAGGATTTTCGAAAGCAAAAGTAAATGTGTCATAACCTTCCTTGAGAAAGGTTAGTTGGTGCGGGGCGGTGAGTTTAAATTCTGAGTTGCGACGCGCCGTCCAGGTGGTTTTGTAGTGTTTACCGGAATACCAGGTGCCAAATAATGTTCCGTCTGCCTGAATTTTGGCTTCAAACAAGTAAGCATGAGACCCGTCAAATGCCGAAAGGTAGAGTTTGTCGCCCTGTACTGTTCCATCGAGAAAGCGGTGGTCGCCGGTTTCGGTCAGAAAAGTGCCTCTAAGGGTATTGCCTTCTTGTACAAATTCGCCGATCCCTTTGAATGGCTCGGTTTCGCCTTGCCCGGGCTCGAAGGTGACCTCCCAGCGCCCGGTTACGTCGGCTGCAGGGGGTTCTTTCATTTTGGTAAAACGATGCGCCAATCCTTGTCGCGCTACTAGGGGAATGCGATAATCTTCGCCCCGGTTATTTACAACCCATTCACCTTCTATAATGTTTTCGTAAAAAATACCGCGAATGTAGGAATCAAAAACTGGAAAATTGATGAATATTGTATCTTTGGCGATGCGTTTATCGAAACCAATCGCAATGTCATCTACCCGGATACGCTCTTTGCCATTAATGATTTCGATGTAAAATTTAGTTTCGTCAGTATATTTTACTTCAAAATTAAAAGGTAATTCACCTTCGACGATCTGGTCAACCCGGTTGGGCATTTCCTCATCGGTGGTTACAACCCCTTTTGTGGCGCTTGCCGCAAGGGGATCCAGCGTTAGAATTGCCCGCCAATAGCCGGGCGCCAAACCTGTATATGGATTTTCTGCCACAAAACAACCGGAAACAATAGCGATCGTTGTTACCACCAGGATGCTTAAAATTCTATTTTGCATAGCTTACTAATTCTCACTTTTTAAAACAGCCCGAGCAATACTTTAGATTATTCAGTGAAGGTTATGTCAACCACCCTTCTCTCCTACAAAATTATGTTCTTTATACTTAAACAAAACATTAAATGTTGTCAAACTTCCGTAAATCCGCGTCAAATATTGCTGCAGATTGATTTTATCCTCATCGGTTAAATTGTCGCTGCTATTAATGCGTTGTTCCATTACCCGAAGCCTGTCACGTACCATTACGATTTTATGAAAAAAAGTTTCAATTGGGATCTCTTTTTCTTTCAAATTGTCGTCGGATGGCTTCAGAATCATGGTTCCGCCCACCCAGCGGTCTCCCAGCGGTACTTCTTCCGAAATGTCGGAAAAGTGGCGCAAAATCTTAATCAGTGATTTTTCAGCTTCATTGAAAGTGACCTCTTCTTCCACTGGGATTGCTTCGATGACGTCCCATTTGTCGTAGTCTTTTCCTACCTGTTTGATGCCGTACAGCATAAAACACACCTCGTAGGCGGCTTTGTGCAGCCGGATGATCACCCCGTCGCCGTATGCCGGGTGCTTAGAGTATGTTTAAATTTCAGTTACAGGAATAAAAGAGTGAGAATCAGTTT
>CAZQTF010000022.1:0-26032 GCA_964596135.1 uncultured Saprospiraceae bacterium | reverse complement strand
GACAATATGGCAAAAATCAAAAAAATGCTGGGTCTTCTCTGAAACTGCTATTTCGGTATTTTGATCTGATACGTTTTATGGGCTCTGTTGGTCAGCCGGGATGAAATCAGCCAGGGGTTATAGACCTTCAGCATGCGGTAAGTCGTGCCATGTTCCATGGCAAAGTCGCCCAAACTGGCAATGGGTCCGTTCACTTCCGCAATTTTATAATCAGACATCGGCGGGTAGCCATCTTCGTCGTTCAAGTAAAAACCAAAAGCGTCTGGATTCTTCAGAATTTCCTTGATAGCAACCAGACGGAAGACGTAGCGCGAAGTTTCGTCATTTAGGTTCAGATCATAATAGTTGTTGGCGCGTTGCGTTTCCATTTCGCGCTTCAGGCGCGGGCCTCCCATGTTGTAAGCCGCTGCCGACAAAGTCCAGTTTCCGAATTGTTTTTGATAATCTTTTAAATATTTACAAGCCGCTTCGGTCGCTTTCTCGATGTGGTAACGCTCGTCCACTTCGTCATTGATTTCCAGCCCATAGTATTCGCCGGTATTTTGCACAAACTGCCAGATGCCTTTGGCGCCCGCAGAAGATACTGCATTGCGCAGGCTGCTTTCGGCAACAGCCAGGTATTTAAAATCATCTGGCATATTATTGGCCGCCAGAATTTTTTCAATCACTGGAAAATATTTGTATGTGTTTTTGATATGCAAAAGCGTTGTTGCGTGCAAATAAGTATTGATGAGCAGTTCTCGATCCAGGCGTTCGCGCACATCGAAATTGCCCATCGGCAAGGGTTCGCCGGCAAAATCAAAAGGTCGGTCGAGATTGACCGGACGAATGATCTGAGGCAGGTTTTTGGAAGCAGCATTTATCGCGGTTTTCTGCTGTTCCGGTTGCGTTTCTGAATAATAAGACGCAAAGAAAATAACCGTCAGAAAAGAGGCTAATACCAGCGAGTAAGTTTGCACTGCTTTTTGCATGGTCGTCTTTTTTATAAAGATAAAAATAAAGGAATTTTGATTTTGATGCTGTTTTAAAAGTGTTAAAAAACAAGTAATGAGTGAGGAAGCATCGTCAACGGGCGCCGGCACAAAGTATAAACTCGCGATAGTGCTCATAAATAATCCTCCGATTACGGCAAATGCCAGCGGGCGCTGAAGTTCCGCACCCAACCCCGACGAAAACAATACCGGGAGCAATGCCAGGATGGTGGTCATTCGTCGGCGCTTATCAGAGATTTCATTATATGTAAAGGCTTACAACAGTAGAATCATCCCGATCCTGCTGACCGTTGTTTCAACCGTGCTTGGCTTGTTTCTATTTTTGGTCATCGGAAACCATGATGTATTTTGGTATGCTATGGCAGCGGGCGTTATCGGAGGATTAATGTTTTCTTTACCTATGATTACTTTGTTCTGTCCGGTTATTATTTGTCGCAAATGCAGAAGATTCAATTCAAATCAAACAAATCCTTGACGCCCGGTGTACGCGCAGCATTGAAACCTTCAGCAAATTCAAAACCGGCGATACGACCGTAGCTACGCGCTTTGGCATACAGAAAATCAATAAAATCTTTGCCGGAGATCGGCGTGCTGAGTTCGTTCTTGAATTCTTCTGCGTCGGGCAGACCAAACTGCGAGCGAAATACTTTTACCAACTCGATTTTCCGCTCCATGAACGATGAAATGTCCACTACAAAATCCGGCGTCAGATTATAATCCTGGATATAATGATAAATGGCTTTCGGGCGCCAGCGATCCTGTAAATTACCATCATCATCATAAGTCGGAATTTTTATTAATCCAGCGTAAAAACATGCATCGGCAGCGAGTCTGGCAGCTTTGCCATGATCGGGATGGCGATCGCTCAGCGCGTTGGCAAGAACGATATCCGGCTGGCACCAGCGAATGATCTGGATGATTTTTATGATATTTTCATGATTATATTCAAAAAAACCATCTGCCATATTCAGGTTTTTGCGGAAAGCAGCATTCATGAGGCGGGCGGCTTCTGCAGCTTCCCGGTCGCGAATTTCAGCTGTGCCGCGCGTACCCAGCTCACCGCGCGTGAGATCGAGCAAACCAACCGTTTTACCTGCTTTCAAGTGGCGGAGCAAGGTGCCACTACAACTCAATTCAACATCGTCGGGATGTACCCCTATTGCCAGAATATCTACTTTCATTTAAATACGTATTTTGATGCGCCGGCTCGTCCACATCAGGAGCCGACAGAAGCTTACACTGTCCGGTGTTTTTGTGCTTTCAGTGGCGCAAAAATACAAGTTTAAACAACAAACATCGTGACAGATAAGTTGATCTTTAAAAAAACTAAGTTGTTAGCCATGTGCGAATGGCACGCTTCACCCTGAAAGAAACAGGACTGACAAAACTATAAAAGTGATTAACTACTTTACCCTCCCGATTTATTAGGTATTTGTGAAAATTCCAAACAGGCGCTATGCTGATCCTGCCATTCGCTTTGCGGTTGGCGAGAAACCTGAACAAATCACTCGCCCGATCGCCTTTCACATGCGTTTTCTCAAAAATCGGAAAAGAGGTGCCGTAATTGTCAATACAGAAATACTCGATTTCCTTACCGTTGAGCGGCTCTTGGCGAGCAAAATCATTGGACGGGAATGCCAGAACTTCGAAGCCTTCCTGGCGGAATTCCTGATACAACTTTTCCAGTTTTTCCAACTGAGGAGTCAAGCCGCAGTGGGAAGCAATGTTCACAATCAGTAGTACCTTTCCTTCGTATTGCGATAATTCTACCGGCTTACCGTAAAGATCATTAACCGTGAACTGGTAAACCGAATCCAGGGCAACCGTATTATTTTCGGGCATTGTTTACATCATTTAATACAAATCATCACTGTAACCAGAAAAGTAGAAAATAGTTCAGGTGTAAAGAAACAGAACTGGTTTTGGCAGTTCCTACCTTCCGGTTTGCATAAGCTTGGGCGGGCGAGTGGTAAGATTGCTGAGGTCAAATATCTGGCGATAAACGTTGCGGTGCTGATCGAAAAAGGTCAATTCCATACTGAAGTTATGGGTGATTTTATCCTGGGTGACTGTTTCCATCAGGATGCTATAAGTTTTACCTTTTTCAATGGTATGACCCGCAAAGGCGTTTTTAAAAACGAGGTCGTTGCGTCCACGCACGGCGATAGCGGAAATAGTGGCGACTTCACCGTTGTTTTTGAATTTCAGAAAAGCGTCTCTGCCCAGAGGAGAAATCTGAAAAGCTTCCAGCGCCAATTGGGGCGCTACTTTCCGGCGGCGCTTTTTGCGGCGGCTGGCGCCAATGACCGGCAATAAAAAGAGCAGAAACAAAGCGGCTCCAATAGCTGCCCAGTGGCTCCAGGTAAAGGATTGGGCAAGCGATTTGATATCTGCGAACAGGGTTTCCAGATTCATGACAGAAGTTGGTTGGTGTAGTTTTCGATCGGCAATAATAGCGATTTTGGGCGGGAGTCGGAAGCATCGGGTGTGATTTCTGCTTTTTTGGTGAATCTTGAGATAAAACGGCTCTTTCCTGTCTTTTCCGATGGCTTCGACCTCAGAATTCCCCGTCTCCCAACAGCCGTGCGGCGGCATTTTCAACAACCTGAGCGATCAACTGTTAATGGTAAAAAAACGACTATGCCGGAGCTGCCAGAAGTCAATACTTTTCAGCGTTATTTTGATCAGACCAGCCTGCGGCAACGCATTGCGCAGGTGGAAGTGCACGACGAAAAAATCATTCGCAATATGAGTGGAGCCACCTTCGCCGAGAAACTTGCCGGGCGTACCTTCATCGGCTCCTACCGACAGGGCAAATACCTATTTGGCGATCTGGACAATGGGCACTCGGTGCTGCTGCATTTTGGCATGACTGGCGATCTCCGCTATTACAGCGATGATACCGACCGCCCGAAACACGAGCGATTTGCCTTCCGTTTTGACAATGGCTTCCGACTGGGTTTTGATGATCCACGCAAATTTGCCAAGATTCGGTATCTCGAAAACCGAAATATGTATATTGCTGAAATTCGATTAGGTACAGATGCATTACGCCTTTCTGAGCACGATTTTTTAAATCTTACCGAGGGCAAAAAAGGCAATTTGAAAAGTTTTCTTTTGAACCAAAGCAACCTCGCCGGCATCGGCAATCTCTACGCGGATGAAATCTGCTTCCAGACGCGCGTGCATCCTGCCTCAGCCGTTGGCAAAATTCCTGAAGCTCTGCGTCGGGAAATTTTCAGGAAAATGCAGGAAGTGCTCACCTTTGCCATCGAAAAAGAAGCGTATTACAAAAATTACCCCGACGACTGGCTCTGGAAATGGCGCAAAGACGGCGCAACCGCCCCTAATGGTGCTCCGATACAAAGCGCTAAAATCGCCGGTAGAACAACTTATTTTTTTAATGACTGGCAAAGGTTATATTAATCGGAGCGTTTCATCATATTATATATTGTAGGATTCCATTCAAGTAATTTTATATCTTTGGTAAAAAAGCCAGAAACATGCTTGGTCGTACCCCAATGTTTGCTGAAGAATGGTTTTCTTTGTTTATCAAAAAGCAACCCACTCCGGCGCGATACAGCGAACTGAAATGCGAACTGATCCTGAAAACGCTGGAACAGCTGCAGCAGCGTATTGGCGAACGTTTTCCAGGCTCTGGGCTGAGCCAGGTTTGTATGGAATTGCGACAAGTCGGCGAAGGCATCGCTCAATTACTGAATCGCCTGCAACGCCCCATCTGGGTTGTCCGAATCGGCACCATGCTGATCATTATTCTTTTGATTATCCTGGCAATTGCGACATTCAGGGCTACGATGCAACAAATTCCCGCCCAGGTAGATGGTATTTCCGATTTTCTTCAGGGGGTTGAGTCCGCCATCAATGAGTTGATTTTTTTGGCGGTTGCGCTGTATTTTCTCGGTACGCTGGAGGGCCGAATCAAACGATTTGCCACGCTGCGCGCGCTGCATCGCTTGCGCAGTATCGCGCACGTGGTGGATATGCACCAACTCACCAAAGATCCCGCTTATCTGCTGGCAGATACGAGCACGACTGCTTCTTCTCCCAAACGAACGATGACCGCGTTTGAACTGGCGCGCTATCTTGATTATTGCTCCGAATTACTCTCGATCACCAGCAAACTGGCGGCGCTTCACGCCCAGTATTTGAGCGATTCCATTGTGCTGGCAGCGGTCAACGATGTAGAACAGTTAGCCCATGGCTTAGCCGGCAAAGTTTGGCAAAAAATTATGATTCTCGATCTGGCACTTCCCCACAACACACAACAGGAAAATGTGGAAATAAAACAATCTTAATACATCAATTAAAATGGCATCATATTTTTTGATTTCCCTGTAAAATTATTTTTCTTTTTTTATAGAAAAGAACGTCGGGAAAAGTTTTTTATTTACACTTTCTGCAATATCCACACATCCTGTTCCGGGTATTTTCCGGCAAGAGGAGGTCCGCCAGCGATATATTCTTGAATATCAATGTATTTAGCAAAAAAATCTCGCATAAACGCAGGCGGGTGGAAAGCCGTGAATACCCGATGCCCTTCCTTGGCGCTGCCGCGAACAATCAATTGATTCTGCTCATAGGCGCGCAGTTCCTGGCGGGAGAGCTTGTGTTTAAAGGCATCACCATGTGTGGTAAGCAGCATCAGACCACCCGGCTTGAGGATGCGTCGCAATTCGCCCAGCCAGGCATGGTGAGTAGGCTCCGAAAGATGCGTCAAAATGGATATGCCATATATGATATCAAAAAAATTGGAGGTGAATACAGATGGTGGTTCTATTGCATTAATTTCAAAGCGGGCGTTAACAATATTATCTCTGCACCAGGCGATTGACTTTGGGTTATAATCGGTGCCATAAAAAGAGCAATCTCGCCCTATCACTTCCGGCAAATGCCGGATGATCCGCCCCGGACCACAGCCCCAGTCGAGTATATTCAAGTTTTCCAGCGTTTTATACCTGGAAAAATGACCGGCAAGCCATCGCGCCGTATCCAGTCCGTCTTCGTAGTATTTTTGATAATCCAGATTAAAAGATTCGTACATCAGATAATCGGGCGGAAGTGCTACATTTGGGTAATTTTGCCGAAAAGCACGGTTTTTAGTGGAGAGCGTTGCCTTTTGTAGAAAAAAACGCATAAAATCGAGTGGATAAAGCAGCCCAAGTCGCCGAAGCGCCCCGGAAATCTCACCTTTATTCATAGCGGAAAGCAATTTGCGATTATGAAGTCGTTGTGCAAAATAACAGGTTTCTGTCTCTTAACGGCTAAAGAAAAAAAATCATTTGTAAAAGCCAAGCCTGCTCTTCAGTCGAGTTTCTCCAGCCGCTCGATCAGCCTGGATGAAATGCGTAGAAAATCCATTTCGGTAATAATGCCCACCAGTTCATCATTTTGTACCACCGGCAGGCAGCCGATTTTTTTCTCCCGCATGGTGCGCAACGCTTCCACAATGGTTGCCTTCGGATTAATGGTAATCGGGTCTTTGATCATAATATCCTTGACCATAGAGACGCCGCTTTGACCATTCATGCGACTTTGGCGGGCAAAATGGCGCAACAACAGCCGCGAGGTAATCAATCCGCTCAGGCGCCCTTTGGAATCCTCCACCGGTGTATAGCGAATGCGCCGCCAATCCATCATTTCAGCAACCAACTCGATGAGGTCGTCTTTTTGCACCGTGAAAAGGTCGGTTTCCATAAATTCCTCCACGCGGAGCTTGCCGGGGCGGTAGTCGTCCAGATCGCCCAGTTCGGGCATTTCCCAAGTGTGCACAGGCATTTCTTTGGTTTGGTTTTTAATAATGCTATGGGTCATCACGGTCAGCGCTTCGTCTCGTCCACATTCTTTCAGCAGCTTGGTGTAAGCGCGCAATTGCCAGCGAGCGCCGGTGACATGATTTTTGGCACGCGCCTCAATGATGCCGAGATATTTATCAATGTCGGCGGCATCTACTTTTTTCATTTCCAGCCCCTTGCGGGCAATGGGCAACAATTCGTGGCGCACCAGGTCGGCAACGGTGATTTTTTTATCTTTAAACCAGGTAAATGTAGCATCAATACCATAGCGGGCGGCTTTCGCAAAATTGTCGCGCACATCTTCCCAGGAAATGTTTTTCCGGATATCGCGGCAATGGTCGTACAATCCGATCATCGCGCCCAGCCAGAAAGCAGCATTGGCAACCTCGTCCACAGAAGTAGGACCGGCGGGCAAAACCCGATTTTCAATGCGCAGATGCGGCTTGCCGTTGGGGCTGATGCCGTAGCAGGGGCGATTCCAGCGATACACGGTGGAGTTGTGCACCTGCAAAGCGCGTAGGCGCGGCGTTTTGTCTTTTTCAATCAATTTTAGAGAATCTTCTTCCACGTCTGCGCTGAGCAGCACCCGGAAACGGGCAATATCTTCTTTGTAAATTTCCAGAATGGATTCTTCGAGCCAGCCCGTGCCAAAACTTACGCGGGGGCTGCGTTCCCGCATGTGGTCATGCGTGGTGCGTATGTCGAGCGCCTGCTGGAATAATGCGATGCGACTTTCGTGCCAGAGCCGTTTGCCAAATACGATGGGAGAATTAGCGCCAATTGCCATCACCGGAGCAGCGAGCGCCTGGGCAATGTTGTACATACAGACGAAATTAGCCGGCGATACTTGCAGGTGCACCTGAAAGCTGGTATTGCAAGCCTCCAGCAATGGCGAATCGTGCTTCACAAGCAGCTCGTCAATACCCATCAGCCGAAGCTCATACGCAGAGCCGATGAGTTGGCTGTTAATGGCTTCCATCAGTGCGTAGTAACGCGGCTTGGGAGTCAGGTTGTGCAATTCAAGATCAATTTTGCGCAGCGTTGGCAGGATGCCAGTTAGAATCAGATCGGCTTTCTTTTTTTTGAGCACTTTGCGAATAGTATTCAGGTATTCCCGATTTTCTTTTTCCATCTGGCTGAGGCAATCCCCGGTAAATTCGCGAGGGGTGAGATTGGTTTCCAGATTGAATTTTGCCAACTCGCTGGTCAGCCAGCCATATTCCGACATTGATTCTAGTATCTCCATATTGATCGTTGCCGGTTTAAAGGTCTTGGCATCTACCAGACACATCTCCTGTTCGGCGCCGATCCGCACAATATCGCTTTCAAACCAGTCGTTTTCCAGCATGTATTCAAATGCCTGCACGTCTCTGAGCAAATTGCGCACGAAGCGTTGCATAACAGATTCATCATTCGCGGCAAGTGTGACTTTCTGTTCTCCCATGATAGTTATAACGCGTTGATTAAACAGTGAAAAAATTCGGAAAACCGGACAAAAACAACCAAAACACCAAGCAGAAGGTACCTAAAGTTAAACAGAAATTTGAACCCAATACATATTTTGCAATAAATCTTTTGATTTAAAAAACAGATGAGATCGGGAGCCTTTCGTAGGTTGAAATGAAGTGGCAATTCAACTTTGGCAGCGTTTTCAGCCTTTCAAACTTTTTTGCGTATGAGAAAAATACTGACTTTTTTTGCTGCAATAATGTTATTAATCAGTTGTCAAAAGGACAATCGGGAGCGTATTTTCGAGATGTTTTATCCGAATATCACGTTTGAATTGCCCGCCGGCTTGAATGCTGCGGTGCCGTGGGCTTTCGAGCAGGAGAGCATATCCAGTAATATTGCTGCCTATTTGAGAGAAAACAATGCCGATACTGCCATTATTGCCGGCATCAATGCTGTGTCGGCGCGCATTACCTCGCTGGATAGCGGTTTTGATTATGATTTTGTAGAAGAAGTGTCCATTCGCATTTGCGATGAAGGAAGAAAAATCTGCACCCCGGCGGATGAGGTGTTTTACATAGATGATCTGCGCGGGCGCGCCGGACAGACGATCAATCTTTTGCCCTCTCTGCGCAATGCCAAACGCCACCTTACTAAAGGGCGCTTTCGGCTCGATGTGGTATTCTTTTTCCGATATTCCACGCCTTATTCCGTGAGTAGCCGCCTCGATATGACATTTGAAGCCGTGAAGTAGCAGCGCGATGCTTTTACCCTGCAAATCTTTCGAGATGATACCCTACAATGGTGCGTAGCGTTGCCAATGACAGGGTTTTCGCTTCATTTTCCTTGAAGCCCTTATCCATAAAAAAATCTTCGAGACGCACCTGCGACTGAAAATAAACCGCTTTGAATGCCGTGACGGTGCGCTGGTTCACCAGATCGCGGGTAGCCCAACCGTTCAGCCCGGTGAGCAGCTTATCGTTCCAGCTTTGAAGTTCCTGGGCAACATCGGCATCTAAAGCTTCCGGAGCGAGGTACAGCATCGCACGAAGGGATGCCCCCTGCGCTATTTGCTTATCATCAAGTTTTTTATCTGCGTTCAAATCCGCAGCAATCACATGAACGATCCTCAATTCTTCCCAGTTCAAAAACTGGTCGCATGCCTGCATCAGAAAATTAGGAGTAGCAACGCTTGCATAGCGTTCGAAAACGCGCTGCATTTCCTTTGGGTGCCGCTGAAACAGCCAGCACGGTGCAGCAATGTCATTGCCCGGTGCGCTATGGATGTATTGCAAATGCAGGAGCAACTGCTCCAAATTGTCATAAGCATAAGTCGCCTGATAATCAAAGGGCGGCGGCGTAGTAAATTTCTTGTTGGCAAAAGCATCTCGAATCGCAGCATTCATCAGCATATTCACATCGCTACTTCTGCCTAATCTATTGTACAAAAGATACGCCTGATAGGCTCTGGCAATGGGCACTTTGGAACTTTCGATCAGCGCCACGGCATTCGGATCACTCGGAAGGTTATTAATAGCGTCCTGTAGGCGGTTGCCCGTTGACGTGGTACCCAAAAGACTCATGTGCTCTGCCAGAACGATGTATTTTTGCAATTCCCGGTTGTTGTCACGCATGGAGCGATAGGCGCTGGCGGTGCCATCGCCGTAATAGCCATCCAGACTGCTTTTGTAATAACCCTCGGCTTTTAACACTTTTTGTAGCTCCAGAGCAGAGCGGCGCTTCACATCCGGACGAATCTGGGGCAGCGACGGTGGAGCTACTGCAATTAAAGGCGCTCCAGCACTGGGGTCGCGCACTGACAAATCGGGCGGCGGCGACACCTGATCGTAGGAACCTGGAACGCCAACGGTTCGTTGTTGGCTCAATTCCAGCGGAATAAGCGGTTTTTTGATTCCAGTTTCAAATTCCGTAATTTTGGTCAGAAAAATCGTATTGACGGTTTTTATGAAAGCATCGCTGAAACCCAATTGGCGAATGGCGTTTAGATATGGCTTTGCTACTTCTGCGTTTTGATAAATGCCTGTCACAATTTTCAACGACGAACCACTTAAAATTGCATATAATTCTCCTGCTTTAGCATAATTTCCCCAGTCAATTGGCTGCACGGCGCTCTTGGTTGCCAATTGAATCACCGCTACTTCCTGCCCTTCTGCGGGTACGCGCTCCTGGATAAATGCATTGGCATAGCCCTTGGCTTTTACTTGCCCAAGCGCTTTTTCGGCAGCATCGCGGCTATCATAACCACCTACAAAAACCAGGTACAGATTGCCTTGCGTCGGAATGGCGTGTACTAGTCCAATCGATTGGATGGCTTCAAAATCGCTTCTTTTGGCTTCGAGAAAAGTGCCCACCTGCAACGTGTAATAATTTTGCGACATTGCCAAACACGCTGACAATAGCGTGAACAACAACAAAAGGGGCTGTTTTTTCATTTGTTCTGAGTTTTTCGTAGAACGTAAATATAATCAAATTTGATGTGCCGGTTTCACTTTTTTGATGAAAAGGTGCACCTGGACACGATAATAGAAACGCATTAAACCTGTTGTAGTCACAGCTGTTTAACTCAAAAATAACATCCGATGAATAAAAAAGAAGTCGTTAAAGAATACACCAACGGTGAAGTGACTGTGGTATGGAAACCCAGTATATGTATGCATAGTACGGTCTGTTTCAATGGATTACCTGGTGTATTCGACCCGCAGGCGCGCCCCTGGATCAATATGGAAGGCGCAGATACTGAGCATATTATCGAGCAGGTAAAAAAGTGCCCATCTGGTGCATTATCTTATTACATGAATAATCAAAAAGCCGAGGGCGGGCAGGTGCAGGTGGAAACGGAGCGCATCGTAGAAGTGACGCCCAATGGCCCCTTGATGGTGTACGGCAACATTACGGTCAGGCATCCGGATGGCAACAAGGAGCAACGTGAACATCGGGTCACGGCATTCTGCCGTTGTGGAAATTCCCAAAACAAGCCCTACTGCGACGGTACCCACCGTAAAATTGGATTTAAAGGCTGAGCAAAAGGTTGATATAGGGAATCGGAGTTTGGTTGAATATTATTAAACAGTTCAAAAACAAATAAAATCATGTACACCTACGAGACTTTGTCACAAGCGCTGGCGGATTTGCAAAAACGCGGCTATACCCAAGATTTTAATTTGCTGGAGCATTGTGTGGAATGCAAATCAAATAATGCCTTATTCGGGCCGGAGCGCTTCGATGTAGTAGAAGTGTATCGCTTTGAAGGGATGACCAATCCTGATGATAATGCAGTGTTGTATGCCATCGAAACCGAAGATGGATTGCGGGGCACCCTCGTGGATGCCTATGGCGCTTATGCCGATTCACTTTCCCCCGAAATGATCGCCAAGCTGAACATCATTAGCTATTGAGCACTTCCTGCCAAATTGACATTTTAATAAAAACGGTTTATCTTTTTCATCTTGCTCGGTGTTTAAACTCTAAACGTAATTTTAAATGAATTCCAGAAGCATTCTGCATATACTCAAAGGCAAAAAGCTGAATGTGGGTAACACCGAAGTCAAGCAACCCTTGCCAACAACCCGGATTGATCAGATCAGCCCGTTTTTGCTGTTGCACCACTTTGGTCCCACGAAGGCAGAACCCGGCGAAGACCCACTGGGCGTAGATCCGCATCCGCACCGGGGCTTCGAACCGGTCACGTTTTTGTACAGCGGCGGTATCCGGCACAAGGATAGCCGTGGCAACGAAGGGGTACTCTCGGATGGCGATGTGCAATGGATGACCGCAGGGATGGGCATTATTCACAGCGAAAGAGCTTCCACGACCTTTCGCGAAAACGGCGGCGTAATGGAAGGCATCCAGCTTTGGGTCAATTTGCCAAAGAAATTCAAAATGGTACAGCCTCGCTATCAGGACATCAAGGCTGGTGAAATGCCCGTCATTACTGAAGAGGACGGAAAAGTAAAACTGATCGTTGTAGCCGGAACACTGCACGGCAAAACTGGCCCCGCCCAAACTTATTCTCCAGTCCTCGCAGTGAAAGCCGAGTTCAAAGCCGGCGGCAAAACTTTTGTTCCAATACCTGAGCATTATAACGCAATAGCGTACATCCTCAGCGGCGACATCCGTCTGAGTAGCGGCTTTGATTATCAGAGTGAAACGCTTTTGCATTTCAAAAACGATGGCGAAGGTTTCCAACTACAGGCGAATTCCGAAAGCCGGGTGCTTATTCTTGCCGGAGAACCGATTGACGAGCCGGTCGCACAATGGGGACCGTATGTGATGAATACCCAAACCGAGATCATGGAAGCCATGCGTGATTATCAGATGGGCAAAATGGGATTTTATGTGGATTAATGCGGTCGGTAAAATTTTTAAACATTTCTTAATGGTACAACAATTCAGGTGATTTTAGCATTATTTTATATGTCCAAATCAAAGACAATATGATGAAAGCATTCATGATAGAATTTGATCTTCCTGAAGAGCCGAATGAAGAATTCTTTTCATTGATTCCCCGCCAGCGTTATGTGATCAACAATCTGATGGCTGATGGCAAAATCAAGTCATACTCCCTGGCGATTGACCGCTCGCGCCTGTGGGTGGTCGCCGAAGCGGAATCGGAATTTGAGCTGATGGAGATAATCAGCGATATGCCGCTCAGCCCATACATGACGCCAACGGTCTCCGAGCTAATGTTCCATAATTCTTACGAAACTATGGTATCATTTTCGTTGAATTAGGAATTATTAATTACTTCCTGGGCAACAGTTTTTTGTGCAAAAGAGCAACTAATAATCTAAAATTAACAACCCGCAATTTTCCAATTAATACGAAAAGCCTAATTTCGCGGCGTTTTTAGATGCAAACTAACAGCATTTATGAAAAAGCGAATCGCCATTGATATGGACGAAGTCATCGCCGATGTAAGCCCCAAATTTCTGGATTTGTACGAGCAGGAAATGGGCGTGCGCCTCGCCAAAGAAGATTATTGGGGCAAAAAAATTTACCAGATTAACGGCGCCGACCGCATCCGCGAATTTCTTTTTGATAAAGGCTTCTTCGCCGATTTGCCGGTGATGCCGGGCAGCCAGGAGGTGGTACGTGAACTGATGGAACACTACGATATTTTTATCACAACGGCGGCTATGGAGTTCCGTGCTTCGCTGGAAGATAAATACGACTGGCTGCAAAGCCACTTCCCTTTTATTCACTGGAAAAACTTCGTTTTTTGTGGCGATAAAAGCATTATCAATGCCAACTATATGATTGATGATCATGTTTTTAATCTCCGTACTTTCCGGGGAACGGGGTTACTCTATACTGCTTCGCACAATATCATGGAAACCGATTTCATCCGTGTCAATAACTGGGAAGAAATCCGTGCTTTTTTCCAACAAGAACAAGTGCAGGGAAAATAGCAGCTCGAATGATTGTCTAAACACCGTGTTGCTTGCAGAATATTTTGACCATAACATGAGTAATCACCACGACCGCATCAAAAAAATCGGGACCTTACTGGCAAAATTCGCGGTGACGGGCGCACTGGCATCGCTGGTGAACTATGCGATTTTCAACCTCTTGGTGTATTTCCGCATCCTGCCACCAGTCATATCCGATATGATTGCCTACGCCAGTGGTATATTATTCAATTTTACGCTGCATAAGCGCTTTATTTTTCAAATGCGGCGGTCGGCAAGCACTACTTTCGGGCTTTACCTGCTGGTCTCTTTGGGTGGTATGGCGCTGAGCGCAGGGCTGACGTACCTGTTTGTAAAAATTTCCTTTTTTGCCACCTACCCTTACATTATGAAGCTGGTGACGATGGGACTGGTGTTTTTTTACAACTTTTTTTCCAAGCGGTTTGCTTTCGAGAAGAAGATATTTTCGACAGATTAAAATCAGCATAAACGCATATGAGTAAGATTTATATTACCCTTTTGGGGTTGTTTGTTCTCCACCTCAGTTTTGGACAAGAGATGCTCAGCCTTCAGCAGGCAATTGAAATTGGCTTGAAAAACAATTATCAGATACAGATTGCCGAACGCAATTTAGAAATTGCTCAAAACAGCAACGACTGGAGCATTGCCGGGCGCTATCCAAATATCAACGTGACGCTCAACTGGAATAATAATTTTGTCAAATCGGACAATCCGGCGAGTTTTTTTCCGGAAAACACCTCGTTAAGCTCCGGCATCGTGCCCGGCGCCGAAGTAACCTGGACCCTGTACAACGGCTCCCGCATTCAGTTTACCAAACGGCAATTGGAGCAATTGCAACAACTGAGCCAGGGCAATGTGCAAATCGCCGTGGAAAATACGATTCAACAAATCATTTTGTCGTATTACCAGGCACTCGTGCAGCAGGAACAACTGCGCGTACGCGAAGAAGTGCTCAAACTTTCCCGTGATCGCCTCGAATATGCAAGGGTGCGCGTGGAATTCGGACAGGCGGCTTCTTTCGATATTCTACAATCGCAGGATGCTTATCTGAATGACTCTACAAGCTATTTGATCCAGAGAAACACGTTTGAAAATTCGCTGCGCGATCTTAATCTCGCGATGGGCATTGATGATTTGAGCAAACAATACCAACTGACCGACCAATTGCAGTTTGTAGTGCAGGATTACACGCTGGAAAATTTAAAAAATCGGATGCTAACGAATAACCGCACGTTGCAAAATCTCTTCGTAGCACGTGAGCTGGCGGCCATCAGCACCCGGCTTCAGGAAACGACCCAGCGCCCGCAAGTGAATCTCCGCCTCGGAATTACCGATAACATCAATTATAACATCATCTCCAAGCAGGTCAACATCAACGGCGATGAGCGCGATTTCGGCGGCGTGCGCACCAATGCTTTTAATACCAATCTCGGCATTTCGCTGGTGTACAACGTATTTGATTGGGGTGTGCGCAAACGTAATATTCAAAACGCCCGAATCGGAGAAATCACGGCTCAACTCGACATCGAAGATCAAAAACGCACATTGAACAACCAACTGGAAAATACTTTTGCGACTTTCAATAACCAGCGTCAACTGGTGGAGGTCACCAACCAACTGGTAGCCAATGCGCAGCGAAGTCTCAGCATTGCCGGTGATCGCTTTGAGGCAGGATTAATCAATATTTTTGACTATCGGGTCGTACAATTATCCTACATCAGTGCGGTACAATCGCGCCTGAATGCTGTTTTCAACCTGAAAACCACAGAAACCGACCTGATTCGATTGGTGGGCGGATTGGTGAGGTAGCCCTCTTCCGGGTGTTATGTAAAATGCTTTAGCATAATCACTTCTTGTTCAGTAAGATAGCGCCAAAAGCCGCGCGGCAGGTCTTTTTTGGTTAAGCCGGCGTAATACATGCGATCCAGCTTTTCCACCTCATAGCCGAGGTGTTCAAAAATGCGGCGCACAATGCGATTCTTGCCGATGTGAATCTCGATACCGATCTCCGTTTTGGGGGCGCCTGTTACATAATCAATGCCATCCACTTCCGCAATACCGTCTTCCAACTCAATTCCTTTCTGGATTTTTTCCAGATCGTTTTTTGCCAAAGGCTTATTCAAAACAACGTGATAAACCTTTTTCACTTTGTAGCTTGGGTGCGAAAGCCTTTTGGCGAGGTCGCCATCGTTCGTCAGGAGTAGTAATCCGGTCGTCTGCCGGTCGAGGCGTCCGACCGGAAAAACGCGCTCCTGTACTTTTCCTTTGAGCAAATCCATCACGGTTTTTCTACCTCTTTCGTCGCTCACGGTTGTGATAAAATCCTTGGGCTTGTTCATCAAAATATAAACTTTCCGGCTTTCCGGCTTCACCAATTTGCCCTTATACTGTACTTTGTCATTTTTTTTCACCTGGTAAAATGGTTCTTTCGCCACTTCGCCATTGACTGTCACTTGACCGTTTTTTATAATATCCACTGCTTGCCGCCGCGAGCAGATGCCGCAGTGGGCAATGTATTTATTAAGCCTCATTCCTTCTGCATCCGTTGGCGGCTCCACTGTTTTTTTAGAGCGAAATGGCTTGCCTGGCAGACGCTTTTTATCTTGATTTTTCTTTCTTCGTTCCATTGTCAGCTTTTTCAAAAAAGTCCGTTAGCATTCTAAAAACATCGCAAAACCGCAAATGGATTTAGAAAGGAATGTCGTCGTCCTCATTTATCTTTGATTGGAAGGTAATCAAGTTGCTGCCCGGGTCTGGCTGGAAAGTGTCCGTCGGAAAATTGGAGAAATCGAGGCTATCCAGATCGGCAAACTGGGCAAGCTCATTTTTAAAGCGCAGTTTGACATCCGCCAGTGCGCCGTTGCGGTGCTTCGCAACAATAATTTCGGCAATACCTTTGAGCGATTCCCCTTCCGGGCTTTCGGTTATCCCATAATATTCAGGGCGATATATAAACGATACAATATCAGCATCTTGCTCAATTGAACCCGATTCCCTCAGGTCACTCAATTGCGGACGCTTGCTGCCGCCACGCACTTCCACTGCCCGGCTGAGCTGCGATAGCGCGATGACCGGCACGTTCAGTTCTTTTGCCAAGCCTTTCAGCGCGCGGGAAATGGCGCTCACTTCCTGCTCGCGATTGCCTCTTTGATTTTCGCCGCCGCCACTCATCAATTGCAGGTAGTCAATGATGATCAATTGAATATTGTGGTGCATTTTCATCCGGCGACACTTGGCGCGGAGTTCAAAAATATTGATCCCTGGCGTATCATCAATGTAAATCGGGGCATCGCCCACCCGATCAATCGCCCGAACGATGCGTGCCATTTCGTCATTGTCGAGTTTTCCATTACGCAGCTTGGAAGAAGAAACTTCCGCTTCCATAGAGATGAGACGCTGCGCCAACTGTACGTTCGACATTTCCAGAGAGAAGACCGCCACAGGTTTTTGATAATCCAGCGCTGCATTGCGTGCAATGGAAAGCACAAAAGAGGTCTTACCCATACCGGGTCTTGCGGCAACGATGATCAGATCGGAAGGCTGCCACCCCGAAGTAAGCCGGTCGAGGTCAGTAAAGCCGGTTGGTACGCCGGTCAGCCCGTCTTCCTTATTTTGTAGTTCCTGAAGTTGTTTGTAGGCTTTGCTGGCAAGTGAGCCAATAGCTTCGTAGCTGCGGCTCATATTTTGTTGAATAATGCCGTAAAGCCCTTGCTCTGCAGTATCCAACAAGTCGAAAACATCGGTCGTATCTTCAAATGCGTCGCGGATCATAATGGTAGAAACCCGAATCAGCTCACGCTGCATATATTTTTGTGAAATAATGCGGGCATGGTATTCAATGTTTGCTGCCGAAGCCACTTTATTAGTCAATGCCGCCAGATACGCCGGACCTCCGGTAGCTTCCAGTTCTCCCAATTTTTTTAATTCTTCCATCACCGTGAGCATGTCAATGGGTTGCGAGCGCTCGAACAGGCGCTGCATGGCTCTATAAATCATCTGATGCGCTTCCGAATAAAAACTATCCGGGCGCAGGATGTCAAGCACGATAGAAAAAGCATTTTTATCGAGCATAATCGCCCCCAGTACCGCTTCTTCCAGCGGCAGTGCCTGCGGCGGAACCTTGCCGAATACATAATCTGACAGATCTTCGCTGCGTTTTCGGCTGCCCAACTGGCGCGACGGGCTACCTACAGACTTCGGTGTGTTTTTTGGATCGGGCATATTTTTTATGTATAAAAACCTCTATTCAATTACCTCTTTTACAAATCTAAGTGTTCTTTGGGAAAATTACGAATGTAAAAAAAATGCCAATTTATTCACATTTGTGGATAACAAACACCTGAAATGTGGATAAGGTGTGGATTTGTTAAGTGAATGTTAATCAGTATTTCCGGAAATAAATGAAGATATTATTCATTAAAATAAATCGCATATTTATTCTATACGTCATTAGCTGGTTTCGAAATTCTGAATTTATACAAAAAATTTTAAAAGATGGAATCTGAGTGAACGTATTTTTGTGGATAAATTTTGATTTGTGACCACCCCCAGCTAAGTGCTTCCCGCCCAAAAAAAGAATGCGAGCCGGTTTTCAACCACCCCGCATTGCATTTGGTCTTCTAAGCTATAGCCCTTTTGTAGAAGAAGTATTTAATTGATCTTGGAGAGCTTGTCCTTCACACTTTCTACTACTTGTTTTTGAGTTTCAATCTTTTGGCGTGTCAGTTCCTGGTCTTTGTCATTTTGTACAATATTCTCTTCCGCTTTCTGGATCGCTTCTTTTGCCTTTTCAATTTCTTTGTGGTAACGTTCGTTGGCAGCAACCAGCCTTTCCAGTTCTTTTTCCAACTTCTTCAATTCTTTTTCCTGTCCTTCCAGTTCCAGTCTGGTCTTCTCTTTCTGCACTTCTACGGCAAACTGCCCCAGCATTTTTTCTGCTTCGGCGTATTGCTCAGGATATGATCCTGAGTTCAGGAAATCAGCGCCCATATTGACCCATAGCATAAAAGTGACATCGCTCTTACCCTCAGTGCGTGCATGCAAATCCACAGGAGTAGCGCCGCCGATGGCCGGGATGTTCACATTGTCGGTAAACCATTCCTTTTGTTTGCGTTGCCACTCGGCTTGGCCATTGTAGTAATTTTTTACGTAGTTTTCCCAAACTTCACCAACGAGCTTATCATCTACTTCGCTGAATTTCAGTACCAATGCCGTGTTGCTTCCCAAGCTCATGGATTCTGTTCTTTCCATCACCATCGTTCCGCCTTTTGGAGTCAATTGAGCCGATGCAAACTGAATAAACATCATAAATAATGCTAACAAAGCAATTACGTTCTTCATGGTTTTAGTTTTTTTGAATTTTGATACTGGTGCAAATTTGATTTGCAATAAATACACTTTTTTGACGCAGCAAGCAGTAGAAAGTCACATTCGGAGGAAAAAATGACGATAGCAATTAAGGAACCACGATACGGAGCGATTTTGGTAGAGTACTAAATTCCACAGGGGTTACCCCCAGTAACTCTCCATCGGCTTCTACGCCAATAGGTTCATCGGATTCCACCCTTATTTTTGTTGCCTGAAAAATATCTATTTTCGGATGCCGATGCAAAGTGCCATTATAAAAACGCCAGATATTAAACAATATACTCAGTTTGGTGACCTGCCGTGCCAAAGTCAAAGCCAGCAAACCATCTGTCGGGTCGGCGTGTGGTACAAGTTGCATGCCGCCACCAGAGTAGCGGGTAATGCCTACGTTGATTGTATAATAAAAATCTTCGTCGCTGCGTTCATCGAAAAAAATTTTTGCTTTAGGCAAGCGATACTTGAATAGACAAGCCACGACCAGCAGCAGGTAGAGGATTTTGTGGGTAATCCACTTTTTGTAACGTTCGGCATAACTTGTTACAAATGCATCGTAAGCCATACCGGCTACATTCACGAAGTAGCGTTGCTGCTGCCGATTGCCATTAAAATACTGCACCGAGCCGACGTCGTGCAGCATGGTTTTGCCCGCAGCGAGCATATCCAGCCATTGCTCCAACTGTCGGGGAATGTGGTGCGTGCGCACCCAATCGTTACCGGTGCCCACTGGCAGGAGCGCGTAGGTGATGTCGAAAGCCGCCACCTCACGCTGCTTCAAGATACCATTGATTATCTCGTTATTGGTGCCATCTCCGCCCACTCCGATAAGATGTCGGTATCCCCGGCGAATTGCCTCCATCGCCAGTTCGATGGCGTGTCCCGATCTTTCCGAAAAATTAAAAACGCTGTTGGGCAACTGGTGTTGCAACCTGGGCTGAATGTGCCGCCAGAGTTTTGCGCCTACGCCATTACCTGCTGCCGGGTTGACGATGATATACCATTTTTCGTTTTGCATGATGCGTCAAAAATTCTCGGGTAAGGTACGGAATAGTTGTAATTTCTGTATCGCTCCAGCTGATTGCTGGCGTTTTAGCATGTGCTATTTTGCTTAAAAAACGCCTATTTCTCAGGCGCTTTTTTTAAAAAAGGAAACTAAATCGTAACGGCTGGTCGGATTTTTTTCTATTTCCATAGAAAATCCTAACATTTTTTAACATTTCACGGTTATATTGGTGCTAATAAAATGTTTGAACACCTATGAGTATTCTCCGTTTGGATAATGTCGTAAAGAAGTATGAAAAAAATACTGCAGTGGACCGCGTCAGCTTTGAAGTGCCCCGGGGCAGCATTTTTGGCTTGCTAGGACCCAACGGCGCAGGCAAAACTTCGCTCATCCGTATTATTACTACCATTACCCAAGCTGACGAAGGGGTAGTGTATCTGGATGGCGAAAAACTGAACAACCGCCACCCCGAACAAATCGGCTACATGCCCGAAGAACGTGGCTTGTACAAGAAAATGAAAGTGGGCGATCACCTAATGTATCTGGCACAGTTAAAAGGTCTGAGCAGCCAGCAGGCACGTCAGGAAATTGGTCACTGGTTTGAAAAATTCGACATTAAAGACTGGTGGTCGAAGAAAGTGGAAGAGCTTTCTAAAGGGATGCAACAGAAAATCCAGTTCATTGCTACAGTAATCCATCGCCCCAAGTTGCTCATCCTCGACGAGCCTTTCTCCGGGCTGGATCCCATCAACACCAACCTGATCAAGGACGAAATCCATGAATTGAACGAAAATGGCATCAGCATCATCTTCTCCACGCACCGCATGGAGCAGGTGGAGGAAATCTGCAAGAAAATTGTGCTCATCAACAAAGGACGCAACATTCTGGAAGGGGAGGTAAAAGCCATCAAAAATCAATTCAAAGACAACTTGTTCAAAATTGACTACGAGGGCGCCTTGCCGCCTGAAGTGCGCGAGCGGGTGCGCGTCGTTTCGGAAAGGGATCATTCGATTACCGTGCAATTGCCTGATGAACGCCAATCTAATGATTTGCTGCAATATTTGCTACAAAAGGGCATTTACATCCACGCTTTTAATGAAATTCTGCCTACGCTGAACGAGATTTTTATCAAACAGGTCGAAGATTCTAATAGTGCAGCAGGCGACAGGCAGTCGTTGGTAGTATAAGTGCCAATCTTTTATCTTAAATTACTCATAATCAATTCTCTACAAAATATGAATAAACTTGGACTAATCATAAAAAGAGAATATCTCACCCGTGTGACACGGCGCTCGTTTATCCTGGCAACGATTCTCACTCCCTTGGGGTTCGCCGTATTTTTTATCGTAGCAGGCTTCATTTTTGCTTACGAAAGCGATGATTCCAAGCGCGTGGCGGTCATTGATGAAGGGCAGATTTTAAACGGCGTGATCAAAGATGAAAAAAATCTGTATTTCAAATTGGTGGATACAAATCTGGAAACCCTGCGCCAAAACTTCAGGCAGATGGATTATGACGGCATCCTGGTGCTGCCGCCGATCAAAAATATCCTGGATAAAAATTATACGATTTATTACTATTCTGACAAACAACCCACGCTCGACGTGGAAACCTTTATCAAACAACGTATTAGCAACAGCCTGCGGGATTTCAAAATAGATCGGCTGCAATTGGAACGCCAGCAACTCGAAGCCCTTGACACCCGTATCGAACTCGACCCTGAGCCCATTGATCCTGCCGGCACTGATTCCAGCAAGCTTACCGGTGCGATCGCCGCAGGTATTGGTAGCATTATGGGCATCATTATGTACATGACTGTTTTTATTTACGGCATGATGGTGATGCGCAGCGTGATGGAAGAAAAAGTCAACCGCATCGTAGAAGTCATGATTTCCAGTGTAAAGCCTTTCCAATTAATGCTCGGCAAGATCATTGGCGTGGGTGCGGTAGGGCTGACGCAGGTTGCCATCTGGGCAATTCTGATACCGCTCTCCAGTCTGTTGGTCAATCTTATTTTTGGTTTTGATACCACCCAGATGAACGCTTCCCCTGCTGCCGCTGAAATCAACCCCGAAGACACCGAAGCCATGATCGCGCTGGCAATGAGCGAACTCACCAGCCAAAACTGGTTTTTGATTCTGCCTTTGTTCATCTTGTATTTTCTGGGGGGGTATTTCCTGTACTCGTCATTGTTTGCCGCCGTTGGCTCGGCAATGGGCGACGATCTGGGCGAAGGGCAAACCCTGACACTGCCGATCACCATTCCGGTCATCCTTGCATTTTACATTATGTTTGAGGCGGTGCAGGCACCCAATTCCAGTCTGGCGGTGTGGTCTTCCATTTTCCCGTTATTTTCGCCAATCGTCATGCCGGCGCGCCTAGCCTTTGAGCCACCGCTATGGGAAATCGCCCTCTCCATTGCGGTTTTGGTAGCCACCTGTATTTTCTTCGTGTGGCTGTCGGGTAGAATTTATCGCGTGGGTATTTTGATGTATGGTAAAAAAGTGACATTTAAAGAGCTGGGCAAGTGGCTTTTTTACAAAGAATAACGTGCCATTAACCAAAACAAAAGAAATAGCCGAAGCAGCTTCTACGCCACTTCGGCTTTTGTTTTGAACGTTAGGCGTTCTCTCAGGGTATGTCAGAATCACCTCTCATGGTATGTTATGGCTCTTCCTATATTATTTGCGGAAGCTGGTATATAGATGGAAATCGAAATATACGCTAACGTCATTCAGGGGATAAAGTTAAAGGATTTTTTTCATATAAAAAATTTTTTTATAACTAAAAACACGAGCCAGCCTTTGCGCTCATCCGTACACTTCTTTCTTGTGCTGTTCGCCACGAAATTTTGCATTGCTTTGTGGTGTATTTTTTTGTCTTTTTCGAATATTTCCATAATTTCATTGCGAATAGTATTTTATATTGGGAACAACATTCTGAAAATTTAGAAGCGACTGAAGAATTATTGCCTTGGGAATCTCAATCGAACGGTGACTTTCGACATTGAAACCTAATTATCATTGGGCGAACATTGTACCATGTGCCGATGACTAATAACGCCCAAAATAAAGGCGAGTTATACTTTTTTTTGATAATCAGCACATTAGCTTATTTTTTTTCACCAATCAAAAAATTAGTCTCTATGGACTTCGACACCAGAAACATCAGAAACGTTGCACTTTTGGGACATTCCGGCTCGGGAAAAACGACATTGGCAGAAGCAATGCTATTTGAAGCAGGTGAAACGACTCGTCGGGGCTCGGTAGAAGAGCAATCTACCGTTTCGGATTATACCGACCTTGAGCACGAGCGCGGCAATTCTGTTTTTGACACCTCGATGCACGTGTCGTGGAAAGATTCAAAAATCAATATTATTGACACACCGGGTTTTGACGACTTCATCGGCGAGGTGATCTCCGCCATGAAAGTAGCTGACACAGGCGTGATGCTGCTCAATGCCAAAAATGGTGTGGAAGTAGGCACAGAGCTGATTTGGGAATACGTCGAAGGCTTCAAAACACCAACGCTGTTTGTGATCAACCAGGTGGATCACGAAAAATCAGATTTTGATATGACGCTGGAGCAGGCGCAAGCTCGTTTTGGCAACAAGGTAATTCCAATACAATACCCGCTGAATCAGGGAACTGGATTTAATAAAATTATTGATGCCTTGCGCATGGTGATGTACGTGTTCCCGACGGATGGCGGCAAACCAGAAAAACAACCTATTCCTGAGAGCGAAAAAGCCCGCGCGGATGAGATGCACCGCGTGCTGGTAGAGACTGCCGCTGAAAACGACGAAGGGCTGATGGAACGCTACTTTGAGGAAGGCACCCTCTCGGAAGAGGACCTGACCAAAGGGTTACGCATTGCCATTGCCCACCAGCAGATTTTCCCGGTCTTCTGTTGTTCTGCAACCAAAGATATGGGCAGCGGACGCGTGATGGGTTTCATTAATGACATTTGCCCCTCTCCTGCCGACCGCCCGGCAGCGGACCTGATGGGTGGCGGTACGCTTGTCTGCGATCCCAAGAGCGATACGACCGTCTTTATTTTCAAAACAGTTTCTGAACCCAAAGTGGGTACCCTTTCTTACTTCAAGGTGTATTCCGGTACATTGCACGCCGGTGACGAACTCATCAACGCCAGCAATCGCACAGCAGAACGCTTTAGCTCTATTTTTATTGCCAACGGCAAGGATCGCCAGACTGTCAACCATCTGGTAGCCGGCGATATTGGCGTGACGGTTAAATTAAAAAACACACACACCAACAATACTCTGAATACGAAAGGTATAGATCGAGAGATTGAACCTATGCACTTCCCCGAACCGCGTGTTCGGGTAGCAGTGAATCCACCCAGCAAAGCCGAGATGGAAAAGCTAATGAAAGCATTGCATACCATCGCGGAGGAAGATCCCACCTTGATCGTGGAGCAGTCCAAAGCGTTGAAACAGACCATTTTGCACGGGCAGGGGCAGCTGCACTTAGACCTCATCAGACACCGTATTGAAATGCTGCATGGCTTGACGATGGAGTTCATTCAGCCGCGCATCCCTTACCGCGAAACGATCACCAAAGCTGCCGACACGCAGTACCGCCACAAAAAACAATCGGGCGGCGCAGGACAATTCGCCGAAGTGCATATGCGTATCGAGCCTTATTTTGAAGGGATGCCCGATCCAACCGATCTGACCGTCAAAGACCGGGAAGTAGATGAACTACCCTGGGGTGGCAAGCTCGTTTATTACTGGTGTATTGTGGGCGGCTCGATTGATAAGCGCTTCTCCAATGCTATTAAGAAAGGTATTTTGCAAAAAATGGAAGAAGGACCACTTACTGGTTCGTATTGCCAGGATATTCGGGTATCCATTTTTGATGGAAAAATGCACCCGGTAGATTCCAACGATATGGCGTTTATGATCGCAGCGATTCAGGGATTCCGGCAAGCATTCAGCGAAGCTGCGCCGCAAATTCTGGAACCGATCTACGATCTGGAAATTCTCTGCTCCGATGATGTGATGGGGGAAATCATGGGCGACCTGCAAACCCGCCGTGCCATCATTCAAGGTATGGATGCCGTCGGGCATTATCAGAAAATCTTGGCAAAGGTACCTTTGGCAGAATTGCACAACTACTCGTCCACATTGCGCTCGCTCTCGCAGGGGCGCGCGAAGTTCAGCCAACGCTTTGCCGAGTACAGCCCGGTGCCACATGACATTCAAACGAGACTGATTGAAGAGCATAAAGCAGAACTCGCAGAAGTGTAATTTCAATCATTTTATTGTTATTCGGATAACACACTCTTCCAGAGCGTGTTATCCGTTTTTTCTCTTTCTAAAGTTTAATGTAATAGATTGTGTTTTTATAAAAAATTCTCATAATTTTACTGCCAATATTTTACTGCCAATATTTTACTGCCGTAGAGAAACAGGAAACTCAATCCGCAAACAAGTATTTCTTTTCATTACTATTGTATGCAATAGCATAATTGATATTATCAAAACCAAATGATATGTCAGAGGAAAAGATCACCGTCAAAACCCGCCAACAAATTGCTGATGAGCATGGGATTAATCGCAAAACCCTTTACCGCTGGCTGAAAAATGTAGGTATCACCTTAGATAAAGGGCTAATAACTCCGAAAGAACAAGAATTAATTTTTAAAACATTTGGTCATCCCGAAAAAAGAAAGGATAAAAAACGATAAATGAATGAAATGCCTCAGAATACCTCAGAATACCTCAGAAAGGTATTTAGAAAGCCTGTAATTTTGTTTTTGTCAGCGCAGCTATTTTCAGAAGGCGCCCATGTAAAAAAGTAGTGCTGGCAGGAGGCAATCCTGAAAACTCCTGGAATAAGAAGTAGGGTAATTTTAAATTGTAAAATATGAGAAATTATTTGTTCAGGATGATATTAACCTTTACATTTTTTTTCATTTATTATGAGATGAATGCAC
>CAZQTF010000021.1:0-26041 GCA_964596135.1 uncultured Saprospiraceae bacterium | reverse complement strand
TTTATGTAATGCTTTACAAAAGCAAATCATAATCAATATTTTTTACGACCCAAACAAATAATAAGATGACCCATTATCTACTCCACCAACGAGGAGCAGTAGCCCCTACTTTTGTATGGCTACGTATCGGCTTTTTGCTTCTTTTGTCGTTGTTTATTAAAGTTTTTGCAGTAGCGCAGGGGTGTGATGGTACTCCGGTTACGTTTACGACAAGCACCTCTACTCATTCCATCCAATTTGTAGAAGTCAAGTATGATTTTCCGGTGGCTGGTCAGTCCACCTGGTTCTACTCCATTACCTCTGGTTCTAGTCCTGCCATTAGCCATTTAACGTTCGACATAAAGTTGTCAGATGATGCGACAGGTTGCCCACAATTTCCAAATGGAGTAAATAGTGTAGGTACCTGGACAAAAACCGGTAATAACTACAACCTGAGCCCAAATCAAGGGAGCCCTAGTATCGGCAAACTTAATGAAAGTGGTGTCGTAAACAATAACAATAACAAGGCTTTAAAATTTGAACAAGGCTTTTCCGACAATGGCGTAAGGAATTATTATTTCACCGTTACTGGAAACTATTTGCCGGTAGGCATTGATACTTATGTAAAGGCAGGTAACAGTACTGATAAGGAATCCGTCTGTGGTCCTGGTTGCAATCTAAAAACGGTTTGTGATATCCCAACTGTCTTTGAGATGAAAGGCACGGGCACCATTGCTAGCGACTGTGCGCCTCCTACCAATTTTAATTATGAGACGATCGCCGATGGTAACTGGTTAGATGCTTCCACCTGGAAAGATGATTTAGTTCCAAATCAAGATCTAAAATCCGCAGAAAAAATTAAAATTACACATAATGTCACAGTCCAGAATGGGGATATTTTATTGAACTCTGACGTAGTAATTTATGTGTTAGGGAAAAAATTCACTATTCGAAATGGTAACCTTGGTCTTAAATCGAGCGGGGCTAAGTTTATTATGCAAAATGGCATTCTACAAACCTCTGGGAATGTCCAGTTGGATGAGGTCAATACTTTTGTTTGCATCAAAGACTCCGAAGTAGAAATAGGCGATGAGGATGCCAGTACTGGCTTTACCCAAGGACAATTCAATAAAGATGCCCCTAGCACGAAGAGTACCTCCGCTGATTTCCAAAATGTGAAGGGTTATACCTATATGGAAAATGTGTGTATCAATGTTACACACGATTTTCAAACTAAAGCAGATGCGGAAACGATTTTGGTGGATGTTTGTCTGGAAGTGGGCGATCGAGGTCAGATGAATGCCACCCAAACCGCTTACAATACAAAAGATGGAGATGACAGTGGCAATTACGAAAACGACAATATCAACAAAATCTATAATACTCAGATAGCCATTGCCAACGGCAATTTCAAGAATAACAAAGGCACTATGACCGCCTGTGATGTGGATGTGCGGGTAAATGGCGATGGCACGGGCAGTTTTCAAGTCAATGATGGTACCTTGCAGGGCACGGGGCTTTGCATTGGCGCGAATGACCTAATCCAAAATCAGGGCACCTGGACAGCTGATGTATCCAGCTACTGGGCGAGAAATAGCGGGCTTCCTGGAAATATCAGCGGCAATACACCTGCTTCCGAGAGTACGGCAGCACAAATAGATGCAATGTGTTTTGAAAATTGCTGCCAATCTGAAGATATTAATCTCAACCTCGTAGCCGAGTGCAAAGTCGGCAATCTCCTTTACTGGCGCGTGGTAGGTGATGATGATGTAGATAATGTGTCCTTCACCTGGGATGGTCCAGGGAGTAATGATGGTAACGGCATCGTGGACGCGGGTGAGAATTATTATTTCACGACCATTGATGCTGGTGGTGCGAATACGACTACTATTACTTGGTACAATCCGGCTACCAATAGTAATAATTCCGATGTGTCGGCGCATAACAACTGGCCTTGCGTTTATCACATCACACCTGAAAAAAGCTGGACAACCACGCCGCCTTCGGGGTTGAATGGTACAACTATTTTGTATGCTGAGAGCAGTATCGCTACTGCTACCTGTGGTTACGATGCCAACGGTGTCTGGAAATGTACTTACACCCGTAAGCCGGGCAATCCAATCACCAGTCCGACAACACCAGTTGATCTGGAGGTACCCTTCGGCGAATCTTACGCGGTGTATGAAGTACCTGTAAATGGCTGGATACCAAGTGCCGGGGTGGGCAACAGTTTCTGCCGCGTAGATGGTTTTGATGCCAGTGCTTTGCCCAACTCCCTGACGTATGATCTTTGTGATAATCCTTATAGTACTCAAAAGCAGGGACAAACACTTGCTAAATTTGGAACGCATACGGTCGTAAACGAGGAAGGAAGCCTAACCGGCGACTGTGAGTCTGGGCAATTCTGGTTGAAAAACTACGGACTGATCGCTTTGGGTAATTTGCAAGCGGTTAATCATATTGAATTAAATGCTTTTATCGCGGGAGACCTTGACATATCGGGTGCCCTTGATATCGGTAGTTTACTGACTAACAGCAACTTTGGTAATGATAAAAGCAGAAATGCCATCGAAGTAGTGGGAACGGTAGTGAGTGGAAGCATCATTAAGCTACTCAATTTTAGCGGTGCATTCAGCCCTTTAAATACCATCGTCGCACCAATGAGTGGTATCCAATGGATGGTGAATGGCAGAACAGTTGAGGTACATAATATCGGTGCAAGTTTGAAGACGGACTACTCTCTTGCTGCGAAAGCGGCCCAAATTGAAGCTGATCTGAAAGCGGCTTCCAATAAATTGAGTCAGGCAACTGCCAATAACACGGTTGGCGGCACGACCAACAATCGCGTTTTTGATGCTGTAAATGTAGATGGAAACGGCGTGGCTGTTTTCAACTTGCCGGATGCGAGTGTTTTCAGTGCGTCATCTATTGCCTTTGCCAACTCGGGCGGAGCAAGCACTATCATCATCAATGTGCCAGGCACCACCATCAATTCTACCGCAAATATTAGCAGCTCCATCTATCAAGATATTATCATCTGGAACTTCTACGAGGCTACCAGTTTGACCATGAATGGGTCGGTTACCGGCACAATCCTTGCGCCAATGGCAGACATCACCATCGGCACCAATGTAGATGGCGTGATCGTCGGGCAGGATATTTCCATTGGTTCCCAATCGCACGATCCGTTTTTCGCAGGTGATTTCTCTTCTCTTTGTTCAGGATGTCAGATCGACGCGCAATTCTCTCAGACTTGCAAAGTTAATGATGAAGTTATCATTACAGTATTAGCAACGGGTGCGCCCTCCGGTAAATATTTAGTAAAAGACGGCAATACAACGGTAGCTGGTCCAGTAGACAATGGCACGACCGTGCAGTTTACCGGCAACGAGGGTACGCAATATACGGTTGTGGATAATGTGGATGCGAGTTGTTCGACTACATTCACTACCAGCATGCAAATTACAGGCTGCAACGATGAGGAAACTTGTCCAACAGCGACTTTCTTCGATATGACAGCACTGGGTTTCACCGGCTCGGATCTGATCGGTGATAATGGCAATTTCAATGCCATCATCGGAGGAAACTTCACCATCAGCGGCGTGACAGCAGCGGATTCTGAAGGTCGATTGGCAATTGGAGGTAACCTGTCGAATAATACGGGTAATCTTTACACCGTTGGCGAAATCAGCGGCTCGGGTGCGTCGCGCGCGCCCATTGGCATTGACAACCTGGTCGTAGTTGGCGATATCAACGGTCCGGTAGGCGTGCGAGGCAACGTGGTCTATGGTGGCGCAGGCTCCGGTATTTCTTTCATTGCAGGCACGGACGGTACGGGCATTCAAAGACAAGTGAACGACGTTGTGAATAACGTGTTAGATATTCCTGGCGCGATCAGCTATTTCCAGAGCGAAAGTATGGCGCTAGCGACTTGCAGCGGCGGCACAGAGGGCACGGTAACTTCTGAATTCGGCACAGTGACACTGAATGGTTTGAATGCCAGCGGCGTGGTTTATTTTGAAATACCTAGCGCAAATGCCTCGACTTCCTACAACTTTGTAAATGTCGGCAATGCCAGCGCAATCCTGGTCAATGTCGGTGGTACAAGCGCAACTTTCTCTGGCGGTTCGATCTTCCTGGAAGGTCTTGCCAATCCGGTGCCGCTATACCCAATTGACAATACACCTGCTGAAGAACTTGAATTCACCGAAAAAACACTCTGGAATTTCTATGAAGCAACCACTTTCTCCATGTCGAATTTCGCCATGGTGGGAAGTGTGCTTGCGCCAAAGACGAATACAGTTATGTTGACCGGTGGCGGCATCAACGGGCAAGTGGTTTTCGGAGGTGATGTGACCGTTAGCGGTGGTTTTGAATTCCATAATTTCTGTTATAACGGCGATCTTTCTACTTGCGGAGTTGCAGAAGAAACAGGCGCTATCGGCAACTACGTGTGGCTGGATGAGAACAGCGACGGACTGCAGGATGCGGGCGAACCGGGTATTCCGAATGTACGAGTGGATTTGAAGGACGCCAACGGTAATATTATTGCGACGACCTACACAGATAGCGATGGTAAGTATTTGTTCCCGAATGTGGCTCCGGGTACTTATTTTGTAGATGTAGTGGAAGCAACGCTGCCTACCGGATTATCTCAAACCACGGGTTACACTAATACGGGAGATAATGTTCCTTCCGATGATAACCAGGAAGGTGATCTGGGCAACAAAGACCAAAGTCAAAGCAATGGTTATCAAGTGGTGTTGAGTAGCGGTGAAGAAAATTTGACTGCCGACTTTGGTTATAACTACAATCCCACCAATGATGTCAATAATGGTATGAATACAGCTTCCATTGGTGATAGGGTATGGATAGACAGCGATGGCGATGGCGTGCAGGATGCCAATGAAATTGGCGTCAGCGGCATTGAAGTAACGCTCAAGGATGCAGGTCCTGATGGCATTGCGGGTAACGCAGATGATGTGACCGTTACTACCAAAACGACGGATGCCAATGGATATTACTTATTCGATGGGTTGGCACCAGGCGCTTACACCGTAACTGTTACGAGCAGTACCGGAGCAAGTCATGCCATTTTAACCGGAGGTCAATACACCCAAACCGGCGACCCGGATCATTTCGCAGAACCTGTTGCGAACGCGCCCGCTGGCACCGCAGGGGATAATAAAACCACCAAACCGGTAGTGCTAGGACCAGGCGATGTATTCCTGAATGCCGACTTTGGCTATCAGCCGGATGGCGCTCAACTCGGCAGCATCGGTAACACAGTTTGGTTAGATGCCGATGCGGATGGTAGAGGTCCTAGCGGAACGATCACCGGAATTAATGGGGATGCCATCAACGGTGCAGCAGGAACTTCTGATGATAATGAAACTCCAATTGCAGGTGTAACCGTAGCTTTGATTAAAGACTTGGATGGTGATGGCACTTGGGATGCGAATGAACCGATCATTGCAACCGACGTAACCGATGCATTAGGACAGTATTTGTTTGAAGATTTACCAACCGGCGACGACTACATCGTCTGGGTGAACGATACGGATAATGTACTCGATGGCTTAAAACCGACTTACGATTCGGATGCAGGTAGCATTTCCAATGCTTCGGGCGCGCTGACGGGCGTAGCGACGAGCAGTCGTCTGGGCATTAGTTCGGTAATGAACCTGGGTACGACGCCAGTGACGAATCAGGACTTTGGCTATACGCCAAATACGCAGGATGCAGGCGAAGGGCTGATCGGCGATTACGTTTGGTTCGATACCAATAGAGATGGCGTGCAGGATGCCGATGAATCGGGCATTGAGGGCGTACAAGTACAATTGATTGACCTGGGTGCGGATGAAATGATCGGCGGCGGCGATGATGAGATCGTTGCAACGACGACCACCGATGAAAACGGTTATTACTACTTCGGCGGGCTGAGTGTGGATGATGGCGATGGCGATGCGACTTACCAGGTGGTGATTGCTTCGAGCAATTTCAATGCCGGACAACCGCTGGAAGGTCTGGAAAATACCTTCGATCCGAATGGCGGCAATGACAACATAGGCGGAGCCGTGAGCTTGACCAGTGCCAATCCGGTCAATCTGATGCAAGATTTTGGCTACGCTGGTGATGATGCAGGTACTTTAGGTTCAATTGGGAATCAGATCTGGGAAGATGAGGATGCAGATGGTGTAAAAGATGCAGGCGAAACGACAGGTATTGCAGGGGTTACGCTTGATCTGTACCGCGACCTGAATGGCGACGGACTGCTGAATCCGGGCGAACCGAAGATCGGTACGACCACTACGGATGCCAATGGTAATTACCTGTTCTCGCAATTACCTGCTGGAAATTACATCGTGGACGTTACGGATGACGGTGGTTTACTAAATGGCTATTGGTTGTCTTTGAGTTCAAATCAAAATGCAACAACGAATAGTGGCAATGATCCTCAAGATAATTCTAAAACAGATGCTTTTGCAGTAACCATTGGAAATGGCAGTCCAATCAATAATTTGAATGTTGACTTTGGCTATTACAAAGATGGTGCGTCGCTGGGTAATTATGTGTGGAATGACCATAACGAAGATGGTTTGCAAAATGATGGCGAATCCGGTATTAACAATATAGTTGTAACATTAACCATTGATTACCAGAATGGTACAACCACTATTCTTAAAACTTTGACCAAGAACGATGCCAATGGCAATCCGGGCTTCTATGAATTCCCGAATTTATTGTTGGATGAAGATTACAACACTGGAACGTCTGGCACACCTTCCGTGGATGATTTGCCGAAGTTCACAATCAGTATAAATTCGAATCAATCGGCGCTCACCGGTTTCGTGGCAACCACAAAGGATGTCAATAGCAATGGTAATGATAAGGAAGATTCGGATGATAAAGATGGCGTGGTCGCTATACCAACTCAGGGCAACAACAATACGACTGCGCAAGATCCCGAGACCAACGAAGACGTGATTGCGTCTTATGATTTTGGTTTCATATGCAATGCAGACGACGTGACCGTGACCGTCAGCTTGAGTCCGAATGTCGTAGGCTCGGAGAATCAAATGGTTCAGGCGACCTTTACCGTAGTTAACAGTGGCACATCCAACCTGTCGAACGTAACATTTGAGGGGATCAAACGATTGCTAACCAATGGTACGGAATCTAATATCACTATTGCTGCGCCGGTAGAAAGTGGCACCGCCAATATGATCTTGAGCGCTGGAGAGACCTGGACATACACAGCGAACTTTACACTTGGCTCATACAATGCTGGCGATATATATGCCATTCTTGGTCAGTTAGAAGCAGATAGCGATGCCTGTGGTGAAGTTTTAGCCGCAGGTGGAGATTTCCTCTTCACGGTTGGCGTGAATATGGATGTTGAAATTGATGATTGTTTTACACCTGGTCAGGATTTAGAAGTAACGTTGATTACCCGTTTGTTGATCGACGAAGACGAGGCGAAGAATCCGACTCCGGTTGAAATCAATGGACAGCAGGTTCAAATACCGGCTCGCCAATTTGAAGCACGCGACCTTTGGATCACGGTAACCGGTGTAAACGGCGGAAATGCTTTCAATCCGTTTAGTCCGCCAGGGGGCGTTAACATCCAACGTTACACAGATCAGGGCGGTGTAGATGCAGGTCGCAATACCAATGAGGATTTAGATGAATCGGAGCCAATCAATACTGTTCGCCAGCCTTGTAGTAATCCTGGGGAAAATGATAAAGGTTGCGAATTCCCGGATTGGGTATTTAAGGTGCAGGTTCCGGTACCGGCAAATCACGTTGGCAATACCTTCAGTGTAACTGCCACCGACCAGTTCAATATTTTCACAGCAATTGAGAGCCCTGCTGGTAGCGGTACCTATGGCAGTTTCACTGATATTACTTCTATTTCTGACAGTGGCGGTTCTGACTCAGACGATGCTGAAATATGCCCACTTGATTATGGTGATTTGCCCAACACCTATCCGCAAGCTAGAGCTAACGTACTAGGTGGTACCACTGCCGGTAAACCAAATGCTACCGGAGCCGTATGGGCGGGCTCTATCGTGGATACGGAAGTATCGCAGAACTTTAGTCTAGATGCTACCGGTGATGATAACAATGTTACAGATGATGAAGATGGCGTAGGAAACCTGCCTTCAGAAGTATTTCGTGGTAATACCTATGAACTTACCGTTACGCTTAATAGCAATCAGAATGGTACAAATATGTACTATGGACTCTGGTTTGACTGGAATGGCGATGGTGATTTCACCGACACCGGCGTGGATCAGTTTTATACCAATGAAACGGCATTGGAGTACGATGATGAAAATGGTGTAGTTGATGCTTTGGTGTCCTTCACGGTGCCAAACGGTGCAGTACCTAATTATGCCGTTCGATTGATTGTCAGTAATATGCCTTTTATTAGTAGCGATTTTGGAGGTACTTTTGCCAATGGCGAAGTCGAGGATTACATCAAGCCGATAGATTTGCCAATTGAACTACTTGATTTCACCGCCACGCCGGTGGATAATAAAAAAGTACTGCTCAAATGGAGTACGGCAACGGAAACCAATAACGCGTATTTCTCGATGCAACGCAGTAAAGATGGCTTACGTTGGGAGGAGATTGCTCAGATCAAAGGCGCAGGTAATTCATCCAGTACACTGAATTATTTCCTGTGGGATAATGCTCCGTTGGAAGGTATCAATTATTATCGTTTCCAACAATTTGATTTTGATGGTGCATTTTCCTACAGCCCGGTGCGTACGGCAGTAATTACAGGAAAAGGTAGCTTCTCGGCTGTGTTATATCCCAATCCGGGATTCGATCTTTTCTATCTTCAGTTAAGTAATACACGCCAACAAGTTCACCGGATCGCCATTTTGAATCACATGGGGCAGCGCATGGAGACAATCATTCCAGAAATAAATGCAACGGATGAACTTTATACCATCAATGCACAGGCGTATCCTTCAGGATATTATTGGGTACTTGTTATGGATGAGCGAGGTGCCATTATTGAAAAGCTGCCGATGGTAAAAAAGTGATTGACGAGCGAATCATTATAAAACATGTAGTGTGTATCATGTTTTGCTAAATAATTATTTGTCTGTGTACTAAGGCAAGTAGGTTTGTGAAGGAGTCTTTTACTCCAAAGATGGGTTATGAATACTGGGCTCAGCCCAGTATTCCTTTTTCAACGCTCTGGTAGGGACAGACCAACTGAACCATTTTCGAAAGGTTTTTGTAAATATGATTTGTTTATAGGTTGAATATACCTTGATGTTCACAAAGCAAAGACTGCATCTGCGTTCATTTGGGTATGATAAATGCGGGGATAATGTACCCGCATTTTTTTTTAATACAATTTTACCCTTATTATAAAAATCGTAAAACCATCAGCGAGTCGGGCTTTGAGGTAAACGATACGCTCCGTTCCCCGAAAGGGGCGGGTAGGGGATTATTTGAAAAAATAATGGGTTGAATCGGGGGATGAGATTTCATAAATTTTATTAATTTGTGAAATCCAGGCAACAAATCAACTGATTTATCTCCTTGTAAATAAAACGATTAACCATGCGAAAGATATCAATGCTGCTTGTTTTTCAGCTAACGGCGCTCCTGGCCTTCAGCCAGCAAAAGCTCGCGTATGTGCTGTTTGATGCCAGGGGCAAAAAAGTTTCTTACCAGAAAATGCTGCAAACCATTGGCAAAGCGGATGTGCTGTTGTTTGGAGAAATTCACAACAATCCGATCTGTCATTGGCTGCAATTGGAAATAACCAAAGAAATGCACGCCTCGCGCCGCCTGATGCTGGGTGCCGAGATGTTTGAAGCCGACAATCAGGCGGCTCTAAACCAATACCTTGCCGGTGCAATTGACGCCAAAGGCTTGGATTCGCTGGCTCGCCTCTGGTCGAATTACAAAACCGACTATGCGCCTCTGGTAGATTTTGCCCAAAAAAATAAACTCCGTTTTATCGCTACCAATGTGCCGAGAAAATATGCAAACCTGGTTTACCGCGAGGGTTTTGAAGCATTGGATGCGTTGCCCGATTCCGAAAAACAATGGCTGGCGCCGTTGCCCATCGAGTACGATGCGGAATTGCCCGGCTACAAAAATATCATGGCGATGGCGCATGGCCACGGCGGTGAAAATTTACCCAAAGCGCAGGCGATCAAAGATGCTACAATGGGCTTTTTTATTATGAAAAATTTTGAGCCGGGAGTGCTCTTTATTCATTATAATGGCACTTACCATTCCGAAAATTATGAAGGTATTCTCTGGTATTTGCAAAGAAAAAATAAGTCGCTAAAATACGTCACCATCGCCACCGTTTCGCAGGCGAATCTCGATCAGCTGCTGGCAGAGCACAAGGGCAAAGCCGATTTTATTATTTGCGTGGACGAGGATATGACCACTACCTATTAAGCAGTTGATTGCGGAATATTTTTTATTTAAATTTTTAAAAATCAAATACTTATATTAATTTAATTGATTCCGATGCATAGAATCAAACTTAGAACTTTCGTGTTTAAATGGTTTCTGGCATCTCTCATCTGACCTCTCTTTTCCAAAACAGCATTAGCCCAACCGGTGGAGAGATGGATGTTGGAATTGTGAACAGATGGAAAAGCGGTGCCAAAATTAGGCTATTTTCCAATCATCCATCATTCTGGTATTTCTGTTATGGATGCTCTTAGTGTTAAAATTACAAAAAGTTAAAAATATTTCCCGGAGATTATTTTTAAAAAATAATTTTTTGATAGCTTAGCGAATCGAAGAAGGAAACTTTGATTATTGAGTGATTCTAACTAAAACCTATCGAAAGCTATGTATTTCAATTCCACTGGAACAGAAGAGGTTACCTACGATGCGATTGTGGTCGGTTCGGGCATCAGCGGGGGCTGGGCAGCCAAAGAATTGTGCGAAAAAGGGCTGAAGACCCTTGTGCTGGAACGCGGACGCGATGTAAAACATCCCGACTATCCGACCGCCGGGCTGGATCCTTGGGACCTGGATTATCGCGATGCCGTGCCGGTTGATGAATTAAAAGACTACGAAAAGCAAAACCGGACGGGCTACACCATTCGGCAATCCACCAAACATTGGTTTGTAAAGGACACGGAGCATCCGTATTCTGAAATTAAACGCTTCGACTGGATGCGTGGCTATCACGTGGGCGGGCGTTCACTTCTATGGGGGCGCCAGAGCTACCGCCTTAGCGATCTTGACTTTGAAGCCAATGCCAAGGAAGGGATCGCCGTAGATTGGCCCATTCGCTACGCCGATATTGCGTCCTGGTACAGTTATGTGGAAAAATTTGCCGGCATCAGTGGTTCCAAAGAAGACATTCCGCATTTGCCAGACAGTGAATTTTTGCCGCCGATGGAGTTGAATTGCCTGGAGCAGCACGTCAAAAAAGGAATTGAATCCAATTTTAAAGGCAGAAAACTGATTATCGGTCGGGTTGCCAACCTAACGCAGGAACTCAATGGACGCGGTAGCTGCCAGTACCGCAATCGCTGTATGCGGGGCTGTCCATACGGCGCTTATTTCAGCAGCAATGCCTCCACCCTTCCAGCTGCCGCCAAGACAGGCAACATGACGCTGCGTCCGCACTCGATCGTTCATTCGATCATTTACGATCCGGCGACCCGCAAAGCCAAAGGTGTGCGCATTATTGATGCTGAAACGCTGGAAACTAAGGAGTTTTTTGCAAAAATTATTTTCCTTTGTGCTTCCGCGCTGGCTTCCACCCAAATCCTGATGCAGTCCAAATCGGCGCAATTCCCGACCGGCTTGGGCAACAGCAGTGGACAATTGGGACACAACCTGATGGATCACCACTTCCGCTGCGGCGCAAGCGGCGTTTCCGACGAGTTTGGCGATCAGTACTACTCCGGACGCCGGGCGAACGGCATTTACATCCCGCGTTTTGTCAATCTGGGCGACAAAGCGACCGAGCGCAAGGATTATCTGCGCGGCTGGGGCTACCAGGGCGGCGCGAGTCGCGACGGCTGGGGCAGTATCGTGCCGGAAATGCGCATTGGCGTGGGTAAAGAGTTCAAAGACAAGCTGTTGCAACCAGGTCCCTGGACGATGGGCATCACCGCTTTCGCAGAATGCTTGCCGTACTACGAAAATAAAATAATGCTCAACGAGGAAGTGCGCGACAAATATGGCTTGCCAACGCTGACATTTGACTGCGAATTCAAGGAAAATGAAATGCGGATGCGCAAGGATATGATGAACGATGCCGCGGAAATGCTCGAAGCTGCCGGCTTGAAAAATGTGGAAACTTGGGATGCCGGCTCTTGGCCTGGCCTGGGGATTCACGAAATGGGCACCGCACGCATGGGGCGCGACCCGAAAACCTCGGTGCTGAACGGCTGGAACCAGATGCATGATGTGAAAAACATCTTTATTACCGATGGCGCATGCATGACTTCCGCAGCTTGCCAGAATCCGTCGCTGACTTACATGGCACTGACCGCCAGAGCCGCCAATTACGCAGTTGAGGAATTGAAAAAAATGAATATCTAATTTTGTGCAAATGCTCAATGTGTTCGAGTTGATATTTAGAACTCTCACAAATACAGGAGCGTTTTGACACATGAATACCATAAAAAAATGACCAGACGAGAAGTTATAAAACAAACCGCCCTGCTCACCGGCTACGCATTGACTTCCTCGATGATCCAGGGTATCCTCACCGGTTGCCAGCCAACCGGCAGCCACGCCCAATGGGCGCCGAAGTATTTCACGCAGGAACAAGCCAAACTGGTATCCACAATTGCGGATTGCATTCTGCCCCGTACGGGAACGCCCGGTGCACTCGACGTAGGCGTGCCGGAATACATTGACCTGATGGTGAAAGATTGCCTTGAACCTCGCGAGCAAAGCGCTTTCCTGATGGGCTTGAAAGAAGTGGACGCCTCAGCGTTCAACGAATTTGGCAAAGGCTTTATGACTTTGTCGCGCCAACAGCAGGAAGAATTACTCGTGAAAGTGGAGAGCGCCGAAGTACTGGATGAGATCGAGCGCCGCAAAGCCAACAATTGGGAGTGGAACTATCCGTTTTTCCTGCGGTTCAAGCAAATGACGCTAGCGGCTTATTTCTCCTCCAAAACCGTTGGTATGGAAGTGACCAATTACGACCCGATTCCGGGCGCATACAAAGGTTGCATCCCAATGTCGGAAGTGCCGAAAGGACGGATGTGGTCGTCTATTTAAATGTGAAATTCTAAATATGAGATGTGAAACTAAATAAGTATATCATATCTTATATTTTAAATTTGTAAATTTTAATATATGTTTTCGCGCCGCAATGCGATTAAAACGGCAGCACTGGGCGCCAGTGCGCTGACACTTAATCCGGGAATATTGGCAGGTGAAACTTCGCGTTTGGAGAATCCACTCGCCAATCGCAAATTCAAGCATTCCGTTTGTCGCTGGTGCTTCAATGACATTCCTTTAGAGGAATTTGCGGAGCGCATCAGGGATTTGGGCATTCCAGCCATTGACTTGCTGAAGCCTGAAGAATGGGGCATTGTCGCCAAACATGGGCTGACTTGTTCGCTGGGCACTGCCGGTTGGATCAGCCTCACCGAAGGGTTTAACAATCCTGCCAATCATAAGCGTTTTCGCCAACCCTACATGGAACTGATCGAGCAGGCCGCAACGATGGGCATTACTCAGGTGATTTGTTTTTCAGGCAATCGCAACGGCATCAGTGATGAAGCAGGGCTGGAAAACTGCGCCAAAGGCTTGGACGACATCGTCAAGCACGCCGAACAAAAGGGTATTACGGTTGTGATGGAATTGCTCAACAGCAAAGTAGATCACAAAGGCTATCAGTGCGACCACACCCCCTGGGGCGTAGCGCTGGTGGAAAAAATCGGCTCACCCAATTTTAAGCTGCTATATGATATCTATCATATGCAAATTATGGAAGGTGATATTATTGCTACTATTCGGCAGTATAAAGATTATATCAATCATTACCACACCGCAGGCGTGCCTGGCAGACACGAAATTAATGACAATCAGGAGCTTAACTATAAGGCAATCATGACTGCCATTGCCGAAACCGGTTTCAACGGTTATGTTGCGCAGGAGTTTATTCCAACCTACGAAGATAGGATCGGTGCGTTGCGGGAAGCAATTGCAATATGTAATGTATAGTAAATGAGGGTGGGGAAATTGTTCCTTTCCCCATCCTCTCCCGATTATTCTGTTTTGCAGCCGGTTTTTCGTTTTGTGTCTATAATGTAAATGATTTTCCAGCCGTCGGCAGATTTTAATAACGTAAAAACATTATAGCCGCAGTGGCTGAAATTATCATTGAGGAAAAATGAATATTCGGTCCAGGCGGTAGCCAGTGGTCCGTCAATCGTAATATCATAGCTGTAAATACGCTCGTCATAGTAATTGCCATTTTTAGTGCCGGCGAAGTTGAGAAAATTTTGCACATTGCCTTTGCGGAGTTGTGGATTGCCATTTTGATCTACGATCGCTGATCCCATCGTTGCCTCCGCATGAAACAAAGCGCTCATGATGCTCGTATCCTGCGCTCGGTAAGCGTCAAAAAATGTTTTAATTACATTGGTAATCGCTTCTTTATCAGTTATCTGTTCTTGCTGCGCCTGGGCGGCGTGAAAGCAAAATAAGACCGTTGCGAATAATATCAATTTTTTCATTTTTTGATTTATGATGATGAAATAATAAGATAGCAGGTACATTTACCTGTTATTTCTTTTTGGCTTTTACATATTTTTTTGGAATGGGCACTCCCGTTGACTCCGCCTGCCAGATCAGACTTACGATCCACCAGCGCTCCTGGTCGTAGATGAGCTGAAAGCTATTGATACCCCGGTCAAAAGGCTCGCCGTTGGCGCTGCGGCGGGTTTCATATACCATAAACACCTGGGCAATGTCGCCGTAACGATCAATCGTGAGGCTGCCCACCGTTTCAAAAAAATCCTGCGCTTCGATGCGGGGTGCAATGTTTTTGGCATAATCCTCCACCGAACTTTCCCGCACGAGCATTTGCCCGTCCTTATTTTTGGTGCGAATGTGGAATTTCACATCACCGCGAAAGAGATTGCGAAAACGCACGACATCAATGGTTTTGCCGGCTGGACCAGAAATTACATCCAGAATAGCATTCATCGTACTTTCGATGGTTTCCGTATCTTTGCTGTAATCCTGTGCGGAGGCAAATTCGTTCGTCAGGCAAAGTAGGCAGGCAGTTAGGATCGGTAAAATTAGTTTCATAAATTTTTCTTTTTTAATGATTAAAAGTAAGCAACTTTGCCGAGAAGTAATTGTTAAAGTTGCAAAATTGAATTTGTGTAATAGAAATTCGCCTCATTATGAGACAAATTACTCTGGCTATTTTATTGCTGGCAAGCGCGTGTTCTTCTTCTTCCCATTTTTCTACCGATGCTACCGGCGTACCGTTTGCACCCAGCTACGCGAATGCTGATGCCTGGGCTGCCTTACCCGACAAAAAGGATCCGGCTGACCTCACCCCCTCTGATACAATCACTGATAATCAAGCAGTTGCAATGGCGGATGTGTTTTTCCTGCACCCCACGATTTACTCCGGCAGGCGTGGCAGCCAACCCTGGAACGGCGCCATTGACGACCCAAAGCTCAATAAAAAAGTGGATAATAGTACGATTAAATATCAGGCGAGTATATTTAATGGAGCAGGACGAGTGTATGCACCGCGCTACCGGCAGGCTCACCTGAGTGCTTACTATCTGGAAAACAAAGCGTTACAAAAAGAGATTTTTGACATTGCTTATAATGACATTAAAGCGGCTTTTGAATATTATTTACAATATTATAATGAAAATCGCCCGATTATTATAGCTTCGCACAGCCAGGGTACCACTCACGCCAAGCGTCTGCTGCGCGAATTTTTCGACGGCAAACCGCTGCAAAAGCAATTGGTGGCGGCATATTTGGTGGGAATTCCGGTAGAAAGTGATTATTTTGAATTTATAAAACCTTGCGATTCGCCGGATGAAACCGGGTGTTTCGTGAGTTGGCGCGCTTATCGCAAAGAGCATTTCCCGAATTCCTACAAGAAAAACAACAACATTATCGTTACTAATCCGCTGACCTGGACGCGAGATACAACCCTGGCGCCAAAAACGCTGAACTACGGCAGCGTGCTGCGGAAGTTTGATAAAATCTACCCGCAAATTGCCGAAGCGCAAGTGCACGACGGCTTGCTGTGGCTCGATCGCCCTCAATTTCCGGGCAGCTTTTTATTAAATAATCCCAATTATCATATTGCGGATTATAATTTTTACTATTTGAATGTACGGCACAACGCAATGAAGCGAGTGGATGCGTTTGTTGGGCGTTAAATATTGGATGTTGGAGGCGAATCTGAAAATTATCCGATGTCAAATATTAAATCGCTCCAAAAATGCGTTATAGCCTTCAGAAACCCGGGAAATGGACATTTATTCTCGCAAATCGAGGTGGAAATTGTATCTGGCAGCAGGTGGCGTGGTCATTCTGCTGATCTCGCTTTTTTATACCCGCTATCTTTCCAGAATGCTGGGCGAGGGCGAACGCACAAAGGTGGAAAACTGGGTACTCGCCCAGCAGCAACTCAATGATCCTGAGCGCATTAGTGATCCAAATAAGATAGACGAGGATGTGACATTGCAGTTGGAAGTATTAAAAAGCAATACGACCATTCCGGTGGTCATGGTCAACGAGCGCGGCGATATCGTGTATGCGACGAATTTTGGGCAGGAACTCGACAAGGATGACGACTACCTCAAAAAGCAAGTGCAAGAATTAAAAGAGAATGGTTTTGAACCTATTTTCAGTGCGGGTAATTACATCTATTACAAAGAATCGAAAGTGTTGCGCCAGTTGCGTTACTTCCCGCTGGTACAGTTGGTGCTGATCATTGCTTTTATTGGCTTTGGCTATATGGGGTTCAGCGCTGCCCGCCGCGCCGAGCAAAACCGCGTGTGGGTAGGCATGGCGAAGGAAACCGCGCACCAACTGGGCACGCCGATTTCGGCGATTATCGGCTGGATCGAGCATTTAAAAATGACCTTGCCAGATAATGCTGATTCCCAGGAAGTGGTAGAAGAATTGCGCAAAGATGTGAATCGCCTGGAACTGGTTGCCGATCGTTTTTCCAAAATTGGTTCGGCGCCAGTGCTGGAGTCGGTCAACATATTCGAGGAATTAGACAAGTGCCGGGCTTACATGCAGGCGCGCGCGCCGCGCAAGGTTTCCTTCCATTTCCCGGATCCGCAGCAAGAGGCGGTGTACGTCCATCTCAATCCGCATTTGTTTGACTGGGTCATAGAAAACCTGATGCGCAATGCCATTGATGCCATGGAGGGCAAAGGCGCGATCAGCGCGGAGGTTTATGCTGAAGGTGATCATGTTTTTGTAGATTTGAGCGATACCGGCAAAGGGATCCCCCACAATAAATTCAAAACCGTTTTTGAACCGGGTTATACTACCAAAAAACGAGGCTGGGGCTTGGGGCTTTCACTCGCCAAACGCATCATCGAAGAATACCACAACGGCAAAATTTTCGTCAAACGCTCCGAAGAAGGCAAAGGCACAACATTTACCATCAAATTTACCCGCGAGAAAGCACCTGCAATGGCTACGCCTCAACTTGCCACCAGTAAGGTATAATGATGCACGACCATGGTTGAGATACCGTGCAAAATGTATATTTTTGCCTCCAACTTGCGTTTGTTGTAATAAAATTGTTATTTTACGATTTTAAGAAAAATACACAGCAAGGCTGAACGGGCTGTTAACTGCTGTGGTTGGCTGTAAATTTTACGTAGCATGGGCATTGTCATTTCATTACTCAATCATAAAGGTGGCGTCGGGAAAACGACCAGTGCGATCAACATTGGGGCGGGGTTGGTAGAATTGGGCAGAAAAGTATTGTTGGTGGATCTCGACCCTCAGGCAAACCTAACGCTTTCGCTGGGCATTCCGCGTCAGCCGGTGACCATTTACGAAGCCATACGTGGCGAATCAGAACTGAAGCCCTACCATGCCAAGGAGAACATGGATGTCATCACTTCCACGCTCGACTTGTCGGGCGCCGAAATGGAACTCATCAACGAAGCCGGTCGGGAGCAAATTCTCCGGGAATTATTCGAGCCGCTGCGCGAAGAATACGATTTTATTATTATTGACTGCCCGCCGTCATTGGGTTTATTGACTTTAAATGCGCTCACCAGCAGCGATTACGTCATCATTCCTTTGCAAACCGAATTTCTGGCAATGCAGGGGCTGGCAAAAATCAAGCAGGTCATTCAGAAGGTACGCCTGCGGCTCAACAAGAAGCTGGAAATCGCCGGCGTAATGGCTACCATGTATGATCATCGCAAGGTACTTAACCGGGACGTGGTAGATACCATCAAGAAATACTTTGGAGACTTGGTTTTTGAAACGATGATCCGCGATAATGTAGCTTTGGCGGAAGCGCCCTCGCAACGCAAGGATATTTTTGATTACAATGCCGGCAGCTCTGGTGCAGAAGATTATCTGTCAGTGTGCCGGGAACTGTTGGATCGGATTAAAAATGGTTTTGAATCTGTCAAAAGCGAATTTGGTAGCGCGGCAACGGCAGAAGAGTAAACTGGATATTGGATTTTTGTTTTGAATTATTGAATTCCAAATTGTGAGCAGGAAAAAATTTGTAGAAGATTTCGGAAAGCTTTTCGGCGAGGAGGATGCAGAAATTCTGTCGGATGACTCCGTCTTGCTGTCGGGTAAAAGTGCGGAAGACAAGAAGCGTGTTCAACTGAAAAGTCGGACTTCGCACGGGAAGAATTTTGCTTCTGATTTGGAAAGTTTTTTGGAAGAAGCGTTTGAAGAATCATTTGAAGAACATTTTCAGAACGAGAGCAAACCTCCGCAGATAGATACGCAGATCAAAAAGCGCAGTCGCCGCCCACTTGGCGGATTGGACAGCCTCATTCGCAGCACCGTTGAACCCAGCAGCATCGAAATTCAGGAATTGCCTACTCGGCGCATCACACTGGTTTTTGATCAAAGAAAACTCGATAAGCTTAAAACAATCGCTCGATTGGAGCGTACTTATCTAAAAGATATTATTGACGATATCGTAGAGGACTTTCTCGATGCGTATGAAACCCAAAAAGGAGAACTTTGATCATTTCTGAGCCGATAGTTAACATAGGCAACAATATTAGCAAATTGTGTGAAACCCCGCGCCATTATGAAGACCAGTGTTATTACCCTGATTGTTTTATTATTATTATTATTATTTCCTCAGCTGCATTACAGTCAAAGCAATGACATGGCTGCGCACCGCCGCCCGAAAGTAGGGTTGGTGCTCAGTGGTGGCGCCGCTAAAGGCATTGCCCATATCGGTGTGCTGAAAGTACTCGAAGAAGCCGGCATTGTGCCCGACTATATCACCGGCACCAGTATGGGGAGCATCATTGGTGGTTTGTATGCGATGGGGTACTCGGCAGATACCCTTCAGCAAATTATATTGCAGCAGGATTGGGACAAAGTACTCAGCGACCGCATTCCGCTTGATGAAGTGGTTTTTGAAGAAAAACCCTTTTTTGAAAATGCATTATTAGAATTGCCTTTCAACGGCTGGAAGATCAAAGTGCCAAGTGGCTTGATTTATGGGCAACAAATCAATAATTTGCTGACAGAGCTTACGCTTCCGGCGCATGCCATCAATCATTTTCATCAACTGCCGGTGCCCTTCGAATGTGTAGGTGCCGACATTATCCAGGGGCTCTCCGTTCCGCTTCGCGAAGGCTTTCTCCCCGATGCGATGCGCGCCAGCATGGCAATTCCGACTATTTTTACGCCCATCATTCGGGACTCTTTGCTGCTGGTAGATGGTGGGCTGGTGCACAATTTTCCAGTCACAGAAGCCAAAAACATGGGCGCCGATATTATCATTGGCGTTTATACGGGTGCTCGGCGGGCAGATATAGAAAAACTGAATACCCTAACTGGCATTGTTACTCAATCTGTATTCCTTTTGGGAATTCAGGATGCCGAGCGGGAGGTGCATTTGTGCGATATTTTTATCGAACCCGACCTGGACGGCTACGCAGCACAGGATTTTAAAAAAGCCGATTCGATCATTGTACAGGGCGAACGCGCGGCAAGAGCGCAGTTTGACCAACTCAAAGCGTTAGCTGATTCGCTCAACGCACTCGGCCCTGCGTCAGCAATTCCACGTGTCGTTCGGCTGGATAGCATCTGCATTGACCGAATCGAGGTGGAAGGCAATAAAGAGTTTTCGGGAGTAGAGATTTCAGGAGAATTTGGGCTCTATCCCGGGCATTATGTGACGCCCGAATTTCTGGGGCAGTGCGTTAATAATCTTTATGGCACCAATTATTACGAAACGGTGGATTACCGGATCAAACAGATGGGTGATATCAACTCATTGGTTATCAAGGTGCAAGAACAGGCGCCGATATCGCTCAAAGCAGCCATTAATTACGATAGTTATTCGGAAGCGGGCTTTTTGCTGAACATGACTTTTCGAAATTGGATAGCACCAGCGTCGCGGCTGATGGTAACCGGAAAAATTGCTGGGAATTACCGTCTCAATTTCTCATTCCTCAAATACATTGGAAAAACCAAGAGGACTGCTCTGTTTGCCAATCTTCAATTCAACCGCGATAATATTCCGATCTTTCGCAATGGACTGCGCAACGAGGAATTCAACCTGTTTGATATGCCTTTAGATGTTGGCATTCAAAGGCGCCTGGGTAAAAATGCCATGTTTGGCGGCGGTTTTCAGCGCGAGCAGGTACGCTTTCGACCAGTGGCGGGCACAGAACTCGCGTTCGAGCGCCTTTCCTACCGCAATTACAATGTATTTGGCTTTTATCAACTCAACACTCTAGACCGGAATATCTTTCCGACGAAAGGCACTATTCTGTCTCTTGAGTTAAAGTATCTGCGCAACAACCGTTTTGATGTGGAAAATTACAACCCGCCAGTTCCTATCTCCGCCGACTCAGTCTTTGCCTTCGATCCGTACACTAAGTTTATGTTTTCGTCAAAAAGCTTTATCAAACTGCATTCACGGGCTTCGCTTATTTTGAATCCATTTCTGGGCATTATCTTTAATCCGAATAATACTTTTGGCGACTTTTTTTTGCTGGGGGCACCCGATGCGCTCAACCGTCGGGCAATGCCGTTTCACGGGCTAAATCCCAATGAAATAGTGGCGCAAAGCATTCTAGGCGCCAACGTTGGTTATCAGCATTTTCTGAGAGACAACCTGATGCTGGCTTTCGATGTCAACGCGGGTTTTTATACCCAGCCCAATGTACTTAGGAACGATTTTTCCAATGCCGAGTTTCTATCTATCGTGGGAGGAAGTGTTTCGGTGGGTTTCAATTCTTTTATTGGTCCTGTTCGGCTCGCTTTTTCGCTTCCGTTTTATGCCGAAGGTGATGTACGCGATAAACTACGCACGTATATCATTTTAGGGCATCGGTTTTAACTTTTTTTAACAATCTGATAATCAAACCTTCGATAAATACTTTTTTCTTTCGATTGGCAATATTAGTCGGAAAAAAATACTCTTTTATCATTGTTTTTTGCAACCTTTTTGCAACGATTGCATCTTTATCGCAAGAATTCACAATTTTTTCATCAAACCCGACTCAATTATGAAATATGTAAGCTTTGTACTGGCAGCATGTCTGTCGGTAGTAGCTGCCGTACCTGCATTGGCAAGCTACATCGCTGGTAATCCGGAAGTTACTCTTTATGTAAAGGCTGTGAAAGAAAGAACCGTTGAAGTTGCACTGGTCAACCTGCAGCAGGAAAGTACGAGTATTGCCATTCAATCGCTAGACGGCAAAACGACTTATTTCCAGAGTACTGTAAAAAATCATAATGGATATCGCAAAAGACTAAACCTCAAAGACCTCAGCTTTGGGCGGTACCTCCTTGTTGTGGAAAAGGGGGGGCAGCGCTTGCAGCAAGTCATCGTTCTGGATGAAGAAAATGGCATGTTGTTGTCCGACATTTCCAGATAACCGGAAAATGAGTAAAAAATACGATTTAAGCCTCTGGGAATTTCTTCCCGGAGGCTTTTCTTTTTTGATAGAATAAATTTTCTCTACACACGTTCGATGATCGTTGCGTAGCCTTGTCCCACCCCAATACACATCGTCACTAAGGCATAGCGTTGCTGTTGTTTGTGCAATTCAAGGGCTGCTGTTTGTAAAATGCGCGCGCCAGTCATACCCAGCGGATGCCCCAGCGCGATAGCGCCGCCATTGGGATTGATGCGTGGATCATCGTCGGCGATGCCCCACCTGCGCGTGCAGGCAAGCACTTGCGCTGCGAAGGCTTCGTTGATTTCGATGATATTCATATCCGCCAGCGTTAAGCCCGCTTTTTTCAAGGCTTTTTCAGTGGCGGGCACTGGACCAATGCCCATAATACGAGGCTCCACCCCGGCTACTGCGGAGACGACAATGCGTGCCAGGGGTTTCAGTCCGTATTTTTTCACGGCATCGCCAGATGCAAGCAGCATCGCTGCTGCGCCGTCATTGATTCCGGATGCATTGCCGGCTGTGACCGTGCCACCATCAGACTCCTTTTTAAATACCGTTTTTAAGGTTTTCAGAACCTCAATGGTCGTATCCGGTTTTACAAACTCATCTTGTGTAAAGAAAATCGGCTCGCCTTTTCGCTGGGGAATGGCTACTGGTGTGATTTCCTCGGATAACCTGCCACTGCGCTGGGCATTGGCGGCTTTCATTTGCGACCAGTAGGCGAATTGATCCTGATCTTCCCTGCTGATTTTGTACAACGAGACGAGATTTTCGGCGGTCTCGCCCATCGCGTCGGTACCGTAAAGCTGATGCATTTTGGGGTTTACAAAGCGCCAGCCGAAGCTGGAATCGTACATTTGGGCATCATTACCGAAAGGCTGCGTCGTTTTGGAAATGACCCAGGGACCGCGCGTCATGTGCTCCACGCCGCCCGCTACAAGCAAATCTCCATCGCCCGTTTGGATTGCCCGATGTGCATGAATGACCGCCGACATACCCGAAGCACATAGCCGATTCACAGTTTCGCCGGGAACCGTATAGGGTAAACCTGCCAACAGGAGCGCCATGCGCGCCACGTTGCGATTGTCTTCGCCTGCCTGATTGGCGCAGCCCAGAACCACGTCATCAATTGCATCAGTTGGGAAGCCGGAATGCCGTTCGATTAATTTTTGGATGACCAGTGCCGCCAGATCGTCGGTGCGAACGGGCGCCAGCGAGCTGCCGAATTTGCCGATTGGTGTGCGGATAGCATCAATGATAAATGTTTCTTTCATGAATTGGGTGTTATTGGTTAGGAGAAAAAGGAACTTTGGTATTCAAAAAACTGATTTTGAATTATTTACATGTTTTGTTATTAGCTTTTGACAATAGGTAATTCAACATTTTTATCGTTACAAGTGTACAATAAATTTGTTAGCGCAACAACAAAATTTTATTACCAAAATATAGTTCTATTGCCATAACTTTCGCAATTAAAAAATCGTAAGACATATGAAAACACTACCGGTTATCGCTTTATTGGTGTTCGCAGCATTTGCCATAAGTTGTGATAATACCCAGAAAAAACAAGAGCAAGAGCAGCACCAGCTTTTCTATGAGGTAATGGCGGTGCATGATGAAGCAATGGCAAAAATGGGTGAGCTCAGTAGAGTTCATCGCCAGTTACAAGAGAAGCTCGCTACCATTGATTCGACCAATGTTGCGGAAAGAGAGACAATTGCGAAAGCAATTGAAAGCCTGGAGTACGCAGATGGTGGCATGATGGAATGGATGGCAAATGTTCAGCAGCTTGAGCAACTGCGCGAAACAAAAAAGCACGAAGAGATCATGGGCTATCTGCAAGTGGAAAAACAAAAGGTGGACCAACTGCAACAGGCTATCCTCGCGAGTATCGAAAAAGGCAAAAAATTGCTGGGGGAAAGTAATTAGCCCATCTTTACAAATACGGTTGACCGGTAAGGGCTTTTGCCAGATTATTTCGGGCAGCTACGTGATCTCGAGTAGCGACCCCCCATTTGTTTGCCCTGATTTTTCAGCGCGTTGAGTTGATACTTTTTGCAATAATTTTGTTTAATATAAGATATTTTAAATCCGTCAAAGGATAAATAAATTAAGATGAGTGATTTTTCATTTATAACCAATGCACATCCCAATTTTATCGAATCGCTGTATGAGCAATATCAGCAGGATCCGGAGTTGGTAGAGACAAGCTGGCGACACTTTTTCAAAGGGTTTGATTATGCTTCGGAAGGCAACGGGCATGCTGCCAATGGCGTTGCCACTGCGGTGTCAAACGAACTGATCCTCAAAGAATTGCGTGTACTGGCGTTGATTTTTGCTTATCGCAATCGGGGGCACCTCTTATCAACGACCAATCCGATCAAACCGCGGCGGGACCGTAATCCCAAGCTGGCTTTGGAGGATTTTAACCTGTCGGAAGCGGATTTGGACACCAAATTTATCGCCGGTAAAGAAATTGGCATGGAGAATGCCACCTTGCGTCAGATTGTGGATCGCCTGAAGTATGTGTACTGTGGCAATATCGGCTTTCAGTTTCAGCATATTCAGGATCGTGATGTACGGCGCTGGCTGCGCACCAGAATCGAATCGTTGATTACAGACAATGGCTTTGGCTTTCCCATCGAGAAGAAACGGCGTATTCTGGAAAAGCTGAATGGCGCAGTAGCTTTCGAAGAATTTTTGCACACAAAATTTATCGGGCAGAAGCGTTTCTCTTTGGAAGGTGGCGAAAATACCATTGTTGCGCTGGATGCCATCATCAACAAGGCAACAAGCGGTAAAGTGGAAGAAGTGGTGATCGGTATGGCGCATCGTGGGCGCCTCAATGTGTTGGCGAATACCTTGGGCAAAACCTACGAGCAAATCTTCAAGGAATTTGAAGGCGATATGCCTGAAAATATGAGCTTTGGCGATGGCGATGTGAAGTACCACCTTGGCTTTTCTTCGCAAGTGACAACGCCGGAGGGTAAAACGGTACACCTTAAAATGGTGCCCAACCCCTCGCACCTCGAAGCAGTCAATCCGGTAGTGGAAGGCTTTGCCCGTGCCAAAGCAGATATTTTGTACGAGAGCAACTATGATCGTATTTTGCCGATTCTTATTCACGGCGATGCAGCTGTTGCCGGTCAGGGGATCGTGTACGAAACCGTGCAAATGAGCAAGCTCAAGGGATATTATACAGGTGGAACCATTCACTTTGTTATCAATAATCAAGTTGGATTTACCACTGATTTTGACGATGCTCGTTCTTCGACCTATTGCACCGGCGTAGCAAGCGTCGTGCAGGCACCGGCGTTCCATGTGAACGGCGATGATGCCGAAGCAGTCCAGTTTGTAGCGGAACTTGCGGTGGAATATCGCCAGCAGTTTAATTCAGATGTTTTTATTGACATGGTTTGCTATCGCAAACATGGACACAACGAAGGCGACGATCCGGAGTTTACACAACCGGAAATGTATAAATTTATCAAGAGCCACAAAAATCCACGGGAAGTTTATTCTGACATTCTGGTAGCGCGCGGCGACGTAGACAAAGACCTGGCGCATGAAATGGAAAAGGCTTTCAAAAAGTTTTTGCAGGAGCGTTTAGATGAGGTGAAACAGAAACCTCTGAAATATGAATACCAGGAATCGGAGCAAGCGTGGCGTCAACTGAAACGTCCCAGTGAAATCAAGCCGGAAGATTTTGATACTTCGCCGAAGACAGGCATCGACCGCAAGACGATTGATCGCCTTCTGGATCATCTGATTTCTCTTCCTAAGGGGATGACTCCTTTGCCTAATGTAAACCGATTGATGAAAGCCTCAAAGGATAAAGTAGAGCAAGGGCAGTTGGATTGGGCGTTGGGCGAATTGATGTCTTACGCCAGTATTTTAATGGAATGTCAGGATGTTCGTATGAGCGGTCAGGATGTTAAGCGTGGCACCTT
>CAZQTF010000020.1:0-26184 GCA_964596135.1 uncultured Saprospiraceae bacterium | reverse complement strand
CCCGCCAACACCTTACGGTTATTGATTTTGATGACAACATCAATCCCCAGTTTGGTGAACACCTCGTCGTAAATCTGTGTTAGTTCAGCCTCATACACCAAAGAATGTGAGCCGACGACGTCCACGTCGCACTGGTAAAATTCACGATAACGCCCACGCTGCGGACGATCGGCACGCCAAACCGGCTGAATTTGGTAGCGCTTGAATGGGAAAGCGATGTCGTTTTGATTCATCACCACAAAGCGGGCAAAAGGCACGGTCAAGTCGTAACGCAAGCCTTCTTCAGCAAGATTCGCTTCGGAAGGGTTATCCTGCAAAGCTTTTTCCAGCTTATCGCCGCGCTTGAGCACTCGGAAAAGCAGGCGGTCGCCCTCCTCGCCATACTTGCCGGTGAGCGTGGACAATAATTCAATTGTGGGCGTTTCAATCGGCTGATAGCCATATTTAACAAACACTTGCTTGATCGTATCGAAAATATAATTGCGTTTGAACACTTGTTCAGGGCCAAAATCGCGCGTACCCTTCGGGATGCCTGGCTTCATGTTGATATACGATTAACGAAATTAGATTTACGAATAATGAGAAGCTATAATGCAATGATCAATGTCTGATTTCTGACATCTTTCATTTGACTTCTTCTTTTTGAAGGCGCAAAGTTAAGACATTTTGCGGAAAGCTCAGTCCTTGAAGACTCCTTGTAGGTTGATTTCAAAATCGCCAAAAATGCCGGCGGGCGCCGCGTCTTCGCCGGTGTAAATTTTACGGAGCTGACATTTTTCATCCACAGGATCGAAAACCAGCACGGGCTGTTCGGAAGGACACACTACCCCGTATGCACAGACGCCGCCGTTTTCTTCATACAAGCGGAATTTGTTATCCACTTCCTTTTTGTTGTTGCCGGATGATAAAATTTCGGTAATCCAGTCAGGCACCACCCATGCAGCCGCGATCGTCTAATTTTTCCAGGTTGCAAATCACACAAATGTCCGACTGTACGACCGAGTAAATTTCCCGGTTCGACTTTTTCCTTTTTTTGGAATCCAGCAACCGTACATCAAAGGGCGCAAAATAAGCCTGGCAGGTATTGCCCTTGCAATAATTTCAAATTGGGCGCGTCAAATTCCGAGCGATTACCTGGTGTTTTCTATTCGGCGCGGACGGCATTTTAAAAATCTTGCCCTTGATCAACTCCACGCACTCCTCAAAGCGCCACGTGAGATAATCGGCGTAGCGGTAGGTGGCATCCATCGAAAGCTGGCCCAGACTGGTAATTATTTTGCTACTTTTCTGTACTAGGAAGATACATTTTTACTGTTTGACAAGCTTGCCGCTCACCGAAGTTCCGTCGTTGATAATTTGATAAAAATAAACGCCGCTGGGCAGATCGTTCAATAGCAGCGGTTGCAACGACAAGCCCTGCACATTCAAGTTTTGATGCTGCAATTGCTGTCCGGCGGCATTGAGCAAACGGAATTCAACATTTCCATTGAAGCCCGACAATTTCAGCGTGGCAGAGATTCCCGTAGGGTTAGGGAATATTTCAACGATGGTGTTTTTTACACTATCTTCAGTATCGGTCGTCAGTTCCAGCGCTTTTTGCACCGCAGCCAGTGCATCAATTCTGCCGTAGCCGTACACATTGTTCGGCACATCCATGCCGGAGCGCCCGCTGCAGGATTGCTGGCTAAGCATCGGCTTCGCGGTTTCTTCTATGATCGCTTCAATAGTTTCTACCTGACCAGCTAATGCCGGATTCGCTGAAATAATGAGTGCCACGACACCCGCCACATGTGGCCCCGACATACTGGTACCATTCCAACTTGAGTAGCCCCCGCCGCGTACCGCCGAACGAACACCAACGCCGGGAGCCACCACATTCGGCTTGAGCCGACTGCTGCCATCTATCGTGACGGCGCCGCGACTGCTGAAGCTCGCAATCGTATCATTTCGCTGAGAAGCCCCCACTGAAAACGCCCCTTCAAAGATAGCTGCTGCGTTGTCCACCGTGCCGCAAGCGGAGCCGCTATTGCCGGCGGATTGTACCACCACTACGCCTGCTGCACGTAAGTTGTTGATCGCTGTTTCCATCATTCCCCAATTGGAAGCATTACAACCTTCCTCTGCCGGACAACCCCAGGAATTATTGATTACGTGCGGGGCTTTGCTCGGATCGGGATTCTGATCGTTCAGATCTGTAGGCGCCAGAAACCACTCGAAGCATTCGGTATAAGTAACCGGGCTGCCATAGCCGCGTTCCATGTTGCGTGCCGCAATCCATCGGGCGTCGGGTGCTACGCCGATCTGATTGCCCATGCCATCATCACCGACCATCGTGCCCATCGTGTGGGTGCCGTGACTGTGGTCATCGCAGGGAACTTTGGAATCCAGCCCACAAGGATTGAGCAAGGGATTTGGAATCGAATCCCCGTGCAAAGGGCTGATTGCGTGGATGGCATCGTGCCAGTTGTAATTATGATCGGCGTTGGTGCCATTCCAACCGCGGTATTTGGTTTTGATTGAGGGATGCGTCCATTCATAGCCAGTATCCTGACCAGCCACGATCACACCCTGACCAGTATAGCCCATTGCCCACACCTGGTCGGCGTTAATCTTTTGAATACCCCACTCGATGCCCTGGCGGGATTGCACTTCGCTAATCTTTTGAAAATCAACAGGCATTTCCATCGGTACCAAGGGATTGGGAGCAATGCTCGCTACGTCGCTTCTGGAAGCCAATTGTTCAATTAGCTTCACATCTCCACGGGTGTAAATGGCATTCACCACAAAAAATGCGTGAAACGAAACACCGACGCCGGTCAGAAGCTCAATAACTGGCTTTTGCGACTGGCGGGCTACTGATTGCAAAGTATTGAATACAAAGGTGCCTTTTTCTGCTTTGGTTTTGAGCTTTCGGGCATGCGACACATCCGCCTGCTTTTGCATCACAACAATAAAATCAACGGCTGCACCACTTTCAGCTTTCGCCAAAATGGAAGCGTCCACCTTGTTTTTCCAAATGACATTTTGCGCATTTGCAATATTCAAGACCAAACAACAACTTATGGCCAATGTAAAATATTTCATATCAGCGTTTTATAAAACAGTGCTCGAATTAATTTACCGATCGCGAAATTGAATCAAAATTTAATTTGATGCAAATGTAAAGATTCACTTGACAGAGAGGTGACAATTTTTATTGGATAACAACGGTTTTAGGTCGCCCTAACGAAATAGTAAAATGTAAACGTCTTTCTTGTTGATAATCAATCAGATTTTACAAAAAATTATTCTGCGAAAATTTTTTTACCAGAATTTTTGCACTAATTTTAACCATTCTGCATACCATGAAAACGAAAACCGGTTTAAAAGCAAATTACATGATTCACGAGACGACCCTTTACGACGCTTTCACCGGAATGAGCCCTGCGGAAAAAAGCGCAGTGATCAATTTCCTTTGTGAGCATAACGAGAGCACCAACCGGCAGGCAGCAAAAGAAGCGGTGGAATATGCCATCAAGCACAAACCTTCTTTTGGTGGTTTCGTCCTTACTGTCTATGACGGCAAGCAAATGATCGCTGTTGTAGTGGTCAACCGCACTGGCATGGAAGGGTACAACGCCAATAACCTTTTTGTGTACGTAACTTTCCACAAAGATTACTGCAATGATGAAACAACGATCCGGGAAGTACTGAATAAAGCAATTGCTCGCACTGATGGCGATGTTGCATTACATGTTGAGCCGGGCAATCCGGCACTGAAATATTATAAAAAAATGGGCTTCAAGGCTCAGTATCTTGAGTTGCGTTTTAGCAAAACCTCCAAAGAGTTGGCATCAATCGCCTAAAAACACTTCGCAACAGCACTAAACTCCGAATTTTCCCTGAACATTTTTTCAAACAAAAAATAGCAAGCTCAAACAAATTAATTGATTTTTGCTACCTTGCGCGCATGGTAGCATACGAGGATATTGTTGCGCATTTGTCTGAAGACATGCGGCTCAAAGTAGTGATTGATTCCACTGAATTGTATGAATGGACCGGCGGCGGCAGCGTTTATTCTGATTTGCTCGGGTCAATTATTTCCCAGCAGATTTCAGTGCGGGCGGCAGCCACCATTCAGGAACGTTTCCTGAATTTGTTCGACGACGGCTATCCACACGTTGAGCAGTTACTGTCTTTTGATGAAGATAAACTCCGCTCGGTGGGCTTGTCACGCCAGAAGTCAGGTTATATCCGCAATATCGCTGCGTTTTTCCAGCAAGAAGGGTTAATTGGTTACGATTGGTCGAAACACGAAGATGAGGAGATTATTAAATTGCTTACCCGGATCAAAGGCGTAGGGCAATGGACAGTGGAAATGATCCTGATGTTCACACTCAATCGCCCGGATATTCTGCCCCTGGATGATCTGGGCATCCGCAACGCAATGATCCGTTTGTATGAAGTAACAGAAACCGGCAAATCGCTAAAGCTACGCCTACAGGAAATCGCCGAACCCTGGCGCCCCTACCGCACTTATGCTTGCCGCTACCTCTGGAAATGGAAAGATTCCTGAAGCTAAGTGCCAACGAGCCGAGGCAACAAGAAACGAGCAACCGGTATTACGTTCCCAGCGTCTCCTCCATTTGCAGGAATTGCATCTCGTAGAGATTCCGGTAGTGACCGTCTTCAATTTTGAGCAATTCTTCGTGCGGGCCAAATTCCAGTACCTCCCCTTTTTTCAGCACCAGAATGTTGTTCGCGTGGCGAATGGTGCTCAGGCGGTGTGCAATAATGATCGAAGTGCGCTTGGCAATGAGCGTTTCGATAGCAAATTGAATAACGGACTCCGTTTCCGGGTCGATTGAAGAAGTAGCTTCATCGAGGATAAGGATATCAGGATTGAATACCAGCGCCCGCACGAAGGAGATCAACTGCCGTTGCCCCATGGAAAGCGTAGCGCCGCGTTCCATTACTCTGTAATCATAGCTGCCCGGCAATTTCTCAATAAAACCGTGCGCTCCGATCATTTTGGCAGCTTCGATCACTTGCTCGCGGGTAATATTGCTGTCGCGCAGGGTAATATTTTCAAAAACCGTACCGGAGAAAAGAAATACATCCTGCAAAACCAGCGCAATCCGGCGGCGCATGGCGTACAGATCATATTCCCGGATGTCAGTACCATCAATTTTGATATGCCCTTTCTGAATATCGTAAAATCTGTTCAGCAGGTTGATGATCGTCGTTTTTCCAGAACCTGTACTGCCCACAATGGCAAGCGTTTCGCCGGGATTAATACGGAACGACACATCTTTTAGTACAAAATCCTTGTCATTATAAGCAAACCAAACTTTTTCAAATTCCACTTCTCCCTGGAATTTATCGGGCTTCAGATCGGATTGATTTTCAATCCGGTCGGTCTGGTCGAGCACCGCAAAAACACGCTCCGATGCCACCAAGCCCATTTGCAGGGTATTGAATTTGTCCGCCAGCATGCGGATGGGGCGAAAGAGCATGTTGATGTAAATCGGGAAAGCCACGAGCGCACCAAGTGTAACATCGCTGCCAATGACGCCGCGCGCGCCATACCACACCATCAAGCCCAGCGAAGCCGCCGAAATAATTTCGACAACAGGAAAGAAAACGGCATAATACAGTATCGAATCGAGGTTGGCTTTGGTATATTCCCGGTTGATTTTTCTGAATTTTTCAGCTTCCTGCCTTTCTGCATTAAAAATTTGCACCGTACGCATGCCAGTGATGCGCTCTTGCATGAAGGCATTCATTTTGGAAATCGCCGTTCGCACAATCTGGAAGGAAATACGTACTTTTTTTTGAAAAATATAGCTCGCCAGCACCAAAAATGGCAATACCAGCATGCATACCAGCGTGAGTTTCCAACTGGTGTAGATCATAAACCCGAGCACCGCCACTACGGTGAGCAAATCCGCGATCATGGTAATGACACCGTCGGAAAAAATCTGATTGATAGCTTCAATGTCATTGATGGTACGGGTTGTCGCCGTACCGATGGGCGTTCGGTCAAAAAATTTCAGACGCAGACTGGTGATGTGTTTGAACACGCGCACGCGCAGGTCGCGCACGACCGACTGCCCCAGCAATCCCGTTGAATATTGGAAAATGTATTGCAGAATAAATTCCAGCAGTAGCAAACCGCAAAGTATCAATGCCATGCGCCCCAAACCCGAAAAATCGTTGATAAAAATGTAATCATCCACCATTACGCGGATGAGTTCCGGGCGAACAACGGAGAGCGGCGCCAGCACCACCGCCAGCAACGCCGCAAAGCCAAAGAGTTGGCGGTAAGGTTTGGCAAGCGCAATCACCTTACCCAGCAGCGAAAGGTCGAATTTTTTATTAGGAGGTGTAGCCATCGAGTGTTACGTAACAGTAATTTTATGTATTTTCAACAACGCAAATTACAAAAGATAGTTTTATGCTGCAGGAAAATGGGCTGTTCAAAAATATTACAACAAATGCTCATCCGCGAAGCTGAAGTAGCTGTTTTCGGCAATGATGAGATGGTCAAGCACAGTAATATCAAGGGCTTCGCCTGCTTTTTTCAGTTTTCGGGTCAGGTCAATGTCCTGTTGGCTGGGTTGCAAATTGCCCGAAGGGTGGTTGTGCACCAAAATGATACTCGACGCCATACCTTCAATCGCTTTGCGGAAAACGATTTTGGCATCTACCACCGTGCCGGCAACCCCGCCGAGGCTGATTTGTTCACGGCTCATGACCTTATTGGCGCGGTTCAGCAGCAAAATCCAGAATTCTTCGTGCGGCAAATCCATCAAAATCGGCGCAATGACTTGCCAGGCGTCGCGGCTGCTGCGAATTTGCGGGCGTTCTTTTACATCGGTGAGTTGTCGTCGCCTGCCCAGTTCCATCGCTGCCACTATCGTGATAGATTTGGCGTCGCCCATGCCTTTGAATTTGGTCAGTTCGGCAATAGAGCGCCTGCCTAATTCATTCAAATCATGATCCACCGATTTCAAAATGCGTTGCGCCAAGCTAACTGCCGTTTCATCGCGCGAGCCGGAGCCCAGCAAAATTGCCAGCAATTCGGCATCGGAAAGGCTTTGTTTGCCTTTTGCCAGAAGTTTTTCACGCGGGCGATCTTCTTCTGCCCAACTTTTGATGGTGAGATTGTTTTTGGCATACCATTCCATACGCAAATCTGTTTTTAGGATTTAGACGTGGAAGTTTGGAAAAAGCAACATGCTTGAAAAAAAAACACGAACTTTGCGCTCATGCCCGATTTCACGTTCCAACGCGGTGAGCGGCTCAAGAGCCGTAAAGTAATTGAACAATTGTTCAAAATGGGCAACTCATTTGCGCATTATCCGTTGCGATTCGTATGGACGACCCTGGACGAGCCCAAAAGTGAATTCCCGGTTCAATTTGCTTTGAGCGTTTCCAAAAAAAAATTCAAGCGCGCGGTGGACCGCAACCGCATCCGGCGGCTGGTACGCGAGGCGTATCGGTTAAATAAACACATTTTGTATGGGGCATTGGAGGGCGAGGGGCAAGGGGCGAACCGCGAGCAGCGAATAACGAGTAATCAACCGCCAGCAACCAACAACCAAATCGCGCTCATGGTCATTTATACCGCCGCCGAAATACTACCTTTTGAAGAAATTAACAAAGCCATGCGCGACATGCTGCGTCGTTTTGTAAAAAAATACAGGGCGGGCAACCAAACGTGAACGCGAAACGCTCTTTGAACTACGCAAACTGACTCCCAACACCAGATGTTTCATTAAAAACACATCCACAACTGTATGCGATTTCTACTACTGCTTATCGTTCTTTCAGGCTTTATTTGGATACCGGCTCAGGCGCAAAAAGTGCTGCAAATGGAAAAAGCTGGTCGGTACAGAACCAAAAAAATCTACATCGGCGAAGCGATTAACTACAAGCTGCAAGGCGATGAAGTGTGGTACATGGGGTACATTGAAGATATTGATATAGAAAAAAAACTACTGGTAATGAAAGATCGTTACGTGGATGTTTCGAAGATTGAAAAGCTGCGCCGCCCGATCGGTTGGAGCAAAGGAGTGCGTAGTTCACTTTATCTTTTTGGCGCCTCCTGGTCAGCCAATGCGCTCATTGGCACGCTCACCGATAACAATCCCGATACGAACTACCGCTGGTCGGATGCAGTCGTTACGGGTGTTTCGTGGCTGACGGGGTGGATAGTGCCTAAAATATTCAAATATCGCACTTTCAAATTTGGCAAAAACCGCCGCCTGCGCGTGCTCGACCTTAGCCCGGTGCCGGGTGGAAAGATCAAAGTGTAATCGCTGGGGATTCATGGTGTTCTGTAGGAACGATTTTACAAAAAAAGTCTATTTTTGAAGCTGCAGAAACATAAAATTCAAAAATTGTATGCCTTCCCAAAATAACTACGTTGCCATTATGGCAGGGGGCGTCGGAAGCCGCTTCTGGCCCGCCAGCCGCACCGCGAAGCCCAAGCAATTTCTCGATATTCTCGGCGTTGGCAGGTCTTTGCTGCAACTCACATTTGATCGCTTTCGGAAACTTTGTCCGGCAGAAAATATCCTTATCGTCACCAATGCCGCCTATCGCAATCTTGTAAAAGAACAATTGCCCCAACTAACGGACAATCAGATTTTGCTGGAGCCTTCACGCAACAACACCGCGCCTTGCATCGCCTACGCGGCTTTCAAATTGCAGCAACTAAATCCGAACGCCAACATGATTGTGGCGCCTTCCGACCACGTCATCCTCGACGAAGCCAGCTTTATTGCTGCGTTGCAAAAAGGACTCGATTTTGCCGCTGCCCACGAGGCGCTGATTACGCTGGGCATCCGCCCTACCCGCCCCGATACCGGCTATGGCTACATTCATTTTGAACAACCTGAAGTAGTAGCAGGTATGCACAAAGTGAAAAAATTTACGGAAAAACCACCCCTGGAAAAAGCACAGGAATTCTTAGCCAGTGGCGATTACCTCTGGAATGCGGGCATTTTTATTTGGCGTACCCAAATTATTCTAACTGCCCTGCAGAAATATGCGTCCGATATTCACCGCATCCTGAGCGCAGGACAATCCGTTTACAATACACCTGCGGAACAGGCTTTCATTGATAAACAATACCCTGCCACGCCCAATATTTCGATTGACTTTGCCATTATGGAAAAAGCTGAAAATGTATATACCATCCCTTCGAGCTTTGGCTGGTCCGATCTGGGTACCTGGGCATCGCTTCATGCAGAGTCTCCCAAAGACAACCATGCCAATACGATTCACGCCCGCGATCCGATTCTGACGGACGTCAGAAATTGTCTCATCCACACCCCAACGGATAAACTGGTCGTGATCAAGGGTATGGAAAATTTTATCATCGTAGATGAGTCTGATGTGTTGTTGATCTACCCTATGGCATTGGAGCAAGAGATTAAGCAAATTACTGAACAACTAAAAAACCAAAAAAAAGATAAATATTTGTGATAAATTTTGACAGTTTATCAGAAGAATAGTAAATTGCACCATCATACAAGATGCTCTTCACAAACCACTAAAACTTGCCCATAAGCTCGGCTTTAATCCGGCTTTATCCTTCCCAATGCAGCAGTACTGTTGCAAATAAACAGAGGATAAATATTTTTTAACACCTAATTCACGTTCAGGAATATCAAAGGTTTTCACAACCTGTTCCTTGTTCATTAGCCACTTTATGTAACCCAATAAATACATGACAGGAACTGCTATTTCGGCATTTCTCACAACATGAAATTTGAGAACGGTGAAAAAAGAGATCAGAACCATTGCCATTACAGGAAACTATGCCCGTTGGGTGTACCAGTTCCGGATCGGTCTATTGAGAAAACTTCAGCAAATGGGTATCAAGGTGGTCGTAATCGCTGCCCCCGATCGCTTTGAGTATAAGTTTCTGCGCGAAAAATTCATTTTCGAACCGGTTCATATTAATTTTTATGGTAATAATCCTTTAGATGACGCCAATTTACTAAACCAGTTTTATCATATCTACCGGCGGCACAAAATAGATGCAGTTTTTCATTATACAATAAAACCAAATATTTACGGCGGAATCGCCGCAAAAATGTTGGGTATTCCGTCTTACGCCGTCGTCACTGGCATGGGGCACGTGAGCAACCGGAAAAACGGGCTGACCTCGTGGGTGGGTCTGAACTTGTACCGCCTGGCGTTACCGCTCCACCAAAAAGTATTAGTCCTTAATGAACGGGATGCAGAGGAATTGATACAGATGCGCATGGTGCAACCGGAAAAGCTGCTGCTACTACCCGGTGAAGGCGTTGATACGAACTACTTTAAACCGCTGTCGGACAAAAAAATGCCGGAACATCCCAGTTTTCTTTTCTCCGGCAGGCTGATGGAGGATAAGGGCATCTATGAATTTGTGGAAGCGGCACGCATCTTGCGCCGAAAATACCCCTGTACCCGATTCCGTATCCTGGGCATGCTCGATCCGAAAGGATTCCACTCGATCCCAATTCAAACGGTCAAGCAATGGGTAAACGAGGGCGTGATCGAATACTTAGGTGAAACCATTGATGTGCGCCCCTCCCTGGCAAAAGCCGATTGTATCGTGCTTCCTTCTTATTACCGCGAAGGGCTGTCGCGCATCCTGATGGAAGCTGCCAGTATGGAAACCCCCATTATTACTACCGATCAGCCCGGCTGCCGCGAAGTGGTGGATCATGAGCGCACTGGCTTGCTGTGTCAATTGCGTAGTGTACCGGATCTGATAGATAAAATGGAGCAATTTATCCAAATGGATAAAATTGACCGGCTGATCATGGGCAAAAATGCTCGCCTGAAGGTAATGCGGGAATTCGACGAGCAACTGATCATTCAGCATTATCTGGATCTATTGCAGGAAGATTTCTCGCTACCAGGCTTACCAGTTACGGTTCCGGCTTTTGCATATTCCAGGGCGATACTCAGTGAGGCGATATAGAAAACAATTTTTTGAGAAGATCAACAATCTTTCCGGCACTGGCGCCTTCGCCAAAAGGGTTTTGCAGGGATTGCGCCATTCTGTTTTTTGCTAATAACCGGGCTGCTGCACGCTCGATTTCTTCGCTGTTTATACTCACCTGATGTACGATGCCCGCCTGCTGCGCTTCCGGACGTTCGGTTTGATGACGAAGCACGATTACCGCTTTGCCCAGGCTCGGCGCCTCTTCCTGAATGCCGCCGCTATCGGTCAGAATCAAATCGCAAGTTTGCATTGCCCATACAAAAGCCTCATAAGGAAGCGCTTCTGTCAAAATAAGATTGGGCAAATTTTTTGCCATGCTCTCCGCCCAAAGGCGGACCGCCGGATTGGGGTGCATAGGAAAAAGCGCAAAACAATCCTCTTTTTGCAAAATAGCGCGAATTGCATGAGCAATTTCATCCAGATGATACAACAGATTTTCGCGCCGGTGCAGCGTCAGCAGCAGCATTTTGGCATATTGCTTTTGCAAAGGCTCTATTTTTTGTCGCAAAGCGGCAACCGTAGAAGGAACATTATGGCCAATAGTTGCCAGCGCAAAGTGCAGTGCATCTACTACGGTGTTGCCCACCTCAAAAACCTGTTTTGGATCCACCCCTTCCTTCAACAAAAAATCCTTCGCCAGACTGGTCGGCGCGAAGTGCAGATCTGCAATTTGACTGATGATCCGCCGGTTGATCTCCTCGGGGAAAGGCACATGTTTGTTGTACGTGCGTAGCCCTGCCTCGATATGCCCGATTTTGACGCGATTGTAAAATCCTGCCAACGCTCCTGCCAAGGCCGAAGTCGTATCGCCCTGCACCAGAATGAGGTCGGGTTGGAAATCTTCGATAACCCTCTGCAAATGTGCCAACAAGTATGCCGTAAGACCGGATAAATGGAAGTTGGCACTTATTGCATCCAATTGATAATCAGGATGTATTTGAAAAAAATCCAAAACTGGTTGCTTTAATTCGCGGTGTTGACCCGTATCGCAGAGGCGTGTCTCGAAAAACTCGTTTTCTTGCGACAAGGCATGCACCATCGGCGCCATTTTGATGGCTTCGGGGCGGGTGCCAATGATGAGAAGAATTTTTATTCTGGACATTTGATAACGCACATTAGAATTTAGGCTGTAAATTTGTTGTATTCGCAGATGCTGTTTTTTGCTTCAGACAGATACCAATTGACAACATGAATTTATCCCTCAAAATAGCGCGTCGTTACCTTTTTGCCAAAAAATCTACCAACGCGATCAATATCATCACCGGTATTTCGGTGTTTGGCATTGCCGTAGGCACAGCGGCGCTGCTGCTGGTACTCTCTGTTTTCAACGGTTTTGAAGACCTGATTACTCAAATGTACAGCAATTTTAACCCTGATGTAAAAGTATTGCCTGCGCAGGGTAAAACTTTTGAAGTGGATTCGGTGATGCTGGATCGTCTTTACCGCATTGACGGGGTAGAATTGGTATCACAAACGCTGGAAGAAACAGCATTCTTCGAGTATAAGGGCAGTCAGGATTTTGGCACCCTGAAAGGCGTAGATGCGCTTTATGCCCGTGTTACCGGTATAGACTCTACGGTGCAGGAAGGTAAATACAAACTCCAGGACGGAACGATTGAAAACGCTGTGCTCGGGCTGGGAATGCGCAACAAGTTGCAGGTCAATGTGGATGACTTGTTTTCGCCGATGACCATCTATATGCCCAAAGCCCGCGAGGTAAGTATGTTTGAGCAGCAATTCCGGCGCTTGTCGGTGTACCCGGTGGGCACTTTTGTCAATCAGCAGGAATTCAACAACAAGTACGTGCTCACCTCGCTCGACTTTGCCCGCCGCTTGCTGGATGCCGCCGGCGAAGTAAGCGCCCTGGAAATCAAATTGGTCAAAAATGCCAGTTCAACCCGCACCATTGAAAATATTCGCAGCACGCTGGGTGAGCATTATATAGTCAAAAACCGCTATGAGCAGGAAGAAGCTTTTCTTCGGATTATGAATATCGAAAAGTGGCTCAGTTTTGCCATCGCCGGGCTGATGCTGGTGCTGGTTGCCTTCAATATGGTCGGCGCCCTGTGGATGATCGTATTGGAAAAACAAAAAGACATTGCCATTCTGAAGGCGATGGGCGCACTCGATAACATGGTGCGCAATATTTTTCTCGGCGAAGGTTTGTTGCTCTGCCTGCTGGGCATCGGCATTGGTTTTACACTAGCGCTGATCACCTATGCTGCCCAGAAATCTTTCGGGCTGGTGGCCATTCCTGGCAATTTTATCGTCGAAGCATATCCCATCAGCATCAGATGGGGTGATTTTGGGGTGGTAGCCGCCACCGTACTGGCAATTGGATTGTTAGCATCCGTTCCGCCGGCATTGCGCGCCATGCGTGTGTCGGCTTTGATTCGGGAAGAGTAAGTTTTTTGCCCATAGCTCCAAAGATACTTTCTTATCTTTGCGATGTTAAAAAATAGAGCCATCAACCTGACAATTAAAAAATATGGAAGAGTGGGAACTGGATTTTGAGTGGCTGCGCGTTCGGCATTTGATCAAAGATCGTTTTAAGCGGGAATCGTTGCCCGATTTAAATGCAATTTTATTTCTGATCGGAATTCAGGAACTGGGGCGCTGGAAAAAAGCATACTCCAAAGAAGAAAAGCAAGACCTGATGCACATCGCCGTGTGCCGATTGCTAAGCTATGATGGATATTACAAATTTGCGGGACGCGATGCTGATGGCTGGCCCCACTGGGAGCCTGTGCGCAGCCTGCAAAAAAGGGAGTTGCGCGAGCAGGAATTGTTGTTAAAATTAAATATCATCCGTTATTTTAAAGAACTCGAAGCCGAAAGCATTGTTGGCTGATTCAAAAATTATTCCATTTCAGCCTAATACGCATTAAATTTTTAAAACATACTGACAAATACACGCATACTGATGAAAATAAAATTTGTACTTTTCTTCAGCCTTATTACATTTTTATTTTCCTGCGAAGATAAACAGCATACTTACGCAGAAATTATTACCGACTATGGGGTAATGAAAATAATGCTTTATAACAATGCGCCAAAACATCGGGACAATTTTATCAAATTAGTAAAAAAAGGCTTTTATAATGATTTGTTGTTCCATCGCGTGATCAATGGATTTATGATACAGGGGGGCGATCCCGATTCCAAAGGCGCTACACCCGGTCAGATGTTGGGCGGAGGGGGACCTGGGTATGAACTGGATGCCGAAATCGAATCGCCTCATGTCAAAGGAGCACTGGCAGCAGCGCGCTTGAGCGATGACGTCAACCCGGAGCGCAAATCCAATGGTTCGCAGTTTTTTATTGTACACGGCAGAACATTTACCGATGAGCAATTAGACGTGATTGCGCAGCGCAACAACATTACATTTACAGAAGAACAGCGTAAATTCTATAAAGAGGTGGGCGGTGCACCCTTCCTCGACGGGCAATACACCGTTTTCGGGCAGGTGGTAAATGGCATCGAAGTGCTGGATAAAATTGCAGCCGCTCCAACGGATAATCTTGATCGTCCCGCGCGTGATATCAGAATGAAAATTCGGATTTTAAAATAATGGAATGTTATGCAAAAACAAATCGTCAGAATTACAAATATCATAATAGCGGCAACATTATTTAGCGCTTGCAGTCGTCCGATTGCTGATTTCGCTTTTTCCTATGAAGGAGATAAAAAAGCACCCGCTGCGATTCGCTTCGAAAATAAATCACAGAAAGCGCAAACATTCGAATGGAAATTCGGGGATGGCAACATGGCTAATGATTCGCTGCCGACGCATGAATACAAGCAATCGGGCATTTATGAAGTGCAACTCACCGCTATTAAGGGCAAAAAATCACGATCTGTGTCAAAACAAATAACCATTGAACCGCCCGATAAATGCCTGGTAGAAATAGAAACCAAATTTGGTATAATGCTTTTTGAGTTGTTCGATGCTACGCCGCAACACCGCGACAATTTTATCAAACTGGCGGAAGAAGGCTACTTCGATGGGCTTTTATTTCACCGGGTGATTAATAACTTTATGATACAGGGCGGCGACCCCAACTCCAGAAATGCCAAAGCCGGCGAACCGCTCGGCATGGGGGGACCAGGATATACCATTCCTGCCGAATTTGTGGACACACTGGTACACGTCAAAGGTGCCTTGGCAGCAGCACGCCAGGGCGATCAGGTGAATCCCCAGAAGCGTTCTTCCGGTTCCCAGTTTTACATTGTGCAGGGGCAGCCGACTACCCGTGCTACCCTTGATCAGATCGAAGCGCGCAAAGGGTTCCGGTATGGTCAGGCACAACGCGACGCTTATGCCCAATGGGGCGGCACGCCTTTTCTCGATCGCGATTACACGGTTTTTGGCAGAATCATCAAAGGAATGGAAGTCATTGACGCCATTGCCAAGGTGCAAACCGCGCCTGGCGATCGCCCACTGGAGGATGTCGTTATGAAAGCCAGAGTTATTAAATGATAAATTTGACAAGGTTATTTACTTTTAATCATATATCTGTCAAAAAGCATAATGGCTATAATTTTCCTGGGTGAAAAATTCAGTCGTAAAAACAAAACGAATCAAACATTAACAGGCTTTTTAACCTTCGCAATACAATGCAGGAACAACACATATTAGGCGTGGACGTGGGCGCCTCCGGCATCAAGGGGGCGATCATTGATGTCCATACCGGAGAGTTGCGCACAGAGCGGCTGCGATTCCCAACCCCGGAACCGTCGCTCCCTCAGGAAGTTGCCAAAGTGTTTGCGCAATTAACAAAAGAGATGGAATGGCATGGCCCCATAGGCTGCGGATTTCCAGCCATCGTCAAAAAAGGGGTGTCCTATTCTGCTTCCAATATTGATAAATCCTGGATCGGGGCTAACGTGGCAGATCTGCTCAAAAAAGCCACCGGCAGCGACGTTTTCGTGTTAAATGATGCAGATGCAGCAGGAATGGCTGAAATGCGCTTTGGTAAAGGCAAAGACAAAACCGGCACTGTTATTCTGATTACTATTGGATCGGGGCTGGGTACAGGTATTTTTGTAGATGGCAAAATGATACCCAATACGGAATTCGGACACATTTATCTGCGGGGGCATCAGGAGGTAGCAGAAAAGTATGCGTCCAATAATGCCAAAGAACGCGAGCAGCTTTCCTGGGAGGCTTGGGCAAAGCGCTTTGACGAATACCTCCAGCATATGGATTTTCTTTTTTCGCCGGATCTATTTATTCTGGGGGGCGGCACCAGTAAATACTTTGAATTGTACAAAAATCATTTTACAATACCTACGCCGATTGTGCCCGCAAAACTGCTGAACAACGCCGGCATGGTGGGCGCTGCCATCTACGCGTGGGAGCAGCTAAACAATTAAACTCTTATTATTAAAAAGTAAATAAAATTTCAGGATTTTATCAATCCCTGTAACCAACAATCAATGAAATCACTTCGGGGTCATGCTCTAAAGAAGGCATCATCTCATAGAGGGAGCGGTGCATCTCGAAATCCTCGGTCAGCGCTTCGCCCAGCCAGTAGAACGCCTCCTGGCGTCTGCCTAAAGCAAAAAGGCAAGCAATCCGGCAATAGAGAATCTCAGCGCCGACTGAGTATTCTTCGGCTTCCTGAAGCTTTTCCAACGCATCGTCCACACGGTCGGTCTCGATCAGAAAGCCGGTGTATTGCATCCATATCTGGATTTCTTCCGGGGCTAATTCAAGTGCAATTTTGAAGTTGGTTTCTGCTTTTTCAATGTCGCCAAGCTCGAAGCAGGCTTCGCCTAATGCAGCATAGTATTCCTCGCGACGGTCTTCCAAGCGAATGGCTTTATTATAATATCGCACCGCACTTTTCCACTTGCCTTCTTCCGCAAAACATTCGCCGATGCAATATAGAATTTCATCATTGAAAGAGTCGGATTGAAGCGCCTGCAGGTAGTAATTTCGGGCAGCATTGTATTCCTTGAGCGCCTGATAACACTGACCAATACAAAAATGAATATCACTATCGGCGGTATCAGCATGCTCTGAAAGTTCTAAGTAGCAACGCAATGCCTTGCGGTATTTCTTGATTTCAAAGCACAGCTCGGCGCAATCGCGATAGGCAAATTCGAATTTATGATTGATGATAAAAGCGTACTCGTACGCTTCGATGGCTTCGTCATAATTGCCCAGATACGCCTGGGCATGACCGAGGTTGTACCAAGCCAAATAAGAATAGGGGTCAATATTCAGAATGTCCTGGTGCAGATTCACGCTTTCTTCATATTTTTTAGTCGTTTCCACACAAATCCAGAGGCGTTCGAGTGCTCCCTGGTGGCGCGGGTTTTCAAACAAAGCCGTCTTCAGGGCATAAAATACACGTTCATATTCTTCTTCCATTTCGTAAAGCAAAGCTTCGCACACATAAACATCGCACAGAACCTCGCCGTCTGCACTTTTCTTAAGCTCGTTGAGGAGATCGAATGCTTCTTCGCGCAACCCCACGTGCGCAAGGGCTTCCGCACGCAACAGGGCAATCTCTGGCTCGGTAGGCGCAAAAACGCCGGCTTGTTCTAAAACGGTCAGCGCCAAAGCATCCTGCTGGGTATCCATCAGGATTTGTGCTTTTTTGATGTAAAAATCTACGGAATAGCTGTAATTTCTGATCGCGTGTTCCGTTGCTTCCAGAGCTCTGTCTGTACGGTCTTCATTTTCATAGTACTCAATCAGTTGCAGGTATGCCTTTTCATCCAGAAAAAGCTCGCCGCCGTTTTCCAAGGAAGCTTCGTATTCGGTGATAAGATCGAGGATGGTCTGGTTTTCTTCAAAGTTCATAGGATTCTCTGCTTAGTTTTGTGTAATTCAACAAGTAAATTTACGTAAAACCGGCGCAAACAATCCACTCTTTTTGTACTTAGTATGATATAATTAATGAAACGGTAGGTTTACGAAAAGGAGTGGTGCAAACCCTCTAAGATGTTAATTTATAACAATTTATAAAAAAAGACATTTGGAAATAATCATATGATGTAAATTCAATATAAAAAACATCATCTAATTTTTAATCTTATGAAATTTTACTAAATGTGTTATAAAAAGAAGAATTGGCAGTTACGCGTGGCAACTGCCAATTCGGAAAAGGTGCGACAAAATAATCGAAGCTGAAATTAATTGCGTCGCTTGGGGCGGTTCATCTGTATTTCCTTGAGTCGTTTGACCAACTCTTCCCTGAACTCGTGCTCGGATCTGTTGAGCATGACTATTTTCCGAACCGGAATGACCTTCCGCATCCGCTGGATGTAATCGCGTTTCAGGTTGAGCAATTGTTGTTCCATTTCCAGCGTGCCTTCCAGCATTTTTTCAGCTTCGGCGTCGGTCATGGTAGCAAAGTTGTTCGAAAATTTGTACTTCTGACGTATTTTTTTCTGCTCATCCTCGTACTGATTGTAGATGGGCCAGAAATTTTGTGATTCCTGTGGCGTCAAGCCAAGACGGTCGGTAATAAATGCTACTTTCATCGCCTCCACGCGCTGAGCGAGTTGTCCCTGGGGTTCCGGCAGGTCGTCATCCTGGGCATAGCCAATTACAGCGGCAAGGCAGATCAGGATTGTTCCGATAATTGCCTTTTTCATTGTGTTGTGATTTTTAAAACTGTTTTACAAAAGTTCTTCCAAAGTTTCCTCATCCAGGTCTTTGACGACCTCGTCAATTAGTTGCTCGATTTCTTCCTCATTAAATTCCGATCCCGAAAGGATGCTCATATCCGGGTGGGCTGCCGCAGCTTCGATCAGCAGCTCTGTATCAAATTCATGAAGATTTTGCACCATGTAAGCGGTCACTTCTTCGGCGGAGAGCCCCGACAGCATATTTGCTGAATCTTTAGCCGAGTCTGGCTTCAGCAAAAAAATACCGACGACGATCAGTATCGCGAAGGTTGCCAGACTGATGGCGATTCTGGGCTGCAGCAAAGTCTGCCATACGTTTTGCAAACGCTCCCACACCCCTGGGCGTGGCGTTGGGCGCTCCGGCTGTGGCATCAGCCTGATTTGCTCCCAGATTTGATCCGGCAGTGCTTCAAAATAATTTTCCGGAATCTCCAGCGGTTGTTGCTCTGCTTTTAGCTTTGCCAGCAGGGGCGATAGTTCCCGGAGTTCTTTTTTTGCATCCTCTTGATTTTTCATAGCTCTCCAATTTCAATAGCTCTGAAATAATTCTCAATCTTTTTCACTGCGTGGTGATACGATGCTTTCAGCGCGCCCACCGATGTGTCGAGTATTTCCGACATTTCTTCGTAGGGTGTTTCGTCATAATAGCGCATCTCGAATACAACACGCTGCTTTTCAGGCAATTGCAACAAAGCTTCCCGGAGTCGCATTTGCAGGGCGTTGCCATCGGGGCTTTCGTTTGCCTGCAATTGGTTTGCCAAAGGGAATTCTCCATCTTCGATGGAACTGATGGCTTTTCGTTTTTTCTGGTTTAAAAAAGTAATCGCTTCATTTACAGCAATACGATATAGCCAAGTGTACAACTTCGCTTTCCCCTCAAAGGTATGAATGCTGCGAAATACCTTGATGAAACAGTTCTGGATTACATCGTTGGCATCGTCATGATCTTGCACCATGCGCCGGATCACCCAGTACAATTGCTCCTGGTACTTTTGCATCAGCAGTCGGAAACCGTGCTCGGCGGAGCGCTCGTTTTGCAAAAGCTGTAGAATGTTTTCATCCGTTATGTCGGTTCGCGGCGTCTGCACAAAAGTGAATTTGTCATTAAGACTGCAATTTGCACGGAAAGTTTAATCGGTAAAAATAATTTTTTGTGAAATGTTGAATTTTTCATTTGCTTCTTTTCTGCCATTTATCTTTGCAAAAAATAGGAACGTATGATGCCACCACTCCACATTCAACAGGATATTCGCCACTCCGATACCTTGCCCGGCTGGTTTTACAAAAAACCGGAGGTGTTTGCGGAAACCAGAGAAAAGATTTTCGCCACTACCTGGCTATATGCTGCTGATGCTGATGCAGTAAGCGAGCCGATGAGTGTCCATCCGATAACGCTGCTCCCGGATGTGCTGAACGAGCCGTTGGTTTTTACCCAAGATGCAGACGGTAAGAAGTATTGTCTATCAAACGTTTGTACGCACCGCGGCAAGATCGTCGTTGAGCAGCCCGGCAAAAGCCGAATACTTACCTGTGGCTACCATGGGCGCTGTTTCCGGCTGGATGGCTCATTCAAAAGTATGCCCGAATTTGAGGCGGTGGAAAATTTCCCTTCACCGATGGACGATCTGACCAAAGTGTCGTTTGAGGAGTGGATGGGTATGCTATTTGTATCGCTGAATCCCAAAGTGAACTTCGCCGACATGATCCGCCCGATCCAGGCGCGCATCGGCTGGCTGCCGCTCGATACCATGACTTTCGCACCGCAACATTCGCAGGATTATTTCATCAATGCTAACTGGGCGCTGTATTGCGACAATTACCTCGAAGGTTTTCACATTCCGTTTGTGCATCCGGCGTTGAATCAGGCGCTGGATTTTAAAAATTATCAGTACGAGATTTTCGATTATTGCAGTTTGCAGGTCGGCATCGCTAAGACAGGCGAACCTTGCTTCGACCTCCCACCGGATTCGCCGGATTACGGCAAACAAGTGTATGCTTATTATTTCTGGCTGTTTCCCAATCTGATGCTCAATTTCTATCCCTGGGGCTTGTCCATGAACGTGGTGGAACCTTTGAGCCACAACCGTACTGCCATTCGCTACCGGACTTATTATTTTGGAAATACGACGTTCAAACGCGAAGTAAACCGGATTAACCAAACCGAATTGGAAGACGATGCGGTGGTGGAAAGCGTACAGCGAGGGCTGCAATCGCGGTTTTACCAACACGGACGCTTTTCGCCAAGCCAGGAGCAGGGCGTGCACCATTTCCATCGCTTAGTGGCGGAGTTTATGAAATAACCCCTTTTGTAAAGAAAAAATGACAAATCTTTTTAGGGCGGGCAGTGTATAAAGAAGATGGGTACTTCTCTTAATCTACGACGTGCGGGAAAATTTTAAAATTTCTGGTATTTCGGTTTTAGGTATTACCTTTAGTGCTTCCTTTTCAACATTAATCCGGTTTGAATAGGTTCATTTTTAATTGTCCAATGTTTAAATTTTCACTTGAATGACTGCACCAAAGTTTTTAACGCAAGCCAATTCTTTCCACGGAGAGCTACGAAAAAGAATCAATGAGTACTTCGTCGAAGTTGGCAAGGCAAAAACCGGCAACTACGAGTTGTTTATCAAGGCCATTATTCTGATGGTCAGCTTTGTACTGATTTATGTTCATCTGGTGTTTTTTACACCGGCTTACTGGTTTGCCATCCTCGAATCTATAACCTTAGGCGGATTGACCGCGGCCATTGGCTTCAACGTCATGCACGACGGCGCACACGGCAGCTTCAGCAAGTACAAGTGGGTGAACGAATTGGCGGGGCTTTCGCTCAATTTCCTGGGCGCCAATGTTTTTATGTGGAAAACCAAGCACAATGTAGTGCATCATACCTTTACCAACATTGACGGAGTGGATGACGACATTGACGCGCGCCCGTTCCTGCGTCTTTGTGAAACCCAGAAGCGCTACAAATTGCATCGCTATCAGCACCTCTACTTTTGGCTGGCTTACTCGTTGCTTTATTTGTACTGGGTCTTTTTTACCGACTACGAGAAGTATTTTACCAAAAAGGTAGGTAATATGCCGATGAAGCCGATGAATATTCAGGAACACCTCATCTTCTGGGCTTTCAAAGTAGTACACTTAGCGCTGTTTGTGATTATTCCAATCTATATGTTGGGCTTTGTACCATGGCTGATCGGTTTTCTGGTTTATGGTATGGTGACCGGTTTTGTACTTAGCATTGTATTTCAGTTGGCGCATGTGGTAGAAGAGACCAGTTTTGCTGTGCCTGTTCAGCCCAAAAACGAGATCGAAGATGAGTGGGCAATTCACCAACTAAATACAACCGCCAATTTTGCAACGAGAAATAAGGTCATTACATGGTGGCTGGGTGGCTTGAATTTCCAGATCGAGCACCATTTATTCCCGCAGATTTCACATATCCATTATCCGGCGATCAGCAAAATTATCAAGCAGGCTTGCGCCGAATATGGCATTCGATACATTGAATATCCCAAAACCCGCATGGCTATTGCCTCGCATGTAGCGCACCTGCGGCAGTTGGGCAAAAATTAAAACACGGAGGAGCGCTGTTGGCATCTTAAAATGCTGACAGCGCTTATCATCGCTATAAAATTCTTCGATGCCGTAAGATCAGTAGCACCAGGCACAATACGACTACTCCTGCCGCCATACCAATTTCCAGCCATTCTTTTTGCAAGGTACGAATGCTACTTTCCAGAAAATAAGGATTCGGAGCATTGGGTGATCCTATACCGGGGCGTATTTCCCAATTCTCACGGTCACTATTATCGAGGGAAGGCATCAGCAAACTCAAGGTAAAAATCGAATCAGAAGGTGGCAATTCGTAGTAAACACTGTCCACCACCGCGCCGAACGACGTAAACAATTCAATCCGCTCCCGGTATTTGTTCAAGCCAAAGCTCAGATCACCTACCACATTGTACGCTTCCGGGAAAGTGTTGTAAAAGCGCCGCCGGTCTTCGCACACCACAAGGTAATCGTTGGGAAGAATATCTACATTCGGAAAGACAAATTCATTTTGCAAATCCGTCAGTACCCAGCCACGCAGGTTCACTTTGTCTTTAGCGCCATTAAAAAGCTCTATCCAGTCACCCGATTGGCGATTATTAGCGCTGATTTCGTTGATGACGATCTTGCCGGCGAGCGGGTGTTCATATTTTTCAAAAACGGCTTTGATCGCGGTGATTTTTTCCTGCGGTTTGAAAATAATTTCGCGCTGTTCTTTCGGTGCTTCAATACCTTCCCAGCGAACGAAGCGGTAGCCGTTGTGCGGCACTACTTTAATCGAAACCGGAACATTGGCAAAATATTCACCTTCAAACGACCGTCGGGCATCTACATTGATATAATCATTGACCAGCACCGAGCCGCCGCCCTCCACGCTCACCTGAAAGGTGTGCAAAGCGCCGGTATTGAAGCGATCCATGAGATGCAGGCGCGTATAGTATGAACGCTCCTGTGCAAAAATGCGAAGCCTGTTTACTTCCGTTTCCCATTCTGCTTCGCTAAATTGCCAGCGCTTGAGGTGACGCCCGATTTCCGGCAGCAGTTGCTGATACAATTCATCTATTTTGTGCTCTACCTGCAGCGGATGGAAAGTAGTATTCAAATGGTCGGCAAAACGGGTGATAAATTTCCGTTCGAATTCAGGATTTTCAAGCAACTTGCGCAGGAGGAACGTGCTCCAGGCAGGATTGGGCCAAGAGGGTCCGTTGGGTTCCGTATGAAAAGCCAGACTATTGTTTTTATAAGCTTGTGCATCGTGTAAGCCGAAGCCCCAGTCGGTGTCGTAAAGAATCCAGCGCCATCGGCCGTCGTGGGTTTTGGGGCGCCAGTATTTGATATTGCCACCTGCATCCTGATTATCAAAATAGATTTGGGCGATCTGGTAGTTCATAAAGTTGTCCACGTCCATCAGTGTCTGAACGTAGGCATAATTTGCGGGGTCACGAAGGCTGTTTTTGGCAATAAAATCCAACATGTGGCGATAATGACGACTGCTACCCCGCCTACGAATGACATTGTGTTCCAGAAAGTCAATACTATCTTTGTCTACCTCTTTGTGATGATCCTCAATAAAATAGCGATTAATTTTTTCGCGAATGTTGTAAATGCCCCAATATTTACCGTTGATGTAAACGTGCGCAGGGCGGTAATCCTGTTTGTCTATGTCCCAATCGTCGAGCAAACCAGTCATCAGCGCATCGCGGAAATGTGTTTTTCCCCAATCGCTACCCGAATTGCGCAGCACCAGAAACTTAAAATCTTTCAGCCCATCTGCGCCAAAAATGGGATAATCAAAACGCTTGGCGCCATAGCGCTCACGCGCCACCAGCGTTATGGATTTTTGTGGAAACAGGCGGCTCATGCCACCAAATAAACGAAGACCAGATAAACTATTGTAAACGCACTTTCCATCCGATTCAAAAATTTCTATGTGCGTTGGCACTTCCTGCCGGGTCCAGAAATTGGCGCCGGGTTTTTTCCAGGAATTATTCACGAGTTGATTGCCTTGCATAAACATGCCCCGCACCGGATCGAAAAGAATAGACGGCGTGATACCAATGGAAACAACTGGAAATGTCGTTGCCGGCTCCTGGATGAAGTAAGTCTGCCCATACGGTTTTCCCCGTTTACCATTGCGGTAAGCAACTGCCCGCAGTACTGCTGTTTTTGAGATCCGTATCGGTTCTTTGTACACGGCAGAGCGCCGGGTAGGCGTGGAGCCGTCCAGCGTATAATAGATCGCAGCATCGGGAGCATACAGCTGTATTGCTACCGGCGCGTTATGAAATCCACCGAGCGGGTAAAATTCTAGCTCGGTCACCGATGCCTCCTGCTGTGCAAACATTTGCAGGAAAGCCATCAATAGTAGCCCTAAAAATGTAGTTTTCTTCAATGTTATCCTGTGTTTTTGGGTTGTGTTGAGCCTATCTTACTGTCTAATTATATATAACGTGTATTTGTGCAAATAGTCACGCAAATTAGGCTTTTTTGTTATTCGTGTAAAGGGGCAGACTGTTGTTTTTCTTGTTAGATCAATCAATTCGGTAGTTTCCACTAAAAGTGCCAATATTTTAATTATAAAAATATCATCAAATAGTTGAATAAAATAGCTTTGACTATTTTTTTAGTTAAAAAACGTATTCGATAGTTGACACGCTAAAATTTTAGTTGTATGTTTGTATGGCAATAACTATTTAAAACATGAAAAAATTTTGTACGCTGCTCTTTCTGATGATGCTCAAGCTTGTGTTGCCGGCACAACCAAAACTCGATTCAACCGCCATACAGTAGAAATACCAGCAGGCGCTGGAACACATCAACGCTTACCAGTTTGATCGGGCATTGGAATTGCTGAGTGCCTGTTATATCCAACATCAAGAAAACCAGGAGTACCTGCGGCGAATGGCTTATTGTCATTTCCAGCTTGGGCGCTACCCCGATGCCAAGCTTTTTTACAATGCAGTTTTAAAACAGGATTCTTCCGACACGCAGTCTATCAGTTCATTGGGCGCGATTTATGAGCGCGAAAGCAACTACCGTGAGGCGCTGCGTTATTACATTTACTGGGCTTCCATTGATACCACCAACAGCTTTGCCTTCAAGCGCTGTGGCTACTCGGCAATTCGTTCCGGGCTGGGCACCGAAAGCATTTTGTTTTTCCTGCGTGCGCACGAACTCAATCCTTCGGATGTCGAAACCATTGACCAGCTTAGCTCGCTATATATTCAATCCGAACAATTGGAATACGCTGAAATAATATTACAAAAAGGACTAAATATTGATCCCAATAATATCCGATTATTACAAAATAAAGCACGATTATTTAATAAACAAAGAGATTATCCGACTGTTATTCAAACGATTGAAAAAACCATGATGCTGGGCGACACCAGTGAATATTATCAAATGATGATCGGCGTGGCTTATTTGCAATTAGACAGTTTGGATAAAGCCATCACGAATCTGGAGCATATCGTAACACGCGAAGAAGACACCGAACATACCCATCAGTATCTGGGTTTGGCTTACCGCAAAAAAGGAGATGTAGAAAAAAGCATCCGGCATTTTGAGACTGCCATCGAAAAAGGTATTTCCGAGAAGGTGCCTTCCTACTATGGCGATCTGGGCGCGATTTATGAAGAAAAAGGGGATTACCGAAAAGCGGTCACGCATTATCAAAAGGCTTACGAATACGAACCGCAAGCAGAGTACTTATTTTTTCAAGCTCGAAACAATGACCTGGCTTACAAGGACAAACGCATAGCATTAAAGCAATATGAGCAGTATTTGGCGACCAGGGATACAAAATTCAAGGAATACGCCGAACAGCGTATTCAGCAATTAAAGGAAATCATTCACTTTCAATCAAAATAATAATTCCCCTAATTACAATGTTTTTAACCAATTACACCACTTTAACCACTTTAAAATGAACACACTAACGAAAGCCGAAGAAGAAATCATGCATATCATCTGGCGCCTGGGACCTTGCACCGTCG
>CAZQTF010000019.1:0-26236 GCA_964596135.1 uncultured Saprospiraceae bacterium | reverse complement strand
GTTTTTGTGCTTAATTGTGCTGGGATTTCATTACATTAAAGCCGGCAAAAGATTTTGAATTATAGAATTTGTTTGGCTCAAAATTTAAAAAAAAACTGAACTATGCAAAGACGAACCTTTCTACAAAATGCTTCCTATGCAGCAGCGGGAGCACTCGCTTTTCCAAATATCTTCTACAGCATGAAAAAATTGAAACATATTGGTATTCAGCTATATACCGTCAGGGATTTGATGAATAAAGACCCGAACGGCACATTGGCCAAAGTGGCGCAAATCGGCTTTGATCATGTGGAACTGGCAAGCTACAACAAAGGCAAAATCTATGGACAAACGGCGGCTGCCTTCAAAAAAACGTTGGCTGCCGTTGGTTTGAAAACCTACAGCAGCCACTTAGGGTTGGATGTGTTGCGTGGCGATTGGGCGCGTGCCCTCGACGATGCTGCGACCCTGGGGCAACAATATGTAGTGTGCCCCTGGCTACCCGAAAATGAGCGAAAAAGTATTGATCAGTACAAGAGATTAGCCGAATTGCTCAATACTTGCGGCGCGGCGGCTAAAAAAGCTGGTTTGCAACTAGCCTACCACAATCACGATTTTGAGTTTGAAACAGTAGATGGACAAATTCCGATGGATGTTTTGCTCAAAGAATGCGACGCAGATCTGCTGAAAATTGAACTCGACCTGTACTGGACCACCAAAGCTGGGCACGATCCGCTTGCGCTTTTCCAGCAGCATCCGGGGCGCTTCCACCTCTGGCATGTGAAAGATATGGCGAACACCCCCGAAAAGGAATTCACCGAGGTGGGCAATGGCACCATTGACTGGAAACCGATTTTTAAAGCAGCTAAGCAATCGGGAATGCAATATTTCTTTGTAGAGCAGGATATTTGCAAAAACCATACGCCGCTGGAGAGCATTGCTATTAGTTACAAATATTTGCATGGGCTGCGGTATTGACAGATACTTACCCAATCTGTTCCAGATCGCTCAGAATGCCCAGAAACGCCAGCATAATGCGGGCTTCTTCGGTGGATTTGTCTTCCAGCCCCAGTGAACGATTGCGTCGCAGCGCTTTCAACTGCCCGGAGAGCACGATGATCTGATTCATCAAGCCCTGGTCGGTTACTTTCGCGTAATCGTAGGTGGTATCAATGGCTTCTTCCAGTTTGCCGATGGCAACCAGATCGCGCATTGCCGCCACATCAATGCCGGTAGTTCTGGCGGTTGAGGAGTTCGGCTTATCGTTGGTTTTACTTTCCATTTTCTGGATGATTTGGAAAGCATGATCAAAAAATTCTTCCGGGGTAATGTTTTCGTCGGTAATAAAATCGGCGTCGCCAGGCTCATTATAATAATACCCCTCCGAAAAACGATCCCAGATTTCGGTGGGATAGCCTTTGATTTTGTAAGCAATGAATATCGGTTTTTTGCTTAAGATTGCTTTTTCAATGCTGTCGGCAGTGCCCTTGCCACCGCCCACCACGACCAGCCCGTCGCAGAAACTCACTGCCAGTGTGCGCTCTTCAGACCAGTATTTTGGCGCCTGGAATCGCTTGACAATTCCATAATCGGGGTGGTTTTCATTTTTATCCGACAAGAAAAAAGTGAGATATTTTTTGATTGCCTTCCGATCTTCACCCAGTTCTTCAAAAATGCCACGCGCCAGCATTTCATCATAATCCCGCACCCAAACAGTGACGATATGTTGTTGATATTCAACAATTTTCTTAGCTAATACGGCGACGTATTCGCGCACCAGCGCTTCGTTTTCGGGGCGGTCGCGGTCGGCTTTAAAGCTGCCCTGGAAGAGTAATTTCATGTGTGGAGTTTTTTTAATGTTTCGAAGTTGGTACAAATAAATAATATCGTTTTTAATTGAACAAGACGTACGCGGCTATCAGAATGTATTGCATAAAACGAAAACACTGGAAGAAATTATCGGGAGCAGCCCTTTGTGGTCTTTGCTTATACTATTGATTTCAAACTACTCCCTTTTGTATGTCTAAAATTCTACCCTTTTTAGCAGTTCCTTTGGGTTCAGCTTGCGCAAATCCAGTGTAAAGGCGATGCGATTCCAGTAGTTGCCGCGCTCGGCGTAGCGGTCATCAATGTTTTTACTGTTTACCAGAGGAAAGTAAATGGCTATCACGTCCTTCACAAATTCGAGTGCCACACCTCCACTCCAGAGTAGCTGATCCTCAAATGAATCATCCGCGCCAGTGGGCATGGCATTATCAAAATAACCAATGTCAAAGTAAGGCTTAAGCGGTAGATTGAACGGCAAACCATTGGGCAGGTCAGCTTTTACATTCAATGCTACGATAAAATTGTTGCTGCGCCCCAGACTGAAGCCTGTGCCAATCACATTTTTGAAGCCGCCATCGCGAATCGTGATCTGCTGCGACAAAATGCCCTCTGCTGCACTGCGCGCCAGGTAGAAATCGTCGAAACGATAGTCGTTGTAGCCCTGTGAAATCAGGTTAAAAGCGCCTGGAAAGATGTTACCCGCATCCCGACGGGTATTGCTGAAAAAACCGCCCGCAAAAATCCGAAAGTCAAAGCCTTTTTTTGGAGCGTAATGGAAAGTATGCTTGATCTCCAGAGATGCTTTCAGATAATGTTGGCTGCGACCAAAGTCATCTTTATAGGATTGCTGCTCCAGTGCTGCGAATACGCTGTACGGGTCTAATGCTCGCCGCCCTTCACCAAAGTAGCTCAGCTCATGAATGTAAGTGTCCACCCATTCGTTGCCCTCGTAATTGCCAAAAGTAGGGCTAAACTGCGGAAATTCCTGGTTAATCCAAAGTGTGCGCCATTGGATGGTTTGAAAGAACTGCCCGGTGTGCTTCTTGCCCAATTCTACCTTTACTGTCGGCGCCAGGCGGGCAAATTTCAGATCGTAATCATTCGAAAAACGGCGGTTGTAATGAAACGTTTTTCCACCTACGCCCAGCGTAACCGATTGAATAGCTTTTCCTTTTGGGTAAAAGGTATAGTGAACGTCCGCCAGCCCGATTACGTCCTTGGTAACAAAGGAATACATCGGTATCAGCGCAAAATCAAATTTTTTGAATGGTATGGTGGAATTGTAAAGCGCCAATCCCAGCATGAACTTGTCATAATCATTCCATCCCATCGCCGGCGCCCAGTAGAGTTGAGTGCGTTTATCGTTTTCAGGACCGGGCAGAAAACGGAATTGCAGAGGTTCAATCGTTTTGCCGGAGGCTGTGATATGATTATTCTTGCGATTAACATCAAGGGTGACATGATTTGCATCTAAGGTCAGCTCTTCGAAGCCTTTAAAAGGGAATTCCAGTACTTTTTCACCCGTAAAGCCCTCGTACCACTTGCTGAATTCTACTTTGCTGTCCACTATGGCGTCTAAAGTGAAAGGTGCAGCAAACTCGCTCTTGTTTTTTACCAATATACGGTAACCATCGTCGGCGACTTTAAGCCCTTTGATTTCGTAGTCCTGCTTTGCGTTGGAACCAATCAGCCCATCAAACAGCCAACCGAGACTCATGCCGGTTTCTTTTTCCAATACTGCCCGAAAATCAGCCGGTTGCGGATGTTTAAACTGCCATTTTTGATAATAAGCCTGCATTGCCCCGTCTAAATTGAGCGGTCCCGCGAATTTTTCGAGATAATTAAATGCAATAGCCGGCTTTTCGTAAGCGCCAAGATAATAATTGATCTTGGTAAATTCTTCTGAATGGGTATCAGGCGCCTGATCAAGATTGCGGCGCGCCTGCCAGAGATACGCCAGTTCGGTTAGACTCAGTCCACTGCCCCGCAACAGGTATTCCGGCAAATAATCATCCTCGGTATCTTCTTTGTAATACCGGCGGGTATAACGTTTTTCATAATAGGAATTTATGCCTTCGTCCATCCAGGCGTGATCTCGCTCGTTGCTGGCAAGAATGCCATAAAACCAGTTATGTCCAATCTCGTGGGTAATCACAATGTCTAAACTTTTGGGGCTTTCTGCCTCACCAATTACAGTAATCATCGGATATTCCATGCCCGCGCCGGCGCTCAGCGCGCTTTGTATCGCGGTAGCCTGTGGATATGGATAATCACCCACAAGTTCGGAGTAAAATTTGACAGAACGGTTGACATAATTGATCGCTTCTTTCCAGAGATTGCGCTCAAAATCAGTAAACATTACCCATGTATCTACGATACGCCCGGAAGACAGCTCGATCTGGTCTTTTTGTACATAAAACCGCTTATCTGCAAACCAGGCAAAATCATGCACTTTTTCTGCAGTATAGCGAATGGTTTTCATGGTCGGGCTGGATGGCGGAAAAGTGGTATTGGTAGTGTCGTAGCTTGTGTTATTTGACGAGGAAAGTTCTGCAAAAAATGCATCGGTAGCTGTTATTTTCTGTTGTAAAAACTGTTTTTCACTCTCAGTTTGCAAAACGCCCGTTGCTCCTACCACATAATTGTCTGGCAAGGTAATCGAAACATCAAAGTTGCCAAATTCGGAGTAAAATTCGCCCTGATCAAGATAGGGCATCGGATGCCAGCCCTCGCGGTCATACACTGCAGGCTTGGGATACCATTGTGTCATTTGGTAAGACTCGCCTACATGCCCTAAACGCGAAAACGATAACGGAATTTTTAGCGTAAACGGCGTAGCAATTGTAATCTGCGCCCCGCTTGGCAGCGGTTGTGGTAATCGTAGCAGAGCTATATCAGGATGTCCCTCATACGATTCCATCACTATCTGCTGACCATTCACACGAAAGGCTAAATTGGAATAGCCGTCCAGTTCTTCTTCTTTGGCAAAATAAAATTTGGTGTCGCTATTGCGCAATTGTTGTTCGGCAAAAGCCGTCCGGCGGTTTTGGAAAGCATTGCCCCACAAGTGAATGTAAATAACGTCCAATGTATCCGGCGAATGATTAATATATTCTATCTCCATCTGCCCGCTGATGGTATGATTTTGGTCGTTAAGGGTTACTTCAATTTTATAATTGACTTCCTGTTGGAAATAAGGCTTTTGTGCAAAAGAAAAAATAGAAAAAAACAGGAAAAATAGCGAAACTGATATTCTCATGATCAAAAATGATTTAGGCGCAAAATTATAAATGAAGTATAGATTCTGATTGCAAAGAACAAGAATTATTCTTAATAGGTTTTTATTCTTTTTTGAAATGTAGAGACTTGCTTATTTTAGTATATTCTTTTATATTGAGGCGTTGATTTTATTCTATTCTATTTATTAACAAAAGCAAATTTACTTATGACTAAACGCACTCCCGGGCGCATTAAGCGTCCTGCCAGCCCAAAAAAGCTGCTCGATTTAGCAGCAGCCATTTACCAGAAGCATCTTGCCGATGGTTCCGCTTCTCCGCTTTACAATCTCGAAGGTATCAATTGGGATGAGATCGGACCAATGGCAATACAGGCTTCTGAGCATCACAACAAAGCCGAAGAGCATAAGCGCAAAATGGAAGAGGAATATCGTTCTCGTGATAACCTCATAATTCATATTACACAAGCCAACAACGCGACCAAAGCCTTGCTTAAAGCGATATTTCCAAAGAATCCTAAAAAGTTAGGTGATTGGGGCTATGATATTGATGATTCTATTCCGACAAAAAAGAACGGACAATAGGCATTATTTGAACCAAACAAGAAAAAAAGAGGCTATATGAATCCAATTCGTGTAGCCTTTTTTGTTGTAATTGCCAAATGCAATGCAGCAATTGCCAATTACAATGCGGAAATACCCTCTTGCAACGCAGAAATCACCGAATGCAATGTGGAAATACCCTCTTGCAAACTTGTAAGCCCCCCCTTGCAATGTAGAAATTGGCGCTTGCAACGTGGAAATCACCCATTTCAGCATGGAAGTACCCTCTTGCAGCATAAAAATCGGGAATTATAACATTAAAATTGACAAATTTGATTATGAAATTACTTTTATTATAAAATAAGATGAACTTATGCAAAGGAATACACTAAAATAAATCCTTTTGTTTTTTTTATGAGCTTCAAATAAACCCCGAACCCCACCCTACCAGCGCACCGCCCAGGATTAGCCAGGCTGTATTAAGCTTTGGAAAAAGAAATAATACTAAAATACTGACCAATCCAATGATGATTTGACGCCAATCACTGATTAATTCATAGCCTAACTGCAAACAGACGACCAGCATCACTGCTACAGCAGCAACGTTTACTCCATTGAGAAAAGAACCGAGAAATTTATTCTGACGCATGCGCGGCACAAGGGGATTGAGTACCCATACAAAAAGAAATGCGGGTAAGAAAATCCCCAAAGTGGCCACGATAGCGCCGCCCACGCCTGCCAATTGATACCCGATAAAAGTAGCAGTGGTAAATAAGGGTCCAGGGGTAAACTGCCCGATTGCGATAGCATCGAGCAATTGGTTTTGGGTGAGCCATTCCAGTCTGGTAACAAGCTCTTCTTCCAGATAAGCAACAAGTACATAGCCGCTACCAAAAAGCAACGCTCCTATTTTGAAAAAAATAAAGAAAAGCTTGGCAAATGAAACCTGAGATAAGGCGATTGCATTTCCCTGTAAAAGCAATATTGGCAACCAACCATTGATTTCCGACTTTAAAAAGAGCTTTTTTCCTTCAAACCACATGACTGACAACAATCCGCCTCCCAATACGGCAGCGATTTCGTTAATACCTGCCAGTGTAGCCACCAATATCAGCAATCCGATAAAAGCTAAAGGTATTGTTTTGACAGCTTTTAGGGCTAAATTGTACACCGCTTGTAAAATAATGGCAATTACCACTGCTTTAATGCCGATAAAAAAAGGCGCAACGGCAGGAATATTGCCGTAGGTTTTGTATAAATAGGCAAATGCCAGCGTAATGAGTGCTGCCGGCAAAATAAAACAAGCGCCGGCGACAAATAATCCGCGCCAACCTGCACGTTCGTAGCCGATATGCATGGTCATTTCAGTGGAATTGGGACCAGGAATAAGATTGGTGGCACCCATAAGATCGAGAAAATGCTCATGCGTGAGCCAACCGCGGCGTCGCACTACTTCCCGCTCCATAATAGCAATGTGAGCAGCAGGTCCGCCGAATGCAGTGGCGCCGAGTTTTAGGAAAAGGGCGGCAATGTCGAGTAGAGACTTCTTCATAATATAAAACATAAAATTTCAAATGTAAAATCGCAAAAGTAGAGCACCTTTTACATTTTATATTTGTCAGTTTTACATTTGTCGGTTTCTTTTCTTCTCCCAATTCCAGGCGCTGCGCATAATATCTTCAATGCTATACTGCGGATTCCAGCCGAGTAGCTGAGCTGCTTTGTCGAGGTTGGCATAAATGGCGACGACATCGCCGGGACGACGCGGTCCGATGCGGTAATTAAGCTTTTCGCCGGTGGAAGATTCAAAGGCATGGATGGCTTCCAGCACGCTGACACCTTCGCCGATACCAAGGTTGAAAACTTCTATCTGGAATTTGTTTTTTGCGGCAAGCAGATATTGCATGGCCAGGGTATGTGCGTGCGCCAAATCCATGATATGAATATAATCGCGGATGCAAGAGCCGTCGCGGGTAGGGTAATCATTGCCAAAGACCACCGTTTCCGGGCGTTTACCGATGGCCGTTTCAGTGATGACGGGCACAAGGTTGTTTGCCACGTTGCGGGGCGACTCTCCGATCAATGCGCTGGGATGCGCGCCGGCGGGGTTGAAATAGCGCAAAAGAATGCTCTGCAACGCGGGGTTACTTTTGAGCACATCGTGGATGATCTGCTCGCCCATTTGCTTGGTACGGGCGTATGGCGATTCGGCTTCCTGCCACGGCGTCTCTTCGGTGACGGGCAATTCCGGGGCATTGCCATACACCGAGCAGGACGAGGAGAATATCAGATGCGGGACGTCAAACTCCGCCATGCAATCGAGAACATTCAGTAAGCTGTTGAGATTATTGCGAAAGTAGAGCAGCGGTTTTTCTACCGATTCGCCAACCGCTTTTAATGCGGCGAAGTGAATAATGCCCACAAGGTCAGGATTGTCCTTGAAGATTTGCTTCGTGGCTTCGAGGTCGCAAAGATCGACAACGTAGTTCTTGACTTGTTTGCCGGTGATTTTGGCGATGCCTTCCAGAGCGCTAGCATCGGCATTGTGCAAATTATCCACTGAGATCACGTCGAAGCCATTGTCGATCAAGTCAACAATAGTATGGCTGCCGATGTAGCCACAGCCGCCGGTAACGAGGATTTTATTCATCTGGATGTTGGATTTTTGATGTTGAATCTTGTTTTGCACCTTTTATATGATACTTAACAAAGATAGAAACGCTGCTCGGACATTTACAGCAATTGGTAATAAAAAAGCCTCGCTATCATCATGCCGACATAGCGAAGCTGCAATATCTACCCGAAGTAATTATTTTCGTGCTAATTGCTTATCTTCTACCAATTGAAATCGTACGGTAGCAAGAGTATGCTCGGAATATACCTCGCTGCAGACGCCGTTTTGGTAGGTGTAAGTTGTAGCCTTGCCATCGGGCATTTCCAGTTTGTAGCGGTGCGGATTGACCTCGCGGAGGTGGCAAAATTTGCCGAATCGCTCGGAAAAAACCTTTGTAACTCCGTTAGGTTCAAAATGATACAGCATGGCCACGCTGTAAGTGATGTCATCAGCGTAGGTACTTTTGTCATCATCGGCACAGATGCGATAAACGCTGGGGTCACGCTGTACGCTTGAGTTCTCGCGCATTTTGCCATTCAGTTTTTGCAAAGTAAATGCCTGTTGGAGTCGCCCATCGTGGTATTTGGCTTCTGATAAAGAATAAATACTCATCAGCGCGTAGGAAGTATTGGCTTCTAAGCGCAGGTGGTAATCATTGCCCGGCAGGTTTGTCTTTTGCACTTGCAATGTGCCAGCACGTTTTTTGCCGATGAAAATATGATAAGTCAGATCCTGCGCTGTTGTCTGTTGGAACATGCAGATCAACGGTATAAATGTGACAAATTTTATGATCGTTTTCATGATATTAGTTTTAAAGATGACGCAAAAAAGGTATTGCATGACGACAAACAGGTATCAATCGGCTTTAGCAGAAACAAATCTACGGCGGGCCTTCCTGATTGCCAGGTAAAGCAAGAAGATCAGCATGATGATGTAATATTTTGCTATTTAGGAATCATACGAATGATTTCATCTTTGCAGGTAATGATGTTGTTCAAACCATTGAATTGCTTCAAATACAGCCTGTTCCAGAGAAGATTGAGGCATATCGAGCGCGCGCACTGCTTTAGCTGCGGTGTAATAATTTTCAATCGTGAGCAAAGAAACATTAGCATAAGTAAATGGTAATGGCTCGCGTACAAATTGTTGCATTACATCACCTGCCCGTCCGACAGATTTCAGCAGCCAGGCTGGCGTTGTCACTGTTGGCTTGTGTTTGCCGGTCACTTCCGCCACGATTTTGAAAAAAGCCGCGTAAGTCATATTGACGCCGGCCAGTAGATAGCGCTCACCGATTTCACCCCGTTCGATGGCATTGGCAATAGCAATAGCCGCATCGCGCACCGGTACAAAGTTTTTGCCGCCCGGCGGGCACACCAGCAAAGGATTCCGGAGATAATGCATGAGCAATTTGCCGCTGCTCGGCTTGGCATCGCGGGCGCCGATCATAAACGTAGGGTTGACGATGACCGCCGGTACGCCCTGCTGCGCAGCGCAGCGCACCAGTTCTTCGGCTTCGCGCTTGGTAGCAATGTACGCCGTAGCCTGGTCGCCATAGCTAAAAGCGCCGTTTTCGTTGCCAGGTTGTGCCATGGTGCCGGGTTGCAGCGTATTGGCAGTACTCACGTGAATTAGTCGCTCAGCGTTCCAACGTTTGGCAGCATTTACCACATGTTGTGTACCAAGTATATTCACCGTGTTATGAGCGCTCATGTCTGATCCCCACTGACTGGTATTGGCAGCCGAGTGAATGATCACGTCACAGCCTTTTGCCGCTTCGATAACGGCATCTGCGTCGGTGATATCTCCGTAAAAAGCTTCGTAAGCCAGCCCCGCAAGGGCTATGGTATTGCTTGATTTGCGAAGTAAAACGCGCACATGGAAGCCTCGCGACACCAACTCTGCCACAACATTGCTACCCAACAAGCCGGTAGCACCGGTCACTAAAATTCTTTTATGATACATGATATATCGGCAATTCTCTTGTAAAAACTCGTCCTAAAATCTGAGTTAGCACGCTGTGCGGTACGAAGCGCATCAGGCTATAACTGATCTTATTAAGCATACCGGGCACAATGATTGCAGTGCCGCGTTGCATGCCCCGAAACGCCAGTCGCGCTATTTGCTCGGTAGTGAGCGTACTGAGTCTCGCCATTGTACCATGCTTTTGCAGGCGCTGAATATGATCCTGCGAAGTGGCCATAGGACCCGGATGCAACACACTTACACGTATCGAGGTACGGCGAAGTTCTTCGCGCAAGCCTATCGAAAATGAATATACAAAAGCTTTAGAAGCCGGATATACTGTTTTGAACGGAATCGGACTGAAAGCCGCCATACTGGAAATATTGAGAATATGCGCCTGCGGATGTTGTTGCAATTCAGGTACAAACAAGCGCGTCAGCATTGCTACCGCTCTGATATTGAGCAAAATAATGTTGTTGATGTAATCCGGCGATGCCTGTTGAAAAGCGAGCGTGCCACCAATGCCGGCATTGTTGATGAGCGTATCTACCTTGAGCTGCTGGCAAGCGACCCAATCATAAAGCTGCTGCGGCGCATCATAATGAGTAAGATCAGTTTCATAATGCAATACCTCAACGCGATAGCGCGCGAACAGATAATTCGCCAATTCGGGCAGTCCTTCGCCCGGTAGAGATACCAGGATCAGGTGACGCCCCTGTTGGGCGCATTCGATCGCCAGCGCTTTGCCCAAGCCCTGGCTGGCACCGGTGATTACGGTGAAAACGGATGATTTTTGCATGATTGTTTTCATTTTTGGTAATAAAAAGCCTGTTCAGAATCAGGTAATTCTGCTGCATAATGGGTTGGTTTTATTTTGTGATTTGTTAATAGGATGACAAAAATTTAGTTTCCCCCTATCTGATTTTAAATTTTTTAAAAATAAATCTGGAAATGAAAACTTGATTGAAAGATGGAAGAGGGGATACAAAAAAATAAAGCCGCTAATTCCGGAGACCAGCGGCTTTTGATATATGAAGGAAAACATGGTGTATTTCTATACCTGTATATGTGAGATGCCTTAAATCGGAAAAACGTTGCCTGAAAAAACACTTTTTTGAAAAAATTTCTTGCGCCTTAATGCCATCGGCTGGTAATCGAAGCGCTCAAAGGCTGGGCGATCCTGAGCCAACCGCCGAAATATTCATGGCTAAAAAAAAATACCTGCCGGGAACTTTTCTTCTACACCGAAAGTTTTTGCTTTATCTATCAAAAATTTCCCTAACATAAGGTAATTATTTTACAGGGAACCCTACTCGCACTCACTGATTTAAACCTTTTAAAATCAACTAACTATTCATTTAATCATTTTCTTATGCCAACAGGACCCAATCCTCAAGCAGCGTTTCCATTGACAGGCTACGACCGGCTTTGTTTTTTAAAAAACATCGTCACCAATCCCAATATCCTGGTGGGCGATTACACCTATTATGATGATTTTGAAAATGTGCAAAACTTTGAAAAGAATGTAAAATACCATTTTGATTTTATCGGTGATAAACTTATCATCGGCAAGTTTTGTATGATCGCCTCGGATGTAACATTTATTATGAACGGTGCGAATCACCTGACCGAAGCGATATCCACCTATCCGTTTGCCATCTTTGGCAATGGCTGGGAACATGCAATGGAAGGCAAAACCTATCCGCACAAAGGCGATACGATCATCGGCAATGATGTATGGCTGGGGCACAAGGCAGTGGTCATGCCCGGCGTGACCATCGGCGACGGCGCGATTGTAGCCGCATATGCCGTTGTAACCAGGAACGTAGAGCCTTACACCATCGTAGGCGGTAATCCGGCGAAGCCAATTCGCAAGCGTTTTTCGGAAGAACAAATTGAAAAATTACTGGAAATCTGCTGGTGGAACTGGGAAATTGATAAAATCACCCGGCACGTGCAGTTGCTTACCGCCAATAATGTAGAAGATTTGGCGGATAAGTAGCCCCCCTTTTGATTATAGCACTTTTTGCGACTTACTCATTGCTTTTCGCAAGATAAAATTTGATAATAAAAGCCTGAAAAGGTTCACCTTGTCAAAAGGTTAGTCAAAGTACTGTACAATACTCAAGCCTTTGCTTTGGGCTGGAATGAGAAACATTATGGAATATTAGAAAAAAAAGTTGTCGTTTATTATTTCAATTCAACGAAAAATTGGGAGCGGCTACGCTCAGGGTAGTGTAGCTGGTAAGCAGGCTCACTTTCACTTCCATAAAGCGTGTAAGCGGAAAATCCGAGAGCATTTCCAGCACTTCCAACTCAGAATTGGCGCTGAAAATTGCCCACATTTTGGCATTATCCAGCGATAAAGCGTAATTGATAAGTTTGCCCTGGGCAAGATATTTGTTTACAACGCATTCCTGATAGGGGAGCAATTTAAAGAACTCCTCGCTCAGTTCTTCCGGCAGTGTAAAATCTGCCATAAATTGATACTCCTGGTGCATCAAGCCGATAAACTTTACAGGTGAAAAAAGAATTTTCCAAAAATAAGCGGAAAAAGTATTTCAAGTCAAACGAAATAGAAAATTGTCAGAAAATAGCGGTTATAATGATGTTCTGGCGCAACGGTACCTGGCTGGGGGCGTTTTACAAAATCACCTCACCGCCAAAATCTCTTTCGGATAACACAGATAATATTTGGTTACAATTTTGGATTGAATCCCGTAATCCGCGCTGGCTGACATGGGCAACACGCGTCCGTCTTTGTGCAGAATTTTGATTTCATCTTTGGAGGTGCTATACGCGCTATTCGTTTCCATGCCGCTGAAAATCAAATAATTGATCATTTCTGGTGCAAAAATACTCCATTGCTGTACCTTGGTGCGAATGTGCTCCACATAATCAATTGGAAATGGCTCGTTGCGCAACTCCAGCTTAAACAGGCGGCGATCCATCAGACTCCTGGAAAGATATGCCAACAAGGGATCAGCGGCGTGCATCCAGTTTTTCAGAGCTGACACGATGTCGTAATCATCCAGGGCGGCAAAGCGATCGAGCAGCCGGTCTCTCTGGGTTGCAAAATCTGCTTCCGTCAGATGGTGATGCAGAAAAAACTCAAGGTTTTCGGTGGCGCGAAGATCGAATCCTTCCCGCACGAGGTCGCGCGCGCGGCGCAGCGCCTGCACCAGCATTTGCTCGGCAGCCAGTACGGTTTTGTGCAAATACACCTGCCAGTACATCAATCGCCTGGCAATCAGGAACTTCTCAACTGAATAGATTCCTTTTTCTTCCACGACCAGTTCGCCGTCTTTCACCGCCAGCATTTTGATGATGCGATCGTAGCCGATCACACCTTCGTGCACGCCAGTGAAAAAGCTGTCGCGATTGAGATAATCCATGCGGTCCATATCCAGTTGACCGGAAACCAGTTGGTGCAGAAATTTTTTGGGGTATTTATCCTGAAAAATCTGCAAAGCCAAATTTAATTTGCCCCCCAATTCATCATTCAATTTTTGCATAAACAGCACCGAAAGCATCTCGTGGTGCACCGCTATGAGGGTATGCTCCAGCGTATGCGAAAAGGGGCCGTGCCCAATGTCATGCAATAAAATCGCGATGCGCAACGCTTCGGCCTCGGCATCGGTGATATCCACATTCTTGCTGCGCAGCACGTCAATCGCCTGGTTGGTCAGGTGAAAAGCGCCTAAGGCGTGGTGAAAGCGCGTGTGCAGTGCACCCGGGTACACATAATGCGTAAGGCTCGTCTGTTTAATCCGTCGGAGTCGCTGAAAATAAGGATGTTCAATAATATCAAAAATCAATCCATCCGGTATTCCGACAAACCCATAAACCGGATCATTCAATATTTTTTTGCTGCGTTGCATCACGGCGTTTCAAGTTGATTACAGATTAATTTTCAAATGAGGAAACAAGAAAAGGGGTAAAAAGTGTTAAGATGAACAGTAAAATTGTATTTTCCGCAAAGGTTAAAAACCGCGCCGGATTGGGCAATAATTTCGTATGAAAAACTATTATTGCATTATTTGTTGTTGGTTATTTCGGGCTTGGAGTGTCAAATAATCAGTAACAATCATCGCCAAATAACAAATAACGATATATGGACAAAATAAAGATACTCTGGGCGGATGATGAAATTGATTTACTCAAACCGCAACTAAAATTTCTGGAAAGCAAGGGTTATGATGTCATCACGGTAAGCAATGGCTACGATGCACTCGAAGAATGTGAAGAAAACAACGACATTGACGTGGTGTTTCTTGATGAAAGCATGCCGGGCTTGACCGGGCTGGAAACCCTGGCCAAAATCAAAGCCGACAATCCGCTCCTACCAGTGGTAATGATCACCAAGAACGAAGCCGAGCACATCATGGAAGAAGCTTTGGGTTCACAGATTTCGGATTACCTGATCAAGCCGGTAAATCCCAATCAGATTTTGCTGACACTCAAAAAAATTATTGACAACAAACGCCTGGTGCGGGAGAAAACATCGAGCGACTACCAGCAAGAGTTCCGACAATTGTTCATGCGCATCCAGAGCGGATTGAGTTATGTGGAATGGGTGGAAGTGTATCGCCGTATTATTGGCTGGGAAATCAAGATTGACGAATCGAATTCGACTCAGATGTGGGACATCCTGGCGATGCAGAAAAGCGAAGCAAATATCGAGTTTTCCAAATTTGCCATCAAAAACTACATGGATTGGATTCGCCACAGCGAAGATGCACCGGTGATGTCGAACAATCTGATGCGCAGCAAGATTTTCCCGCAACTGAAGGAAGATGTGCCTACCCTCATGATCCTGCTCGACAACCTTCGCTACGACCAGTGGAAAGTCATCGAACCAATTATTTCCGAGCTTTACCGGGTGGAAGAAGAAGATTATTTTTACAGCATTTTACCGACTTCTACACAATACAGCCGCAACGCCATCTTTGCCGGCATGATGCCCGCCGAAATTGAAAAATACCACCCCGACTGGTGGAAAAACGACGTGGACGAAGGCGGCAAAAACCTGCATGAAGGCGAATTGCTCTCGGAGCAAATCCGCCGCGTGTTTCGCAAGCCGATCAAGCATGAATACGTGAAAGTAACCAATGTGAACTACGCCAAGCAACTGCAAGACAATATTTTCAACTACCTGAATAACGACCTGACGGTGATCGTGTACAATTTTATTGACATGCTCTCGCACGCCCGCACCGAAATGGAAGTACTCAAGGAACTTGCCGGCGACGAAAAAGCCTACCGCTCGCTCACGCGCTCGTGGTTCGTGAATTCGCCGCTGTGGGCTGCCCTCCAGCGCGCCGCTGAACGCGATGTGCAGCTCCTCATCACCACCGATCACGGTACGATCCGCGTAAATACGCCGTCCAAAGTAGTAGGCGACCGTGAAACGACGACGAATCTGCGTTACAAAGTCGGTCGAAACCTGCAATACGAACGCAAAGACGTACTCGAAGTGCGCGACCCGGAAAAAGCCGGATTGCCACGTCCAAACGTCAGCTCGACCTTTATTTTTGCCAAGGAAGATAAATTTTTCCTCTATCCGAATAATTATAATTATTATAATAATTATTATAAAAACACCTTCCAGCACGGCGGCATCTCCTTGGAAGAGATGATTTGCCCGGTAGTAAGGTTGAGAACACGATAAAAAATGGAAGGTGGCATTTTCGAAGCAAGTGTCACCTCATTTACTATAACTCCAAAGTCTTACCTACTCGCCCCCCAGCATCCAGAATCTTTCCCTATCTTAGCACGGTAAATGATCAATGCTAAATAGTCAATAGAAAATGTACACCCGAGACGAACAACGTGCTTTCTTCGAGCTGTCGAAAAAATACCTCAACGCTGACGGTGCGCTGGCGAAGACGCCTGTTGCTCAAAAACTGGACGAGCTGCGCCGCCTGATCGCGTATCATGAGTGGCGCTATTACATTCTCAATGATCCGGTGGTGAGCGATTTTGAGTACGACCAATTGTACAAACAACTCGAAAAACTTGAAGAGGAACACCCCAATCTCATCGCGCCCGACTCGCCCACGCAGCGCATATCTGCCGATTTGACCTCAGAATTTCCGGAAGTGGAGCACCTGACGCCGATGTTGTCGTTGGCGAATTCATACAACGAAGAAGATTTATTTGAATTTGACAGACAAGTCAAACGCCTGCTAAATCTCTCTGAAAATGAACATATTGAATATGCAGTAGAACCGAAATTTGATGGTGGCAGCATCGCGCTGGTGTACGAAAACGACCGGCTGATACGAGCGGCTACACGCGGCAACGGCGTGCGCGGCGAAGAAATGACCGCTAATGCGCGTGTTATTCGCTCGATTCCGCTCAAGGCGAATTTTTCGGAATTCGGTATTTTTCGGGTGGAACTGCGCGGCGAAGCGCTCATTCGCAAAGATATTTTCAGGAAGATCAATGAAAAACGCGCCGAAGACGGTCAGACGTTGTTCGCAAATCCCCGCAACGCAGCGACCGGCGGCTTGCGCATGAAAGACCCTAAAGAAACTGCACAACGCGGCTTGGAGGCTTTCATGTACACCCTCGGTTACGCGGTGGATAAAAACGAAAATAATATTCTCGATCAATTTACGACTCACACCCAAAGCCTCGATTTGCTGGAAAAGCTGGGTTTCAAAGTGCCTGGTAACGGCAACGAGCGCACGATTTGCAACAACATCCAGGAGGTAGTAGATTTTTGCCATCGCTGGCAGGAAAAGCGCGACAGCTATCCGTACGAAATTGACGGGATGGTCGTGAAAATCAACAGCCGTGAAATGCAGGAACGCAGCGGCTACACACAGCACCATCCGCGTTGGGCGATCGCGTTCAAATTTCGCGCCAAGCAAGCAACAACCAAACTGCTCAAAGTCGAATATCAAGTCGGAAAAATCGGCTCGATCACACCGGTGGCGAAACTCGAACCCGTGCACCTCGCGGGCGTGACGGTCTCTTCGGTATCGCTGCACAATGAAGATTTTATCACCAGTAAGGACTTGCGCATCGGCGATACGGTGCTCGTAGAGCGCGCGGGCGACGTGATTCCCTACATCGTGAAGGCGATGGATGAACTGCGCAACGGCAGCGAAGTGCCGATCGAATTTCCGAAATATTGCCCAATAAATGATACCGATACCCCGGTAAAATTAGTGCGCGCGGCCGACGAAGCTGCCTGGCGTTGCCCTACCTGCGTGTGCGGCGCACAGGATTTGCAGCGTATCATTTTTCATGTTTCCAAAGATGCAATGGACATCGAGGGCATGGGCAAATCCATTATTGAGCGGTTTTACGATCTGGGCTGGATTCGCACGATTGCCGATGTATATCACCTGGATTATGATAAAATCGCCGAGCTGGAAGGTTTTGGTAAAAAATCTGCCGAAAATTTGCGGCAAGCAATCGAAAAGGCGAAACAAAATCCGATTCACAGATTACTGCACAGTCTGAGTATTCACCATTTGGGCAAAAAAGTTTCTAAGCTATTAGCTGCTGAAATTCAGCATGTTTTAGATTTAAAAAACTGGACATTAGAAGATTTTACCCACATCAAAGACATCGGACCAATCGTCGCCGAAAATGTAATGGCGTGGTTTCAAAACGTCCGGAATATTGCCCTTTTGGAAGAAATGGAATCCCTCGGCGTCAACCTGACCCAAACCGAGGAAGATCGCCCCAAAGCAGCCGTTACCGAAGGTCCATTGGCTGGCAAAACCATCCTCTTTACAGGCACGCTTCAAACGATGGGGCGCAAAGAAGCCCAACAAAAAGCCGAAGCCCTGGGCGCCAAAAACATCAGTGCAGTAAGCGGCAATCTCGATATACTCGTAGCGGGCGAAGCCGCAGGCTCCAAACTCAAAAAAGCGCAGGACCTGGGCACGGTGCAAATTTTAACCGAAAAAGAGTTTTTAGATATAATAAAAGCATAGAAATGTTTTCTTTTATTTACGAATAATGCATATCTTTATTCAAAATTAAAAAAACGCTATGCTCTACCTCAAAGTTATTCAAATCAAGTTCGAGGAAACAACCCCGAACGATGAAAAACTCTATGTGGGTCAATTTAGCAGAGCGCAACTCGAGGCTTTATTGAAAGATTCCGGCGAGGATGCCGTATTCTCGGTTTATTTTAATCAGGAGGAAAAAGGAGAAGGCGTGCGGTTGTCTTTGGGCGTTCATCCTACTCCAACGAGTAGAGATGATGGCTGGGAAGATTGCCCGCCGTACTGTTATCCATGATGTTGAATTGCCTCAGTCTGTCAAAATATTAATCAAAATGAAAAAGCGGATTCCATCCATTCTTTTATTTGTATTTACATTTTTGGCAGCCTTTGGCCAACCCAATCGCCTGTATTTTCACCATCTGGGTGTAGAAAACGGGCTTTCTCAAACAACTAACTTCTTTATTTACCGAGACTCAAAAGGCTTTGTCTGGATTCAATCCGCCAACGGCGTAAACCGGTTTGATGGGCGAAGCGTCCAACAATATCTTCCCGATGCCAACGACCCCGAGCATTCATTGTTTGGACTGACCCCAACAAGTTCTTTCTGGGAAGATGAGCATAGCAATCTTTGGTTTTCCACAACCGTTGGCATCAATTGTTATATTCGCAAGCATAGCCACTTCCGCCATTATGTTTTGAAAGATAAGGCTGGGCAAGCCCTCAGAAGTTATTATGTAATGGCGTTGGATAAAAAAAATAATTTGTGGGTAATCGTCAACCATGAGCTGTATTTATTTAATATCAAAACAAATTCATTTACACCACACTTCGATCTGAAAACCAGAGAGCCCCACCGGCTCTATCCATTTTTTGATTCTGAGGGCAATCCGGTTTACGTGCTGGCGAATAGCGTCAATGAAGCCGGGCTGGAGCTCATACGGTATAATCAGGATGGGAATGCTCCCCTTTCATCAAAATTGCTTTTTAATGATGTATCAGCTACACCGTTTAGGATCGTTGAAATGTTTATTGAAGCCAAAGACAAAGTCTGGCTGGCTACGACTGACGGCTTGTATCTTTTTAACCCCTTGACGGAAGATTTGAAAAACTATCCTCTGAAAAAAGAGATCGTAACCGGCAACCTTACCGGCGTAGAGCCTTACCAATCAGACTTTTTGCTTATTACCTGTAATAATGGCGGTTTGCTTGTTTTTGATAAGAGAAAAGGAGACATCGTACAACAATACCAACACATTGGTTCCGACCCCAGCTCCCTGTCAGAAAATACAACCCGCAGCGTTTATGTTGATCCCACTGGCGTGGTCTGGGTGGCGGTGCCCGGCAAAGGGATTGACTATGCATACCCGGAGAAACTAAAATTTGAACGCCATTTACATTCGTCGGAATTTCCCGAACTAAAAAAAGCATTTCGCACGTCCTGTATCGCCGAAGACAAAGCCGGCAATATCTGGTGCGGCTCTTCTGAGAGCGGCATTGCCGTATTGCTGCGCCAGGAGCGACGCTGGAAATTTTATGAACCCAATAAAAAAGGGCTGCCCTTGGGGCATATCAGTAAAATTTTTGTAGATGCCAAAGGTAGAGTCTGGGTGTTATTCTGGGGGAAGTTACTGCGCTACAATCCGACAAAAGATATATTCGACGAGTTTAATTCCTCCACTTATTTCCACGCCATTCAGCTACAAGACGGACGGACAATTTTTGCCTCGCGCGGTGAAGGTGTGCAGCAACTCATCGAAGATTCGCGTGGTTTGTCGTTGGTAAAAATTGACAGCATAGATGCCTCTGTCAATTACACCTTCCTATATGAAACCCAAGACGGTTTGCTACTCGCCAACGCCAATGGTAACTATTTACGCATTTTTGATATCCGTAGTAATTTTAAAGAAATCCAGGCGAAAACTTCCGTTGAAGGGGTTATCAATGGGTTTTACGAACGACCAGATTCCCGAAGTATCCTGGTGGCAACAGCCAACGGGCTTTACGAATTAAATAAACAGAACTGGCAGACAGACACCATTTACACCGAAAAAGAAGGTTTACCAAGCCGAATGATCACAGGCATCATGACGGATGCACAAAACAGGCTCTGGCTAAGCACTACCGGTGGTTTGGCTTTGTTTGATATCAACAAAAAACAGAATAGATTTCACAAATTCACCTTAGCAGACGGGCTTTCGGCAATCGAACACACCATGCAGGCCTATCTGGCGGATTCCAACGGAAAAATGTGGTTTGGCGCCACCAATGGGATCACCGCCTTCCGGCCGGATAAATTCTCGTTAGTGAAAACCCAGGCGGTGCCACAGCTCACCAAAATGGAGGTTAACAATGCTCCTTTCCTGGATTTGGAATGCTTACTCACCGGCGCCTCCAATCCGAGCCAAGCAAAACAATTAAATTTTGAGTACAAAAACAACACGCTTGCTTTTGAATTTGCAGCGATGGAATACAGTGATCCTGCTCATACGCTATTTCGATACAAAATGGAAGGTGCAGACAAATACTGGACCAACCCAAGCACCGACAACACCGCCCGTTACCCCGACCTCCGCCCGGGGCACTACACCTTTTTGGTCATGGCATCCAACTCCGATGGCGTGTGGAACAGGGATCAGATGATTCGTCTGAACATTTTTATTGAAAACCCCTGGTGGACGACCTGGTGGGCGATAACATTGTGGATCCTACTGGGGGCAATGACCGTAGCATTGTTGATCTACGTTTATTTCCGACCTTCTCTGGCGGTACTCGAAGTGCGCGAGCAAATGCGCACCGATTTGCACGATGATATTGGCTCCGCTATTAATACTATCCGATCGGGAAGCAAACTCGTTTTATCCAAAAAAGAAGAAGAACGCAATCTCTCCGACACAGTAGAAGAGTTTTTTGAAATCTCCTCGGATATTTATGACAAAATGCATGACCTCATCTGGGCAAACGACTCCAAAAACAACAACATAAGCAACATTCTGCTGCGCATGCGCGTAGATGGCAAACGCATTCTGGGAGAAAACATCAGGCTGGAATTACCGAATGAATCCGCTTTGGAAGCAATACAACTCTCCGGCGAAAAACGCTATCATTTGCATCTGATTTATAAAGAAGCACTCACCAATGTGGCAAAATACTCGGAAGCATCCAGCGTGAAAGTGAATTTTGCCGTTCAGAACAATCAACTGCTGATGGACATAGCCGATGACGGCAAAGGATTTGACTCACAAGAGCCTGTTTCCGACACAAGTAGAGGCGGAAATGGATTGCGCAACATGAAAAACCGCGCCAGGAAATTGCATGGCAAGCTCACCATCAATTCAGCGATTGGTAAAGGAACGCAGATACATTTAGAATTTCCGATGAAGCGCAAGAGGAAGTTTGACCTGCGAGGTGAAGTGGAAAGAATCAGACAAGTCATCAAACTGCGCCAGGTATAGCATATCACCGGAACAGGTGATGCAACCCATGTAAATAAAACGTATTTTTGTTCTTTTAAAGATTACCCGAAATGGTCAGAAATCGCATTATAATTTATGAGGATAATCATAAGCTGCGGGAATATATCAAAAATATTCTCATGGAACAAAAAGAAGACTATGAAGTAATAGGTAATTACCCCGACTGCAGCGATGTGCGGGAGCAAATAAAGCGACTCAACCCGGATATTGTACTTATGGACATTAACATGCCTAACGTGGACGGATTGGAAGGACTGTACCTCATCAAAAAACATTTCCCCGGCGTAAAAGTCCTGATGCTCACGGAATTCAGCGATGAAGAAAAGATTATCAAAGCAATACAATTGAAGTGTGATGGTTATATGTTGAAAGAAGAACTGCCTTTCGGGTTGGAAAAAGCCATTAAGCTGGTCATCAAAGGGGAAGCCCACCTCACGCCTTCAGTTGCCAAACGGCTGATGGAAACCATCTACAAAACGGGGGGCTTCAGCATCCCTTTTACCAAATCCAAATACAAATTGACCCCCGCCGAAAAAGTCGTCCTCTCCAAGCTGGCTAAAGCTTACTCCTACAAAGAAATAGCAAAGGAACTGAATGTAACTGAAAATACAATCGGTTCCCATGTGAAACACATCTACGACAAACTTCAGGTCAACTCCAAGGCGGCTGCGGTTCGCAAAGCCATTGAAGAACGTTTGGTGGATTTAGATTAAAAATCACTAATTTATGTGATGACATTTTCGTGTCAACACTATTATTTTTGTTAAGGAAAAGCCAATAATCAGAATTCGAAAAAGCTCTAAAGAAAGAAGCAAATGCCTTGGCGCTTGCTTTGCGATTTACACTACCAATGATTTCCCCCAAGATCAACTTCATTGAACCGGTACACAGCGAGATGATGATTTCGGATAAGCATCTGAGTATAAACGATATTTTAAATAACTGTCTGACAATCATTTAGAAGATACGCAACCCCTAAAAAAAAGCCAAATATTTTACTATTTTGGTCTAACTCCTGCACCGGATGTTATTCCGGTGCTTTTTTTCTTGTGCGGGAGACTATGCCGAGTAAAAAGTTAGAAGTCGAAAGTACGAATTATTCAAATCTTTGATCAGTAAGTAATTCATTTTGAGCAAATACGTCTTATTCAATCTATTTAATTAAAAATAGCATTATACCATGAGAAGGCTGCATATTGGCTTTTAAGGCAATGTTCCTGAACTCATTTTCTGACCCGGTATAACGCCAAAAAACCAGAAGTTTCGGAGCATCCGCCTCCTCCGTTTTACCGGACGAACGATCCCTAAAATCACAAGTAAATCGGGATCAATTCTCTGGTTACTAAACCCCATTAAACATATTCTTTGTCGTTCAATTTGCCTGCGGTGAGTTGAACGATTTTTTTAGGTGGTCAGTGCCCCACAGACACTGATGGTTTGCCCGGAAATATAACCGGACATATCCGAGCCCAAAAACACGCATAAATCCGCTACTTCTTCTGCCTTGCCAAGGCGTTTCATTGGAATGCTGGTCAAATAGGTTTCCCTTGTTTTTTCGTCTAATTGATCAGTCATATCGGTTTCGATAAAGCCCGGCGCCACCGCGTTGCAGCGGATATTGCGCGAACCCATTTCCTTGGCGATAGACTTGGTAAAACCAAAAATCCCGGCTTTGGAAGCCGCGTAGTTTGCTTGCCCGGCGTTACCGGTGATTCCTACCACCGAGCTCATGTTGATGATCGAGCCGCCGGTGCGCATCATTGAGCGGAGCGCGTGTTTGGTGAGGTTAAAAACCGACTTGAGGTTGGTTTCAATGACGCGATCCCATTGCTCTTCGGTCATACGTAGCATCAGGGTATCCTGTGTAATGCCGGCGTTGTTGACCAGAATATCTATTTTACCAAAATCTTCCAGTACCGCTTTTACAAGCGCTTCAGCACTTTGATAGGAACTGGCGTCCGATTTGTAGGCTTTTGCCCGCACGCCCAGTTTAGTCAGATCTTCTTCGATTGCTTTAGCGGGCGCTTCCGAGGACAGATAAGTGAAAGCTACATGCGCGCCCTGTTCGGCGAAACGTCGTACAATCGCCGTGCCAATGCCGCGCGAGCCGCCGGTGACGAGTGCCACCTTATCCTGCAAAAGTTTCATGCCGGTTCAGTTTTGTTTAGCCGCAAAGGTAAGGAAAAACTAATATGCATTACTAATCGGGTACATTTTTCCAGTGCTCTCAGCCGCGTAGCTTGTCGAGCAGTTCACTGAGTTGAATTGCTTCTTCCTCCGACAAGTTTGCCACTACCTGATCCATCTGGCTATCGTATTGATCCAACTCCGCCAACAGTTTTTCACCGGCTTCGCTCAACGTGACATCTACCAGTCGCTTGTCGCTGGGGCAGGCATTGCGAACAACCAGCCCTTTCTGGCACAAACGATCTACCATACGGGAAGTATCTGCCATTTTGTCGAGCAGCCGTTCGCGAATGTCGGAGGTAGAAATAGGCTTACCTGCGCCCCGCAAAATACGTAGCACATTGTACTGCTGCATTGTGATCCCAAATGGTTTGAGGTGCTCCCGCAAATGATCCGTCAGCCAGTTGGAAGTATAAATCAGATTCACGACTACCCGCTGAGCCGGATTTCGGAAAGGACGTTTCTGTCGAATGGCTTCTTCTATTTTCATGGCAAAAGCTGTTGGAAGTTCTAAGTTCATCTGTCTATACAAATTTAGCCTGAACGCTGTAAGCTATCAGTAAATTAGCAAATTATTTTTCAGTGTTTAAACACTGAAAAGGGAAATAGTTTCGCTTTTCAAAAGACGATCTTTTTCGAAGATAGAAAATGCTATTCACAGTTGCACCTGGGGTATTGATTTTTTCAATAAATCGCAGTATATTAACATATTAAAAACAATAGACTATGGCTATTCTGATCCAGTCTTTTCATGGAGGGCAAGCGGCGTTGTACGCAGAAGAGCTTGCCGGATTGCGCATTGAATTGTTCAGAGATTTTCCTTATCTCTACGACGGCTCGATGGCATACGAAGAAAAATACCTGCAAACACTGATTGAGTCGCCGGAGAACATCATCGTGATGGCTTTCGACGAGGGCAAACTCGTAGGAGCGGCGACCGGACTACCGTTGCGTTATGAAACGCTGAATATTCAGCAACCGTACCTGGAAGCCGGATACGATACAGACCGAATTTATTACCTGGGGGAATCTATCATCCGACCGTCCTATCGCCAGCAGGGCATTGGCAAAGCTTTTTTCCAAAGCAGAGAAGAATATGCCAAAGGGCTGGGCTGGTATGACTTTGCCACTTTTTGCAACCTTGAGCGCCCAGTTGATCACCCGGCATATCCGACTGATTATCAACCGCCCTATGCTTACTGGCAAAGTATAGGCTACCGACCGCTCGATTTATTCTGTGAAATCAGTTGGAAAGATCAGAGCGAAAGCGAAGCAACGCCTAAAAAACTCCGCTTTTGGCTCAAAGACATTGACAACCGTTGATTTTGAACGATTTACTATTCCCTTTTTCACTCATTTCTCTCCGGCTCTTACATTGAACCTTTTGGCTTATCCTAATTGTATAAAAATGCCCGCCGCAAGTTCTACTTGATTCAAAAAAGCAGAACAAAACTCGATTTTCAGCTCAAAAATCTTACCTTTAAGATCATTTTGTAACCCAAAATCCGATTTACCATGCAAAAAATCACAATTTTGTTACTGTCGTTGTTATGCACCTTGACACTGACAGCGCAAAACAAGCAAAAAGCCCCCAACGGCTGGGAATATACCATTCAGCAGGAAGGCAAGGGACAAAAAGTAACCCGTCAAAACGGATTGGAAACACACATGCGACTCACCGATGCTCATGGCCAGGAGTTGTTTTCGACGTATGCTTTCGGCTTACCCGATTATCAAACGCTGGCAAACGTGCCAGAACCTTACCAGATCGCCGCTGAGCTAATGTCGCAAGGTAGCAAATACACTTTCTACGTACCAATGGGCGATTTCAAAAAAGGAATCGGGCAAGGAATGCCAGCGGAATTACCTGGTGATCATGTCGTTTGGGAACTGGAAATTTTGAAAGTGTTGCCCGGCAAACCTTCGATTGCCGATATCGTGTATGAAACGATGGAAAAAGAAAGCGCCGATGCGGCATTCCAGAAATTTAATACGCTGGTGAATAATCCCACGAGCGAAGTCTATATCAATGAAGGGGAAGTAAATGATCTGGGTTACGGATTCCTCGGCGCAGGCAAAACCCAGGAGGCGATCAGCGTCTTCAAATACAACCTAAAAATGTACCCCCACTCTGCCAACACCTACGATAGCCTCGCCGAAGCTTTAGCCAAAGCCGGCGAAAAGCAAGCCGCCATCAGCTACTACCAACAATCCCTGGCGATCAATCCGAATAACGAAAACGCACGAAAAATGCTGGCGGAATTGGAAAAACAATAAATGACGAGCTTGTTTGTTAAATGCACTTATAAAAAGGATGTTGTTCTGTGACGGAATAGCGTCCTTTTTAGATTATCGGAACGGCAAAACTAGCAAAATCTAACCGAATTAAAAAGTACTGCGCTCAGAAGTTTGCTCCTTTTTTTGAAAATAGTAAATTGAGCCG
>CAZQTF010000018.1:0-26876 GCA_964596135.1 uncultured Saprospiraceae bacterium | reverse complement strand
GTTTTGATATAGTCCTTATAAATTGTCAAGTTTTAGAATGAACCATATCATAAGGATAATATGGGATATTCTTGGTCTATTTATTCTGCGGTAGAAGGCTATAACTGCATTGTATTAGTATTTTTTACAAATTATAAGATATTTTGCGATTTAAACCAAAAGATAACAATTAATTTTTATTTGAAAATTTGACAATTAGTTTGTTTTGCGGATGTTTGTAGTTGATATTTATTGTAGAAACAGAAAATAAAGCCTCATGTCATCCCAAAACTATCTGTATCGCGGCGGTGAGAAAATCCTGATTGAAAAAGAACCGGAATTTTTTACGACCATTCTTCCTTCTGAACGGGCACTACACGACCTGGAAAAGATAGAGCCAATAGAAGAAGTGCAGCAGGTTTTTTATAATGTGTATAAGGTACGCACCGCCGAAGGCAATCTCGATGATGTGATGCGTCATTTGCGCACCGACGCGCGCGTGCCGGGCGTTTGTCATCATGCCTATCACCCGGTGGGCGACGAATCCACGCGTTATTATATCACAGAGCACTTGATTGTTGCATTTCAATCAGGGACATCGCACACAGCGATTGAGAAAATTCTGGAACAACACGGTCTGAAATTCGTTCGTTTTTTTGAACAGAAAGCACAACCGGTTTGCCTTTTGCAGGTGACCAGCTCGGCTGGAAAAAATCCGGTGAAGGTGAGTGAAGAACTACATGAACGCCCGGAAATATTATACGCTGAGCCCAATTTGGTGAATCGTTTTCAAAGTTTCTATACGCCGCAGGATCCATTATTTAAAAACCAGTGGCATCTTAGCAGCATGCGGGGTATTGAATTGATGCCCAATGCGCATATTGATGCTGCTGGCGCCTGGGATATTACCAGAGGTAGTCGGGACATTGTAGTGGCAGTGATTGACGATGGTTTTGATCTCTCGCATCCTGATTTGAATGGCCCAGACAAAATTGTCTTTCCCAAAGATTTTGTGGATGATGACACTGCGCCGTTGCCCAATTACAGCCGTGGTGATTTTCACGGTACGCCTTGTGCCGGGCTGGCAATCGGGGAGGAGAATGGCAATGGTATTGTAGGCGTAGCGCCGGGATGCAAATTTATGCCGGTGCGCTTCGGTATGACCGCAGATGATAAACTTTTATATGAAATTTTTGATTATGTTGGCAAACGGGCAGACGTCATCTCTAATAGCTGGGGACCCGTGCCGGTGTATGCGCCACTCTCCTCGCTGCTGTGGAATCAGATCGCCGAATTGAGCAAAACTGGGGGGCCGCACGGCAAAGGCTGCGTTCTTGTTTTTGCGGCAGGCAATTACAACGCGCCGGTTTATGCCAGAGACGTTGATCGTTTTGTATGGCGACATCCTTCTGGCGATTTGAAGGAGTCAAGAGGAACAATTCTGAATGGGCATGCTGCGCATCCGAACGTCATTACGGTGTCGGCGGTTACCAGCCAGAATCGAAAAGCCGTTTACAGTAATTGGGGCAAGGAAGTTGACCTTTGCGCGCCCAGCAATAACGGGCATCCGATTGATACACAAGTTCGGCTGCCGGGACAAAGCATTTGGACTACAGACAACGCGCGGTTTGGCAATCGCTACACCAGCGACTTTGGCGGCACTTCGGCGTCCTGCCCTATGGTAGCTGGCGTAGCGGCTTTGGTTCGCTCTGTTGATCCTGATCTTACGGCAGCGGAGGTGCTTAAAATACTGATCAGTACGACCGATAAAATTACCGATACGGATTCCGATCCGGTTTTGAATCTTCGAAAAGGAACCTATGATGAAAACGGACATTCCGAATGGTTTGGCTATGGAAAAGTGAATGCTTTCAGGGCAGTGCAGCGAACATTGGAACTGAAAAAAGCTAAAAAACAGGAAGAAACGCCGCAACCGAATAAAGCCGCAGCTTTGAAGGAAGGTTTGCACATCGTAGCTGCAATGGTCAACCCGGAAGGCGCAGACAAAGGAAACGAAATGGTTGCACTGTTTAATGCCACGGATCAACCGGTGAATCTGACAGGCTGGGAAATTCGCAATAAGCGCGGCGAATCGGAACGCATTTCCGATTTGGTGATCAACCCTGGCTTTACCAATATCGTATTTTTAAAGCAGGTTCGCCTGCCTAATTTGGGTGGAAGTATCAGTCTTTTCAATCCGGTAGGCGATAAAGTGCACGAAGTGAATTATTCAGTAGCGGAAGGGCTGAAGGCAGGCTGGTGGGTGAAGTTTTAAAGACCCTGTTTTCCACTAAATAAAAAGGGAAACGACGATCCATCGTTTCCCTTTTTTCGTGTTGCTTATTCGATGTTTTATTGTGCGTGTTTTACAACCGCTTCGAATGTCTCCGGATGGTTCATTGCCAGGTCTGCCAGGACTTTACGGTTAAGCTCAATGTTTTGTTGCTTCAGTTGGTGCATCAGCTTGGAGTAAGATACGCCGTGCATTCTGGCTCCCGCGTTGATTCTGGCAATCCACAATTGGCGGAATGCGCGCTTCTTCAGCTTGCGGTGTTCGTATGCGTAGCGCATGGCGCGATCTACTGCGTTTTTGGCTACCGTCAGCACGTTTTTGCGAGCGCCGAAATAACCTCTTGCTGCTTTTAAAATCTTTTTGCGCCTTCTTTTCGACGCAACATGATTCACAGATCTTGGCATATTGCTTTGTTTTTAGTGCAATGCAGGGGTTTGGTGATTGCAGGGTGCAGGTTCCAAACGCTTTGATCCTACATTCTCGTTAAAAAATTAAAGATTCAATAAATTCTTTACACGTTTCAAGTCGGCATCGCTCACGAATGCGTCCTGAGCCAGGTGGCGCTTGCGTTTTTTGCTGCGGCTGCGCAGCAAGTGAGACGTATTGGCGTGGCGGTACTTGATTTTACCGGAGCCGGTTACCTTGAAACGTTTCTTTGCACTGGAGTGCGTCTTCATCTTTGGCATAATACTCGTGTTTTGAAACGGAATGCAAAGATAAGGATTTTACATTCAAATAAAAGCTTCGGAAGCAAAAGTTTTGGAGAAATCCATCGCTTTTGCGCGGTGCGCCTATTTCTGGATGTATGGAAACTGCCGGGAAGCTTTGCGCATCATGGCGTTGATCACCGAATTGGTGTCGCTGCCGAGGCTGCGGGAAAGCGTTTTTTCATATTTCCACAACAGTTCGCCGGTGGTTTTGTCAAAAATATTAATGGTGCATTTACCTGAGTTGGTAGAACCATAAAAACCAACAATCAGCCCCAGCGCAAGCGAGGCGCCTTCCGACATGGGTTTGTTGGTATCCAGCGTACCCGTTATAATGCCGTCCACTTCAAGCAAATCCGCCAGTTCTCGCGGAGTGAACGAGGTGATATTGGTTTCGTCGATGTTGTTTTTTGTTAAAAATACAAGGAAGTTTTGATTCCTGCCTAAATTTAACATTGTATATACATAAATTAGCGAAGTATTAGTAAGATAGCCATAAATAAAACGATAGCAATGGCAATCAGGATATAGAAACTGACGTTACTTTGCGATTTTTTAAAAAGCATTTCGACGGCGTCAATCCAGCGGTCTTTAAAAGGACGACCAATACCTTCGAGCATCATAAAAAAGTAAGAGTTTTTACCGCTTTTTTTGAGTATAAAAAACTGGCCATCCAGGAAAGCGAGATCGAATAACTCCCCTTCATCGCCAAGAATGATCATCAATTTGTTATTTTGATAGCGCCAGTTGCCGATTTCGAGGTCACCGTTTACCGATTTGATATACTCACCTTCGGGATTGAAAAAATGCAGTGTCAGTGCGTGGAAGGAATCATCATCGCGAATTTCCAGCCACGGGCGCCCCGTGTAGAATTGCTCCTCGCGCAGGTCTTCGCTCCAGGGGCGTACTTTAGGCAGTATCAGGTTGAGATAGCCGTCTAGCGTATCGGCTTTGGGCATTTCGACTTTAAAACTTTGTCCGAGCCGGTCGAGTAGTTTGCCTTCCAAGTTTTGGGTCGTTTATAGGTTTACGGGTTGAATGGTTGAACAAAACTACAAAAATACCATCAACCGTTCAACTTATTCCGCCTTTTTCGCCCATTCGCTGCGCTTTTTGAAATACTTCGGATTGACAATCAGCAAGCCAAAGGATTCGCCATCTTCTTTGGTGTGCTTGGCATGATGCGCGCCGTGTGCGCGCAGGATCGCGCGGGAGTATTTGGTATCCAATTGGCGAAACCATTTAAAACGCTGATGAATATACACATCATGTATTAAAAAATAAATAAGCCCGTAAATAGAAATACCTACCCCCACAAAAAAAAGCCAGAAATAGCCGGGCACTGCACTGCCTGCAATGTAAGAAGCTGCGCTCGGTATGGCAAAAACCAGGAAAAACAGGTCATTTTTTTCAAAAAAACCATGCTTTTCATGATGCGGTTTATGATGATCTTCGTGCCAGATCCACAGCCAGCCGTGCATCAGATATTTGTGCGCCGCCCAGGCGACAAATTCCATAACGCCAATCGTTGCCAGAACAATCAAGATATAAAGGATGATATTCATTTTTTGTAATTGCTTGTTTTACAGAATGTTTAATGCTGAAAAAAAGACAACTTGCAGGATAAACAACACAACGGCGACTTTGTTTTTTGCATCGGGTTGTGTAGAGGTAAAAATGCACAAAAGTGGCAAGGCTACCAAAAACCAGCCAATGTAATTTCGGAGGGGGACCATATTATTTGCCCACGACCAGAAACCTAATCGCATCGCTACCGGCTCGATGAGCACATCCAGCCCAACCATGAGAAATGCCGCTAAGATCGCGCGTAGCAGCCAGTGTTGGTAGGGGAGGAGCGCATTGGCAATGACGCCCGAAGCATAAGCCAGGATCACCCAATTGACGCCAATCATGAGCGGGGTACCCCAAACTTTGGGGCCTAACACCCGACCGTATTGGTAATCGCCGAAGAGCAAACCAGTTTGTACGCCAAATAATTCTGCACCAAAGCCAACTAAATAAGCGATTATTAAAAAGTAAATAATAGTCCTGTTCCACGTATTGTGGAACGCCAGCATGATGCCCAGCGAAATGAGCAGGTTAATCGGAGTCAGTAATACAAAATCTGGATGAATGGGTAATGTAATGCCCATAATACCAACGAAATACAAAATACTCAGGGCGCTGATTGCCAACGTTTGGTTACTGATGTTGATCTTTTTTAAAACACCGATTCTTTCCATTATCAATATTACATTCAAAATATTAATCCGGCATAATGTCATCAATAATTTTTGCTGACAACAACGCCAGCGGAATGCCTCCGCCGGGGTGTACGCTGCCCCCGCAAAAATAAAGATTTTGGATGCGTCTCGAAAAATTTGGATGCCGCATGAATGCTGCCATCCGGTCGTTGCTGCTGGTGCCGTAGAGCGATCCTACATGAGAAGCCGTGCGGCTTTCAATGCTGCGCGGATCCAAAATATCTTCGCAATCAATTAGTTGTGTTATATCTGTGCCTAAAATACGACTCAGTTTACGGATAATGTTTTGTCTGGCTTCGGCGATCAGCGCTTCCCAATTTTGCCCGGAATTGTGAGGTACATTGATCATGGTAAACCAGTTTTCGCAGCCCGTCGGTGCATCTTCCGGGGTATATTTTGAAGTGATATTTACATAAACGGTCGGGTCATTAAATATTTTGCCCGATTCTAAGTGCGCAAACTCGGTTTTATAATCATTGCTAAAAAAAATATTATGCAAATCTAACTCTGGAAATTGACGGCGGATGCCCCAATAAAAAATTAGCGCGGAGGTGGACTTTTGCTGATTCAATATGCGCGTTGGTTGTTTTTCCTTGGGCAGCAATTTTTTATACACATGAAAAATATCCATATTGCTGATGATACGATCGTACAAATGTATATCGCCGTTTATTTTTAAGCCGGTTGCTTTCCGGTTTTCGACTATGATTTCTTCAACGCTGGTATTAAAATGAAATTTTACACCCAACTGTTTCCCCAGGTTGTAAATGCTTTTAGTGATGCTGAACATGCCGCCTCGTGGGTAGAATGCGCCGATTCCGTATTCGAAATGCGGGATAATCGTGAGCAAACCCGGCGCTTTGTAGGGGTTTGAGCCGTTGTAGGTGGCGTACCGATTAAATAATTGCACCAGTTTTGGATGCTGAAGGAGCCGCTCATTTACTGCATTCATCGAAGTAAATAAGTCGAGCGTAGGAATTTGCAGCAAGGCTTTGGCAACGTCTTTCGTGAGCCAGGTGTCGAGTCGGTGCAGCGATTTTTCGAGGAACGTACGACCGGTGAGGCGGTATTTACGGTGGCTGTCTGCCAGAATTTGATGCACGGTTTGAGCCGGGGTGCCCAGTTTTTGCTGAACTTCATTGGCGAAAGCGGTTTTGTCAGCGTACGCGGTCAGCCTTGTGCCATCTTCCCAAAAATACTCGCAAACCACCGGCAGTCGTTCATAATGGAAATGCAATGCAGCATCAACGCCGGCTAAGGCGAAGAGTTCGTCCACATAATGTGGCATAGTGAATAGGGATGGCCCCGCGTCGAAGCGATAATCAGCCAGTGCAAATTCTGAGAGTTTGCCGCCCGGATAAGCATTTGCTTCAAATATATCCACTTCATAACCCCGGCACGCCATGCGTACCGCTGAAGCCAGCCCGGCTATTCCAGCACCAATGATTCCGATTTTCAAGATTGTATCTTATGTTAATGTATGAAGCCTACCACATTTTTGACATGCGGTAGATTTTTTGTTTAACGTGCTTAACAAAAATAGTGTAAGAAGGTTGGATGAAAATTTAAAAGTATTACAATGCCTGAGTGATTGGCAACGCTACAAAGAAGCAGGTGCCCTCGTGCTCTTTACTCTCGAAAGAAAGGCTGCCCCCGGCGGCTTCCACGATGCTTTTCGACATCGCCAGCCCCAGCCCGGTGCCGGAGTTTTTGGTGGTGAAGTTGGGCTGAAAAATTCGCTCGCGCATTTCCGGCGGAATGCCGGAGCCATTGTCCTGCACCTGCACAATGGCGCGGTCATTATTAGCGTAAAGCGAAACATCAATTTTGCCTTGTTTCCCTTCGGGAATTGCTTGGATCGCGTTTTTGATCAGATTGTTTAAAACTCTGACAATGTGATCTTTATCCGCAAAAATACACAAATTGTCGGATGGTAATTGCAGGCTTAAGGCGATGCCGTTTTCGGGATTTTGGGCAAAAAGATCAAAAACAGATTGTACTACTTCGTTGAGTGTAAAAACTTGATTATCAGGCTTAGGCATTTTGGCGAAATTGGAAAACTCGGAGGCGATACGCGCCAGTCCGTCAATTTGCTCGATGAGGGTATCGCTCACTCGCAACACGAGCGTCTGTGCCTCTTCGGGATTGGACTTTGCTGCCCGTTGCAGGTACTGAATGCTGAGTTTCATGGGGGTGAGCGGGTTTTTGATTTCGTGCGCCACCTGCTTTGCCATTTCGCGCCAGGCGCTTTCCCGTTCCGATATCTTTAATTTTTCAGTACTATCTTCGAGCTTGATAATCATTCGATTATATTCTGTAATTAATTCTCCTATTTCATCCTGACTTTGCCAGGCGATGGGTTCGTTTTTGCCCAGTTGTAGATGACGGAGTTCATTGCCCACACGCACAATCGGGCGGGTGATGGAATTGGCAACGGCAATCGCCAGAACGCCTGTCGTCAGTAGTAGGAAAGTGTAGATTTTGATCAACTGGTCAATAAAATTATAAATGTGCCGCTCCCAATCAGGGACATTATCCTGAAAAAAAGAGACGGTGATAGCGCCAACCACAGCAAAGGCGAGGAGCATAAGCAAAATGACCAGCACCTGGATGCGATTTCGAAGCGATGGTTTTCCGATGATAGGAAAACTGGCATTGAGGAACAAGCGACTCAGCAAAAACAGCATCAATACCGTCAGGGTGAGCATCAGGAAAGCACAGGAAAACAAAGAGATCAGATAATGCAGCGAGCTGCTTACGGAGGCAGTGTAGCGATACAGAACGGTGGCAGTGTAAAGCGCAAAAAGCACCAGCCAAATGACAAACCAGGTGATGCCGGGAATTTGATTATCAATAAACAAGTCGAACAGGGCGATGTAGATAAAAATTGCCAGTAGGAGAACAAAGAAGGGAAATCCTAATTTGGTGACAATCAACAGCGGAGTGGCTACGATGAGTGCAACCGCAAGCGCCATCAATCGGGTATGCTTGGATAGCCCAATCATGGCAATATTCATCATCAGCCGGTGAGAAAACAGATAAAGCGCCACCAAAAGAAATGCAATACTCCCCAACGCTGCGATTGCCGCAGGATTGAGTTTGTAGAAATGATAGGGATTTAAGGGGATGTTTGATTCAATTGCCAGTAATTTGCTATAACCGGTAAGCGCCAATGCAGCAAGAATGATAGCGAAATAACTCAAACTGGTGAGCACCCAGCGTCTTTGAGGGCGCCAGTTTTCAAGTTTATAGATGGCGGCGTGGTTGTGGAAAAAAATAGAACCGGTGAGCACTAAAATTGCCGTTGCCATAATGACTAATGGGTTGTTCCACTGTCCAAACAGATGGAGCAGGAGGAGCGTTGCGAATAACATCAACGCCGGCAGGCTGTATGCAAAGGTCTGCTTCAAAATATGGTGTGCTATGGGGGTAATTATTCGGGAACTCAAATTATCGCAGTAAAGTTAATGTAAATGCATTAGATTTGCTACTTGCTGCGGGCTACTCTATCGCGGTCCCGATTGTGTCGGGAATGAGGAAAGTCCGGACAACGTAGAGCGCCACGCCACCTAACGGGTGGGCTTCGATGCAGATCGGAGACGGAAAGTGTCACAGAAACAATACCGCTTCAGCGAAAGGTGGAGTAAGGGTGAAATCGTGTGGTAAGAGCGCACGTTCTGGTTGGGTAACCGCCAGGAGGATAAACCCCGTGGGTTGAAATGCCATGTACATCCTGATTCTCAGGAGTTGCGTTGCTCGCGCAGTTTGCTTCGGCAAGTCAGGAGGGGTAGGCAGATACATCCCGATCGGGAGGTCGGGAGTAGATAAATGATAGAGCCCCGAGGTATCGGGATACAGAATCCGGCTTATTGGTTCGCAGCAATATTAAAATGTGCCACACTTTGAGTGTGCGGCACATTTTTTTTTATTCTTCAAACGCACCAAAATCGAATAGCAGCGAGAAACGCAGCGTATTATCGAGCGGGTTGCGCTGGTTGGTGGTGGGAATCAGGTAAGAGAAATTCAATCCAAAGATGTTATACTTCAAACCCAGCCCTACCGTGAAAAACTTGCGGTTGCCTTTTTGCACATGCTCATTGAAATAACCGGCGCGAACGGCAAACTGATTGTCGTACCAGTATTCAACGCCTACCGAGTACATCAGTTCCTTCAGTTCTTCACTAAAACCCTCCGGTGCATCGCCGAAAGAAGAGAAAATACCACGCACCGAAGATTGTTCTTTATAATCGTCAATACCATTATTATCTTCATCGCAGCCTTCACCCTGGCAGGGCGTCGGTACCATTAGTTTATTCACATCAGCCGCAATGGTCAGGCGGTTGTAATCATCCAGATCAATATCCCAGGCAGCGCCGATGCCGAGATTTGCAGGGATAAAGTCTTTGACCAGCGAACGAGTATAGGTGATCTTGGAGCCGATATTGGTAGCAGCCAAACCAACGGTCAGATTAGATTCGGCGTTTGCCATCTCAATTTCTGTTTTATAAGTAAAAGAAAAATCAGCGGCGCCGGCGATACCCGCTTCGATGGTTTCCCCTTGTACCGTCTGCCCGGCGGCAAGGTTGGAGTAAATAAACTTACCCGTTACCGCAGCCGAGAATTTTTCAGTCAGCTGACGAGCGTATGCTACGGCAACTTCAAATTCATTGGGCTTACCCGTGATGAGGGGCTCACCGTTGATATCGGTAAATTGAATGCTGCCCAATGAGAAGTAACGCAAGCCAAAGCCTACTGTTTGCAGGTCATCCACTTTTTTGTAGCCGGTGAGGTACGCCAGATAAACATCGTTTAGACCCAGCGAACGCAGCCAGGGCGTGTAGGTAGCCGACATAGCAAAATCCTGATCGGCAAAAGCCAGCTTGGAAGCATTGAAGTGTATCGCATTGGGGTCAGGAGAGAGACCAATGCCCACATCACCCATCGCGCCGGAGCGGGCATCTGCCACAATGCGCAGAAATGGCACTGCCGTAGAAACGGTATTGGTACAGGGCGTTCCGTCCAGATTGAAATAAGCCTTTTTGTCAGGATCATAAAAACACTGTGCGGATAAAGACTCAGACACGAGGCACAAAACGGATACCAGCAGTGTCAAGTGTAGTAGTTTTTTCATGAGATCGTTAGTTTTCTGATAAATTCTGCAAATATAACATTTCAAAAGTGTTTGAAAAAGAGTGAATTATTTCGTATTTCTCCTTATGGTTTGGAGGAAAAACACCAGAATGTTAAAGAATTCTTATCAAATTCCTTGCCAATCATATCTTATACGAAAAAACGAAAAACTTATTTTAGGATGACCAATTTTTCGAAATCACTTTCTCCGCTGATGGAGGCAGCGCCACCGATATTGGTTCTCACTTTTACTTTGTAAAGATACACCCCGCGCGCCAGCCGGTCGCCGTAGTCGTCGCGTCCATCCCATTGAATACAGTCGCTCAGGCGCAGGGCGCCATCCGACAAGATATTTTGCTCGATGGTTTTGACCAATCTGCCGGAAACCGTGAAAATCTGGATCATCACGTCTAATTGCTGCCCCGCCAGGTTGTGGTCAAATTGAAAACAGGTGCGATCGGTGAAAGGATTGGGATAATTCAGCACATGCTCCAGCGCCACTTCGCCGGCAGCCGCCACGAAGAATTCAGTGTAACCTTGCGCCGTATTGTTGGCGACATCCCAGGCGGTGACACGAATTTCGTGCCGGCCTTCGGGCAGGTTAAACAAAGGATAACGTACAGCGCCGCGCTTGAAATCATCCAGATCAGATTCGTAGAAGTCGTTGAGCAGGAAAGAGTTCTGGGTGTTGCCATTAAGTACCGCTTCCAGGTCGTGCCCGATACTATTGCCTACAACATTGATGCCGTTTTGATCTTCGAGCTTGACCAGCAGTGTCGGATTGGCATTGGTCATGCCGCCAAAGACAAAATCTTCGGTATTCATAAATACCTCCACAGCGGGTCCCTGGTCGTCGTTTAATCCATCGGAAGTGCCACCGATGATTACCTTTTCGTAGCTACCTGCCGCATCGGTCATATCGCTTTCGTTGGAAGCGTAATAGCTGATCTTTCCGGCGCCATATTGGTAGTTGATGTCTCTTGGCACGACGAATGTAAACTGAAATGCACCGTTGGTCACCGAAGCTCGGCCTTTGAAAATGATATTGCGTTGCACCTTAAAGTCAAACGGACGACTGGGGCGCGGAATGTTTACATCCTGAACCAGATTGGAAGTGGTGGTTCTTTTGTCAAAAACGGTCGGATAAACAATACCATTGAAACTGTTCAGTTGTTGTCCATTGGCATTGGTTACCATACCTTCTACCGTCACGCGTTGCAGGGCGCGAATCGTATCGGCGGATAGCTCGGACACTTCCTGTAGGTTGATGCGGGTCGTTTGGATGTTGAGTTGCGGGATTGCCAGTTGCAGGGATGGATCACCGATCAGCGAGAATTTCCGGGAATTCACCGTTGTGGATGGATTGGTAATGCTGTTTTTCGCCAGCCGAAGAGCCTCACCAAGGGATTCATAGCTGCCGTTACTTTTGTCAAATATTTTTTGCAGGGCAACTTCCGTCAGATCAGCGTTTTGATTGGCATATACGGCGCGCACCGTAGTCAGCAATGCGATTGCACCACCTCGTGGATTGAGCAGTGTTTCTTCGCCCGCCGTTGTAAAAGTCGGATTATCATAGCCGGTGAATGAGCAGGTTGCAGTTATAAATAAAGGTAAGTGATCCCCATTATCCCAATTGGTAATGTCGGAGATTTCCAGCACGCGCTCCTGCGCCCAGCCTTTTTCGCCGCCGTGCCCCAGATATGTAACCGCCAGCACACCTTTAAAAATAGAGCGATTCAGTTCTTCTTTTGCTGCTGGAAAGCGATCGCCTCCCGATGCCGACACTTGTGGGAACGCATCGAGATAAATTTTATTAATATTGAGAAATGGATTTTCTTTAAGAATGTCCTCGGCAATGTTATCGGCATCCCGAACGTGCTGGTTGAAATCTTCATCGTCAGCGACAAAGGCCACCCGGTTGCGCCAATCGCTTAAAGATTCCGAAGTGGTATCATATTGTATAATTTTATTTACAACCGCCTGCGCTTCTGCTAGCGATTTCACTGGCAATCTTCCCACTGCGATGTTGAGGTCATTTATTAAAGGATCATTGGCATTGGTACCAGTCAGAATAGCATAGAAATCATCGCTTGGGAAAGCAAAAATTGGGTTAAACGATTCCGTTTCATAAACGGGAATAAAATTACCACCGTTGTTATAAATGTTTTTGTGATCAAATGAACCATCGCCCATCAGGAGGAGGTACCGGAAATCGTTGCTGCGTTCGTACAGCATTTTGGCAAAATCGCGGATAGCCGCAACATCCTGTCTGCCGGAAGCAAATTCGTTGTAAACCTGATCAATTCGCGCCAGCGCAACGTTCAGATTGCTATGATTCGAGCGGTGATCTGCCAAACGTTGGGCTTCGCTTGCAAAATCTGGATGATAGATAATAACCATATGTACATTATCAATTCCATGCAAATTCTGATTGGCAATTTTCCCTACAGCTTCGGGGGGCGGGAAATTAAAATTTCTATCGAAAGCGATAAATGTTTTCAAGACATCGGTCGTTACACCAAAGCTTAAATTATTTCCATTAAGTGTAAACTCTTGATTTAAAGGATGAAGTGGATTGGTTATATCCCAGATCAACAGATTGCTGTTAGCATTTTGCAACTGAAATGTAGCGTTCGGATACGCAAGGGTCTCTACATCGCGGAACGCCATTTGGTTGCCCGACATGATGAGCCGACGGCGTACATTCAACTGGATAAAATCGAGCCAGCCCTCGCTGCCGTCTTCGCTGCCGGCTGGATTGGGATAGCGCACTTTGATACTAACCCCGGGAGTTGACAGAGAAAACGTTGTGTTGATACTGGCAGTATTGGCGTAATTTGTCTCATTGTCGCCTTCGCCGCTGAGCACGGAGATTCTCCCCGCCTGAGAACTGGTAAGGGTTCTGCCGTTGATTTCCAGCGTAAATGCTGAGTTGCGCGTAGCGCGCAATGCCATTTCTGCTTTTATTTTTGCCGGGGTTTCGGTCACAATATTCGGGAAGGAAAACAGATTGTCGTACGTGTATTCGCGCGCCGTGCGGAACCAGTCGCCGTACCATTTCTGCCCGGAGCCTTGAGATTTGCTGGTGCGCACGCCCCAATCGTAAAGCAGGTTGACCTTATCCTGTTCAAATCGCGCAAAATCATTGAAAGCTGTTGAAGTAAATCCGGTGGTGGGCAGCGAAGCCTGATTCTGTAAGCGTAGCCCGTTGCCAGGGCTTATTTTTACAAAGTAGAAATTTTGCGTATCGTACAGATTTTTCTGCAGGTCAAATTCGCTGTTCGTTTCATTAAAGAGCCATTTGTCGGCGCCTTCGCCATAAAACAGGATATAGTCACCGGCATCGAATTTGCCATCGGCTTCGCCCGCTACCAGAATGTGATTCTCTTCGAGGTCGTCCATTCTATTGGCTCCGACGTACGTGGGAAGCATTCCGCCGCCGTTGCCGAAAATTTTGATAGTCCGGGGGTCAATATTGTCGAGATTGGCAATACCCAGCTTATTTTTCAAAAAATCGTACGTAAGCCGGTACATGCCGGTTTCCGTTACCGCAAATTTGTAAATGTCGCCATCGTTGAGCACGCTGACGGTGGTGCCTTGCGGATCGCGGGGGCGAATGTCGGGGCGAGGGAGGTGCGTTACGCTCAACTCTGCCTCTACTAAGCGCTCAAAACGGTTGCCCCGCTTAACGATGGGCACAAAGGAAACCTTGGCGGTGAAGCCATTTCGCTGGCGCGTTATGTTGGTTTCAACATTCAGATTTTCGCCGAGTATTTCGTCATCTGGACTTGGCTGCCGGTCGAATGGTTCAAATCGGGCGCTGAGGACCCTCACCTCCAGGTCTCCATGGCTGCGCACCGGCAACTGCCGGACGACCCAGGGCAGGGTAGGATGCTCGTCGCTGGTAACTGCCCCTTCAAAGCGCCAGCGTTGATAAGTGTTTCCACCGATCGAAACAGGCACAGCTTCGTTTTTCCAATTGAGGGCAACCCGGAACGTTGATTGTGCAATCAATTGAAAATGAACAAAAAAAGTGATTGCCAGCAGGGCGAGTGTAGCGTTTTTCATAAAAATGACGAATTGCTTGTTATCATTATTGCCGATGTTAAAACAGCAATTTTGTTGTAAAAGAAACGTTGATTAAATATTCGTATTGTCTTCTGTTTAGGCAGCCAGACGACACATTTTGCAGGACTTGGCTATGGGTTTTCTGAAGCTTTTTTGCAAATTTACTACTCGCATTTTAAAGCAAAGACAACAAATGAGTAAAGAATTGTTTTTTAAAAGGCGAAAGGCGAATTGTTTTTAGGAAAAATTATAAAAATAATTCTTTATTTATAAAAAATTCATTGGGAAAGGATTAGTGATTTTTGTATTCTTCAACTAAAAGCACGAGGCAAGTTCATGTACAAGTGGATATTCATCTGCGCTTTGGGGGTGTTGGCAACGCAAGTACTGCAAGCGCAGGACCCTATGTTTTCTCAGTTTTATGCTGCTCCGTTGCAGATTAATCCGGCTTTTGCCGGTGTGACGCTCGCGCCGCGCCTTACGCTCAATTACCGCAACCAGTGGTCGCAGATATCCGGTGGCTATCAAACTTATGCGGCTTCTTACGAGCAATCGCTTGAATCGCTCAACAGCGGCTTAGGCTTGATCCTTATGTCGGACGATGCCATGAAGGGTGTTTACAAAACAACGCGTATCAGCGGCGTGTATGGTTACAAACTGCAAATTACCGACGAGGCATCTATCAAATTTGGCGTGGAAGCGGGTTTTATTCGATCCAGTCTCGACTGGGATCGCCTGCAATTCGGCGACCAGATTGACCCCAGAGACGGATTTGAAAATCCAAGTGCTGAGCAACGCCCGGCGAGCCTGAATAATTCTGCGTTTGATGTGGGCGCCGGTTTGCTGATTTACAATAAAAAATATTACGGCGGCATCGCAGTCAAACACATCAACAGCCCGGATGATAACTTCTTTGCACTCAATGAAAATCTGGGCGGCGGTATTCCGGTGCGCATTACTTTGCAGGGCGGCGCAGAATTTGAAGTTAAAGGAAGCAATAATCGGGACGGTCTCACGTTTATATCCCCGAATGTACTTGTTGCCAAACAGGCAGATTTTGTACAGATCAATATTGGAGCCTATGGGGGCTTCGGAAAGTTCTTTGGCGGATGGTGGTACCGGCAAACGCCGAATAATGCCGATGCCGTTATATTATTGGCAGGATTTCGGGAAGGGGCGCTGCGCATTGGCTACAGCTACGATTTTACGATGTCGCAGTTAGCTGCGGTCAATCCGGGCGGTACACACGAAATATCGCTGACCATCAGCTTCGATGAAAGCCGCGAGGCTCAGCGCCGTCGCCGCAATTTGCGCTACAACGATTGTTTCAAAATGTTTAAGTAAAGTTGGAAAGAATGGGAAGTTGAGATTATCAGCAATTAAGGCGAAGAAATCAACCTGTCATTTTATCAATGTATCAACATTACAACTATATTTGTCATTCATTTTTCTCAAAAAGAGCAAATAAGAAGGAATCCATGGAAAAATTTTTCAAATCAGGCTTAATCCTGTTAGGTGCTGTATTGCTGTTAGCATCTTGTAGTAAGAAAGAGCGCTCCGCAACAACCGGTTGGAAATACAACGACACCAAGTGGGGCGGCTTTGAAAAGCTCGATTACGAAGGTCAGATCACGGGGCCGAACCTCGTGCTGATCGAAGGTGGTACATTCACGATGGGTGTCACAGAACAGGACGTGACTTACGACTGGAACAACATTCCCCGCCGGGTCACTGTCTCCTCGTTCTACATGGACGAAACCGAGGTGTCCAACCTCGACTACCGTGAGTATCTGTATTGGGTGGATCGTGTTTTTGGAGAGTCTTATCCGGAGGTGTATCTCAATGCTTTGCCAGATACGCTTGTTTGGCGTGAGGAATTGTCATTTAACGAACCGATGGTGGAAACTTATTTCCGCTTCCCTTCCTACGATGATTATCCAGTGGTGGGCGTAACGTGGCTGCAGGCAAACGAATACTGCAAATGGCGTACCGATCGCGTTAATGAAATGTTGCTGATTGAAAAAGGCATCCTGAATCCGAATACAGAACAAAAAGACGAAGATAACTTCAATACAGAAGCTTATCTCGTGGGACAATACCAGGGCAACGTACGCAAAAACCTCAAAGACCTTCGGACTGGCGGCGAGCGCCCGGTTCGCTTTGAAGATGGTATTTTGTTGCCTTCTTATCGTTTGCCCACAGAGGCGGAGTGGGAATACGCGGCTTTGGCTTTGCAGGGAAATCGCTCTTCCGAGCAGGACGAACTGATCACAGACAGAAGAATCTATCCCTGGAATGGCAATACGGTTCGCTACCAAAAGCGCGACAAATATCAAGGCTCCATGCTGGCTAACTTCAAGCGTAGCGGTGGTGATTACATGGGTACAGCCGGTAAGCTAAACGATGACGCTTGCCCGACGGCGCCAGTACGATCCTACCTGCCTAATGACTTTGGGCTGTACAACATGGCTGGTAATGTGAACGAATGGACTGCTGACTTGTATCGCCCACTGACGAGCATCACCTTGCGTGATGTGGAAAATCAGGATTTGAACCCCTATCGCGGCGGAAAATTCCAGCAAAAGGTATTGGATGAAAACGGTCAGCCAGTAGAGAAAGATAGCTTGGGGCGCATTCGCTACCGGTATGTGGAAGATGACGAAGTGGCAAACCGCGAAAACTATCGCAAAGGACAGGTGCACAACTATCTCGATGGCGACCAGGAATCTCAAGCGCTTTACGACTATGAAAAGACAACGTTGATCAGCGACAAATCCCGCGTAATCAAAGGCGGCTCCTGGGCAGATCGCTCCTATTGGCTGTCGCCGGGTACGCGTCGCTTCAAGCAGGAAGACCAGGCGGATCGTACAATCGGCTTCCGCTGTGCAATGGTGCGTGTGGGTTCTCCGAGTGGTAATGACAATCCGGGCGGAAATGAATTCAAAACCCGTTCGAAGAGAGAAAAACGGAGTAAATTTTAAAACATATTTTTAAAGAATCCGCAAACAGTCTCCACATTGCCTTTGTTGCGATGTGGAGGCTTTTTTGTTGCTTTCAAAGTATTTATGTGCACTATGACAACTGACCAGCTTTATCAGATTTACATTCAGCATCCCAATATTGTGACGGATTCCCGCCTTGTAAAGCCCGGTGATCTGTTCTTTGCGCTCAAAGGGGAACGATTCGATGGCAATCAATTCGCTGCCAAAGCGCTGGAACAAGGCGCTGCCTATGCTCTTGTAGATGATCCTTCGGTTGGCGTTTCTGAGCGTTTCATTCTGGTGGATGATGTTCTGAAAACCTTGCAGGCTTTGGCACGGTATCATCGGCAGCAATTTTATATTCCAGTCATTGCGATTTGCGGAAGCAACGGAAAAACAACCACCAAAGAGCTGGTCAGCGCCGTATTGAGCAGCCATTATCCGACGCATTATACCCAGGGCAATTTTAATAACCACATTGGCGTACCGCTGACGCTATTATCTATGCCGATTAAAACGGAAGTCGCCGTGCTGGAAATCGGGGCCAATAATATCGGTGAAGTGGATTTTTTATGCCGCATTGCCGAACCAACACATGGGCTCATCACCAATATTGGGAAAGAACACCTCGAAGGATTCGGTGGACTGGAGGGCGTCAAACAAGGCGAATCAGAACTGTATCGATACCTGGCAGCACACGATGGCATGGCTTTTGTCAATAGGGATGAGGCTTTTCTGGAAGAACTGGCGGCTCCGGTTAGAAAGAAACTTTTTTACGCCGAAAGCGATTCCTTCGACTTTGATAACCCGGTTTACGAAATAAAATTAGTGGAAGCACTGCCGTTCGTAAAGGTTGCTTTTATGGATGATGATGGTAATCTGATCGAAGTTCATTCTCAGTTGTTTGGAAAATACAATTTCCCAAATATCATGACGGCGATCGTATTGGGCAGGTATTTTAAAGTACCTACTGATAAAATCAAAGCAGCGATTGAAGCTTATCAGCCCATGAGTAACCGCTCCCAGATCAAAAAAATCGGCTCCAATACGTTCGTCATGGATGCCTACAACGCCAATCCCAGCAGCATGGAACTGGCAATTCGCAATTTCCAGGAAATGAGTGCCGCGCACAAAGTGGCTATTCTTGGAGATATGCTCGAACTTGGCGTCGAGTCAGCAGCAGAACACCGTCAAATTGCAGCCTTAGCGCTGGCACAGCACTTCGACAAAATCATCTTTGTGGGTAAAGAATTTCAGCCGATGGCGCAAGAGCACGATGCACTTCATTTTCCCGATGTTCAGGGGCTGCGCGAATGGTTTGAACAGCAGGACTTTCAGGATACCCATTTTCTGCTTAAGGCTTCCCGAGGTATTCAACTTGAAAAAATGCTGGCGGAAGAAGTCGCCCATTGAAGGTTGGCTTGACTATGGGTTTACAAAAAACGTTTATAAGCGTTTAGAAGCCTTTCCGGCAATTCATCCTGGCAGGCGAGTTTGTAATCGTTGTAAGAGCAGGGAATCAAGCGGTGTCGGTGGTATTTTTTGCCAATTTTGACAGGCACCTGCATCCACCAGCGACTACTGCGCTGACTTTTCCAGAACGTGAGTTGATAATCCATTTGTTTGAAATCTACGATGTATTCCATCAAGCCATCTGTGGAGACCGGAAAATCATTTTTGCGGTTGGCAAAGCCTTCTATAAAATACCACACCATTTGAGCAACGACCTGCGCCGTTTGCATTCGGTGATCCAGTGCCTGTTGAAACCCAAAAATGCCGTAAGCCCTCAGCTTGTCACTCATACCGGCGTAGCGGGAAATCTGGCAGGCTTCATCTACACTAAAACCAGTTGGTGTAGGCTCGTTTTGACCGGGGGCGTCAGCTTGGCGGATTGCTGCCAGATGAAAAACAGTGAGATCGGCATCGCGAATCAGCGGCTCTGCTTCTGCCAGATCAGCGCGTGCATTGCCGAGCCGGAGGCAGTCATATGTGTTTTTTTCCAAATAATTGAACGCTGCCGGATTGGTATAGTGCGTCTGGCACCCAACCATGCTCAGGTGATAGAGCCGGGAGCGGGTATTCAGCAGAATGTCGTTCAGATATTGGGCTTCGTTGGTTTTGTCATTTTCGTCGAGGCGGATGCGCTCGTCTATAACCGCCAGACTTACATGTGACAGAAGGTTCTGAAAAGCTTTGTACTGCGAAAGAATATGCCGCGAATCCGCGCTAACAATAATCGGAACAATCTGACTGTCAATGAGTTCTTTGAGTAGAGGAATGGGGAACGCCGGATCGCTTTTACGCATATTGCCCAGATCGGCGATTTTCAGATTGGCAAATGGAAAACTCATCCGGTACAGTGCACGGCGTATCGTATTGGCATCTTCTTCGCCTATGCCGATGAGTGCTATTTGCGTGTCTTTCAGATCCGGCAACTGTCCGGTGTAAATTTTAATATTTTTCCCAAATTGATAATTTGGGGCATCTTCCAGAGAAAAATCTTCTATTTGTAGGGGCTTCAGCCAATTTTCAAGCATGACTTCCGGAGATTGTACTGGTTTTGTACAAATGTAAAGATTCCTTTGAAATCATTTGTGAAGATTTATTTTTGCGTGTTTTTTTAAAACGGAAAAATGACGATGGCATGTATCAAAGTGAGGTGGCAACTTGGGCTCACTGTGCAACTTTTTACAAGGTTTTGCGTAAAAACAATGGTGATGATGGTTTCATCTGAAAAAATTATTTGTACCAAGTGAAAATAAAAGGTATTTTTGTGGCTGGCGCTATCTATGTTAATCAAACATCCAATAAAACTGCTTGAAGCGATTGGTGATTCGATCGCTCAAAGTATTGTGAAACCCTGCACGCTTTCATTAATAAAAGCGACCAATAACAAATCATACAAGAAACCCACAATTCAAGCCTGGCTATTATCAAAAAGAAATAATATCCCATTAACTTTATATTTGAAATAATCCCCTATGACTATGGCAGTAAAACGTACTATTTTGTTTGCTTTCTTGCTAATGGTAGCAAGCATCGCCTGGGCGCAGAAAAGCAAAAGTGAGAAAAACAGCAATACCTCCAGCAGTTCCAAACCTACCCCTAACAATATGTGGGAGGTTGGCGCACACGGAGGTTACTTGTTTAATACGGGTGATGTGGCTACGCAAGGCGGCTACGGCGCAGGTTTGCATGTGCGCAAATCACTGGATTACATATTTTCACTTCGGGGTGAGGCATTGTATGGTTCTTTTAACGGAACTGCTTTTGATTCGCTGCGAAATTTTGAAAATAACTGGCTGAGCGCTACCGTTTTCGGATTGATTAATCTGAATAGCTTGCGGTGGAATCAACCCGTTCGCAAATTAAGCCTTTATGTAGGCGCTGGGGCAGGCGCCAGCTATTTTGAGGTAAATAAAATTGTGCCTCCCGATCGCAAACCTTTTTTAGCTCTGAAACGCGAAATCACCCCCCAGATTGCGGCTGCGCTTGGTTTGGCTGTGCGCGTGGGCAAGCGTTTTAATGTGGGAGTGGACCACCAGGCAATGATGGCTCTAGGCAGCCGGGGCGATCTAATCGATGGCTTTGACCGGGACGAACAAGGCGAGCGCACGGGCTTCGGCGACATTCTTCAATACACTAACCTGCGGCTGAATTTCAATATTGGCGGCTCTAACAACTCCGAACCGCTTTATTGGGTGAATCCTCTGGAAGTGGTGCTGGAGCAGGTGAAAGAGGGGCAGAAAAAGCAGGATGTGGCGATCAAGGATTCCGATGGAGACGGCGTCATTGATGCTATTGACCAGGAAGCCGATACACCGCCCGATGCTCCAGTAGATACCAAAGGGCGTACCCTGGATAGCGACCGCGACGGCGTGGCTGATTTCAAAGATCGGGAACCTTATAATCCGCCACGAGCCGGCGAAGTAGTAAGCGCCGATGGCGTAGTTGAAAACCCAAATCCGGCGGTAAGACCGGGCGCCGGCGGTGTGACGGAAGACCGGGTGCGCGAAATCGTGGATGAAATGCTTCGGGATTATAAACTGACAGAATCTGCAAGCGCTGTAGCTGATTGGTTCTTGCCCATGATTCATTTTGGCAATGAAAGCGCTTCGATCAAGTACTCGGATTACGGTACCCTGGCAGGTATCGCCCGCATGATGAAAAGCAACCCGAATTTGCGTCTGGTTATTACCGGGCACACGGATGCTACGGGGTCGGAAGAAGCAAATAATGCTTTATCGTATCAGAGGGCTGAAGCAGTAGCCAATCACCTGGTAGAAAATCATGGCATTGGCAGGGGAAGATTAATCTTACACTGGAAAGGCCAGCAGGAAGCACTGGTACCTTCCGCCAGCAGCTATATGAACCGTCGGGTAGAGTTTAGGGTAGCTACCGGCGACGATGTAGAAATGGATCCACCTTCGGGTGCTGCCACTAAGAAGAAAGATGGTTATTAATCGCCATTGAAGTAGCTCTGATTGCCCAATCGGAGCTACTTCTTTTCAAATCGAATCGTATCGCCTTCTTTTATCCCAAATTTTTCACAAAATCCTGCATTGACTTCAACTACATAAAGGGCGGGACGCTCTGAAGTAATCTGATCGAGTGACTGAGGTTTGGTATTGGTTCTGATCTTGACTATTTCGAATTGGTCATTTACAAAGATAATGTCCAGGGGGATGTAAGTATTTAGCATCCAAAATGATTGTTCTTCCTGGCGAGCCATAATAAACAACATACCCTGGTTTTCTTCCATTGATTTTCGCCACATCAGCCCGCGTGCCTGATCCATTTCATTGTCAGCAATTTCTATGTCTATTGTTTGAAGAGAGCGTCCTTCGGCGCTCAAAAATTGCAATTCGCCTTCTTTTTGAAAGCGAGGTCCCGACGGTGTGTTTTTCCAACCTGGCATGGCAGTGAAAATAATTCCGATTACAAATGCAATCAAGGTAAAAAGAACAAGCCATAAAGCCCAACGGCGCGGGCGCTGAAAGGAAGGTTGCCTTGATTTTTTGGTTGTTTGTTTTTTAGACATTCTTTTTCCACTGTTTTGCCAAAAATAAAAAAAAGACGCTTTCCTCGAAGGGAAAACGCCTTTTCTGTTATTGTCAGCCATTCCGTGCAAACGGAAGGTCAATTTTGTACAAAATTAGTAACCTGCATTCTGAGGCAAGGAAGAACCCAGGTCAATATCGCGCTGGGGAATTGGCAGCACAACCTTGGGATCGCCAGGATTAGAGATGCCAGCACCGGCACCGGTTGTACGCAGCGGCTTGCCATTGCGCAGAAGATCCATGCGACGGTGACCTTCGAAGCACAATTCTTTGCGTCTTTCCAGCAGGATACGATCCAGCAGCGCGTTTGCATCTGCGAAATCAGCAGCGCTTACCGTTGGAAGGCCAGCTCTCGCCAACAGCGGATTAAGCAGCAAGATTGCCTCTTCATTTACGCTGTTGGTACTTTTTACCAGTGCTTCTGCTTTGTTGAGCGTTACTTCCGTGACGCGCATAATCGGCGAATTATCTGCATTGGTTACACCATCTTTGTATTTGTTAATGAACGTCGCATCATTGCCAGCGGCATCTTTCGCTTTGAAAGTCAAAGTAGTAAAGCGCTTATCATTTGCCTGATCAAATGCTGCCAGCAGGTCTGCTGAGAAGGTCTGGTCGCCCCGACCACCCCGGTTGGCAGGTAAGTGGTAGCCGCCCCAGCCACCGGAGCCTGTGCGAGAGTTGTCGGTCGTAGTCATTTGAATAGAGAATACATCTTCTACAGAGTTGGCATCGTAGAAGGAGTAATCAGGAGCAAGTCCGTACAAAGTCTTGTTAGCCAACACTGCATCTGCGTACTGAATTGTTTTTGCCATATCGCCTTTGTACAGATACAAACGGCTCAACAAGCCGTTTACAGCACCTTGAGTAGCACGACCACGAGTTTGGTCGGCTGCTGCGTAATTAGCAGGGACATCCGGCAGCGCTTCCAGAAAGTCTTTTTCGATTTGCGCATACACTTCGGCTACGGTATTTCTTGCCGGAAGAATCTGCTTGCCATCGAAGATATCGGGTGTAAGCACCAGCGGTACACCCGGGGTATTGCCATTGGAAACATTGTAAGGCTGACCAAATAGATTGACCAGATTGAAGTAAAGCAAACCACGCATGAACTTTGCTTCGGCGATAAACTGACTGCGCTCGGCATCGGTAAAGCCTGCGTCATCTACATTCGGTACATTGGCAATAACCGCGTTGGCGCCCAGAATAGCACGATAATGATCCTGCCAAATGGAACGGATACTGGTATTATCCGATAGAGTAACGTAGTTGTTGATATCCTGTAATGTGGGGAAAGAACCAACAAATTTGGCGTTATCCGACTGATAATCAGAGATAACGGCATACAAACCGCCCAACACATCCAAATCTTGTGCGGCACTGTAAACTCCCACTAAAGAAGCAAATGCTGTTTTTTCATTGGCAAAAGCACTAGGGATGGAAAGCGACTGCTCGGGTTCGACATCCAGCAAATCGTCGCAGGCAGTAAATGCCAGCAACAGCGGGAGCAGAAGAATATATTTGAATTTTTTCATTTCTTCAAGCATTTTTGGTTTAACAAATTAGAATGTTGCATTCAAACCTACCGTAATAATTTTTGCCTGCGGCGGTGTGAAGAAAGACTGTCCCTGGAAAGTATTGCTGGAAGCATAGCCTACTTCCGGGTCTTGTGCTCTGTTTTTCCACAGGTCTTCATCAGCGCGAAGTGTCCACAGGTTTTGTCCCATCACATAAATGCGGGCACTCTGGAAGAATTTTGCATTCACTTTGTTTGCCGGCAGGGTATAACCCAGCGTCAGGTTGCGCAGACGCAGGAAGGAGCCATCCAGCAGGAGACGAGTAGAAGCCTGACCGAAAGTATTTTTGGTCGGGCTGGTTGCTGCCGGAGCAAAGGCATTTTCTTTGTTGTTCTCCGTCCAGTAATTCAGCAACACACGGGCTTTGTTGAAGCCACCAACCGGGTTTTCGGTAAAGGCAAAGTCGCCAATATATACTTCATTACCGTAGGTGAAGTTGAAGAAAACACCCAAATCGAAACCTTTATAGCTAAAGTTGTTGGTAAAACCACCCGTAAAATCTGGAATGGCAGAGCCAACAATTACGCGGTTAGCTGCAAGCGGAGCATTTACGACATTACCGTTTACGTCTAAATATTCGGCATTACCATTGCTGGAGTTGATACCCACATAGCGAGGCAGGTAGAACGTGTTAACGGAATAGCCTTCTACGGCGCGTTGGTTGTTGCCACCGACAAAGCGGTTGCCTTGTGCGTCGAGCGCAGCGCCTGGAAGTGAAGTCACCTCGTTCTCAAGGAAACCAATATTCAGGTTAGTAGTCCATTCAAAACCGCCCGAAGTACGAATATTCACCGTTTCGATATTCAAATCAATACCCCGGTTTTGCATTTCACCGGCATTCTGTGTCAATACAGAGAAACCGTTTACATCTGCCAACTGGAAATCCAGCAACATGTCTGTGGTATTCTTAATATAATAGTTGACATCTACAGCCAGGCGGCGATTGAACATTTCAACCGAGAGTCCGATATCGAACTGTGCGGTTTCTTCCCACTTTAATGCGGGGTTAGCCGGCTGAGTAGGGCCAATACCCGGCAGACCAGCATAGTCAAAAGCAATACCACTACCATACAGACCCAATGAGGAGAAATTACCGATGCGGTCATTACCCGTGGTACCGTAGCTGGCGCTCAATTTCATCGTATTAATAAAGGAAACATCTTTCAGGAAAGCTTCTTCCGACAGAATCCAGCCTCCGGACACTGCCCAGAAAATACCGTAGCGATTGTCTTCGCCGAAGCGCGAAGAACCATCCCGGCGAACAGCGCCCTCCAAAATGTAACGGTCTTTCAGGCGATAATTGGCCCGGAAGAACTGCGATAACAGCGCCCACTCAGTGCGGCTCGCAAAAGTAGTTGTAGGTGTAGCTGCTGAGGCAACGTTGCGCAGAGCGTCCGCCGCGAAATTACTACCAGAAACAACCGTCTGGTCAAACAGCGCCGTTTCGTAGCTGAAACCAGCAACTGCGTTGATGGCATGTTCGCCAAATTGTTTATCGAAATTGATCGTGTTGGTGGTCAGCCACTTGTTATCTCTGCGAATGTTATTGGATGCATTACCACCAGGGGATACGATATCCGGGTTACGAGATGTTTCCGTGGTAGAAATGTTGTCCACGCCCCAGTCTGTTTTTAACGTAAGCCCTTCCATCAGATCGAATTGCAGGTAAGCGTTGGTTGTGAGGCGATCCGTAATCAACTCATTGATAGAAAGCGCTTCGATTGCTAATACGTTGGCGATAAAACCAGTGTTGACAAAATTTCCGTTTGCATCATAAGGACTAACCGTTGGCAACTGCAAATAAGCAGACGTCAGCGGAGCAAACGTGTTGTTTTCTGAACCGATACGGTCATTCACCGAACGGGTTACACCGACGTTGGCGCCAAAGCGAAATTTCTTAGAGAAAGTGTGCTTGAAGTTCAAACGACCGTTCAAACGATCCAATTCGTTGCCAATGGCATAGTTGGATTGGTTCAGGAAAGAACCACCAAGATAGTACTGCGTTACGTCGTTGCCACCGGCAAAATTGAGCGTGTATGAGTTGATTCGACCTGTTTGCAGCACGGCTTCGGGCCAGTTAAAACCCGTTTCCGGGAAGGTCCGGTTGTTATATTCCTTTTCAAACTTGCGGAACTCATCGGCGTTCATCATGTCGAGCGTATAGGTTGGCTCCGACCAACCCGTGTAAAATTCAGCATTGATTCTATTGACTCCAGCTTTCCCTTTTTTGGTGGTGATCAGAATCACCCCATTAGAACCACGGGAGCCGTAGATAGCAGCTGCGGCGGCGTCTTTTAATACCGAAATAGATTCGATGTCGTTCGGGTTGATGTCTGCCAATGGGTTGAGTGCAGCACCACCCTGACCATTAGAGTACGTACCATCGTTCAGTGGTACACCATCCACTACATACAGCGGATCACCACCGGCATTGATCGAGGCAGCGCCCCGAATACGTACTGTAGCGTTTGAGCCAAGAATACCGCCATTACTGACCATCTGTACACCAGCCGCTTGCCCTTGCAGTAGCTCTTGCGGGCCAACGAGCGGGCGGTTCTGTAATTTCTCGGCGCCTACCTGAGCTACGCTTTGCACTTTGAAGCGTTCGCTCTGTTCGCCATAACCCACCACCACAATGTCTTGTAGCGTAATACCAGAAGTCATAGTGACATCTATGACATCGGACGTCCCGATCGCGATTTCCTGAGTGTCAAAGCCTGTGTAGGAAAAAACGAGCGTGGTAGCGCCCTCCGGTGCGTTTACCGTATAATTGCCATCAATGTCGGTCACGGTACCGGTTGAAGTGCCCTTCACCAGAAC
>CAZQTF010000017.1:0-27280 GCA_964596135.1 uncultured Saprospiraceae bacterium | reverse complement strand
TTTTTTGGGTAAACACTTTTCAGATGGCTTGATGGCTAAAAGTAGCGCATCGAGCCATTTTTATGCTCGAAACTTTTTACATTGCGAGCAAAAAAATATGCATCTCAGCGACATCCTGACGCATCTCGGCGAAGATCGTGCGCAATATTTTAATGCCGTAGCGCCGCCCATCATTCAGACCAGCAATTTTGCTTTTAAAACCCTGGACGAATTCCGACAAGCGTTTATCAATGAACTGGAGCACCACATTTACACACGGGGTAACAATCCTACCGTTGATATTTTGCGTCAGAAACTTGCCGCGCTGGAAGGCGCAGAAGATGCGCTCGTGTTGGCAAGCGGGGCTGCTGCCGTGGCGAACGCCGTGATTGCGAATGTGAGCGCGGGCGATCATGTGGTGTGCGTGGAAGCACCTTATTCCTGGACGAAAGTGCTCCTGACCAGGCTTTTGCCAAGATTTGAGGTAACATGTACATTCGTGGATGGTCGAGATATCAATAACATTGAACAAGCGATTCAATCGAATACTAAGCTACTCTATCTGGAAAGCCCCAATTCACTGACGTTTGAATTGCAAGATCTGGCGGCTTGCGCCAAATTGGCAAAATCAAAAGGTATCGTGACCTGCATTGACAATAGTTATTGCTCGCCGCTTTTTCAGCAGCCAATCAAACTGGGGATTGACATTGTGGTACATTCCGGCACCAAGTACCTCAACGGCCACAGCGATGTGGTGGTGGGTGTTATTTGTAGTAGTAAAGCCATGATTCAACAAATTTTTGATACGGAATTTATGACTCTGGGCGGCATCATTTCACCGCACGATGCAGCGCTGGTCCTGCGGGGGCTTCGCACACTCGAATTGCGCGTGCAGCGTAGTTTTGCCAGCACTTTGAAAATCACGCAATATCTTGAAAAGCATCCTAAAGTAGAGCGGGTGTTGTATCCCTGGCTGCCGTCCTTCCCGCAGCACGAGTTGGCAAAACGACAGATGAGTGGCGCGGGCGGCTTGTTTTCGGCGTATCTCAAGGCGGATTCCATACAAAAAGCGGAGGCATTTTTCCATCGTTTGGAGCGGTTTTTACTGGCAGTTTCGTGGGGTGGCTACGAGTCGCTGGTACTACCGAGCGCAGGATTTTACAACATTCCTGGTCGCCCGGATTCGCTCGTGCCCTGGAATTTATTGCGTTTTTACATTGGCTTGGAAGATCCCGACTGGCTGATCGAGGATTTGGAGCAAGCGTTGGAGGTTGTCTAAAATCGCTTTACCGATTCTATGATGTATAACGGGCGTTGTTTAATTTCGCTGTAAATGTTTGATAAATAGATAGACATGATATAAAGATTCAGACAGGTAACGGCGAAAAAAACCGCAATGAGAACGACGAGAAAAGTCCAGCCAGAGGAAGGCTCGCCGAGGTTGCCAAATAGGTCAATGCCGGTGAGCTTTACTTTCAAGGCATTAATAATAACGCCTATCAAAAAGATAAATGAAAAAATAAAAATCCATAGCAATAAAGTGCGGAGAAAAGAAGTATAGGAAGTAATTGCTACCAGCGAAGTGCGAAAACGCTCCGAAAAACGCTCTTCATCCTGGCTTTGCGCAGTGTCAATTTCGATATGGGAAGTGCTGTAACCCACCAGCGAATAAATTGCCTTCATGTAGCGCAGGTTTTCACGCAGACGCAGCACCGAATTGAGCGCCCGGCGCGAAATAATGCGCGTGTCCAGGGCTTTCTCGTCCACTTTCAGATTAGAATATTTTTGCATAATAACATAGAAAAGATGATGCAGGAGGCGATACTGCCGAGGTATTTTGCGTTCGCGGGCACGCAGATAGACAATGTCGTATCCGCGCTGGGTTTGTTTAAATAACGCCAAAATTAATTCCGGCATTTCATATAAAGAAGATTCGAAGATAACCGTGTAATCGCCGTTGGCGCGATCTAAGCCCGCCACAATTGCATGATTGCGAATAGTAGCAGCGGAGAGGTTCAATAGAAAAATATTGTGTTTGAGGTCGTCGGCGAGCGGCTCAATCAGTGCGTCAATGTTGGTTTCGGTGTGATTATTCACCAAAATAATTTCATAATCAGCAAAATTTTCTTTCAAAATAGGATAGAGGTTGGTCAGCAATTTTGATAAAACACTGGCTTCATAAGGAAAATGAATCACCGTGACGACCGACAGGAAGCTATTGAACATAATAGTATTTTCTGTTATTTTGTTGTTGAATGTTGTATATTAGATATAATGATGGAAAAATTTGCAGAAAAATTAGTCCGAAAATGTGACTTATCTGAATTTTTAACATCTAAATAGAAAAAACTTGCGTAAAACTTTGTATTTGTAGTTGTTTTGTTAATAACTTGCAAGTAAGTCTAAATTACAGAAAAAGAGGGAATTTTATTTTTAGATTGGGGTGAATAATCATTTACAGCAGATAAGCAAACATCCTCGAAAACAATAAAAGAGAGGACAGCAGGTTGTTATGCCAAGAAATTTTCCATTTTACCAGCAATTAGATGCCATGGACTGTGGCGCTACCTGCCTTCGCATGATTGCCCGGCATTACGGCAGGTATTACTCTTTGGAGCAACTGCGCGAAATGACCTACATGGGCAAGCAGGGGGTTACTTTGCTGGGAATCAGCGATGCCGCCGAACATATCGGACTGCAATCGCTTGCGGTAAAAACAACCTACGACCGATTGATCAAAGATATTCCTTTGCCTTGTATTGCGCATTGGAATCAGGACCACTTTGTGGTAGTGTATCGAGCCAGCAAAAGCTACGTATGGATTGCTGATCCTGCGGTCGGACAGTTTAAGCTTACTAAAGAAGAATTTTTAGAAAACTGGATTGATGAAGACGAGCAGGAGGATGGCGAGAGCCTGGGCGTGCTATTGTTGCTGGAGCCAACGCCTGAGTTTTACGATCGCGACGAGGGGCAGGTGAACAAAGCGGGTTGGGGGTACGTGCTTTCTTATTTTCGGAAATACCAAAATCTGATTGGTCAATTGGTGTTAGGACTGCTGCTGGGCAGCATTCTGCAATTGATATTCCCGTTTCTGATCAAAGCCATTGTTGACGTAGGCATCAATACGCTGGATGTCTCCTTTATCACGCTGGTTTTGGTGGCGCAATTGGTATTGTTTGCGACACAGGTAGCGATCGAATTTTTCCGAAGTTGGATTTTACTGCACGTTGGGGTGCGGGTCAATATCAGCCTGATTTCCGATTTTCTGATCAAACTGACCAAACTGCCGCTTCGCTTTTTCGATAGTCGGATGACGGGGGATTTGATGCAGCGCATTGCCGACCATGAACGGGTGCAGCGATTTTTCTCGTCCACAACGTTGATCTCGGTTTTTTCGTTTTTTAATTTTATTGCTTTTGCCGCCGTATTAATCTTGTGGGAACCCATTGTTTTTGTCGTATTTTTTGCGGGTACTGCACTCAATATTGCCTGGGTTCTGTTTTTTATGCGCCGGCGCCGCGAGCTGGATTACAAACGATTTGACCAATCGGCAGAAAATCAAAGCAGTTTGATTGAACTGATCAACGGAATGCAGGAAATTAAGCTGCACAACGCGGAGAAGCAAAAACGCTGGGCGTGGGAACGCATTCAAGCAAAATTATTTCGTACCGGCTTAAGCTCTCTGCGGATCGAGCAATTGCAGCGGTCGGGAGCCGTATTTATCAACGAAGCTAAAAACGTACTTATTACTTTTATTGTCGCTCAGGCTGTTATCAAAGAAGATATGACGCTGGGCATGCTGGTAGCAGTGCAATATATTGTCGGTCAACTTAATGCTCCGCTCAATCAATTGGTAGAATTTATTCGCTCGTTGCAGGAAGCTCGTATCAGCCTGGAGCGGATGAATGAAATTCATACCAAAGAAAATGAAGAAAATCCATCGGAAAAGATTACGCTATTGCCAGAATACGGTGATTTGGTAATGGAAAATGTGTCGTTCCAATACGAGGGTCCTTACTCGCCAATGGTACTGCGCAAAATCAATATACGCATTCCCCGTGGCAAAACAACGGCGATTGTAGGTAGCAGTGGAAGCGGCAAAACGACTATGGTAAAGCTATTGCTCAATTTCTATCAACCAGTGGAGGGCAATATTCGGGTAGGCGATGTGAATTTAACCAGTATTCAGACCCGTATGTGGCGAAACCAGTGTGGCGTGGTCATGCAGGATGGCTATATTTTCAACGACACCATTGCTCATAACATCGCTCTGGGGGATGAAATTATTGACAAGCAAAAGCTGCTAAAGGCCGTCAAAGTCGCCAATATTCAGAATTATGTTGAATCCCTGCCGCTGGGGTACAATACAAGAATCGGACAGGATGGCGCCGGTTTGAGCCAGGGACAAAAGCAACGTTTGTTGATCGCACGGGCAGTGTACAAAAATCCCGAATACATCTTTTTTGATGAAGCGACAACGGCATTAGACGCTTATAATGAAATGCTCATCATGGAAAATCTGGAAGAGTTTTTCCGCTATCGTACGGTTGTGATCGTGGCGCACCGATTGAGCACCGTTGTAAATGCTGATAATATTGTGGTACTGGAAGGCGGCGAAGTGGTTGAGCAAGGCACGCACGATGAATTGACCTACCTGCGAGGCGCCTATTATCAATTGATTCGCAATCAGTTGGAATTGGGTGCATAGTATTATGAAAAAGCGAAATGCGATAACTTTTATCACATAAAAAAGCATTGTGTAACAAATCATGCCGCAATACAAGGACGATATAGAAATCAGGAGTGAAGAAGTGCAGGAAATCTTGGGGACGCCTCCAAGCTGGTTGGTACGCTGGGGTACTATGGTGGCGCTGATGGCATTTGTCGTGCTGGTGTGGCTTTTCTATTGGATTAAATACCCCGATGTAGTCAACAGCGAGATCAAAGTAACTTCGACCGAGCCGCTCAGGAAATTGTTTGCCGAAAACTCCGGCACGATTGATCGTGTATTGGTACGCAATGAGCAAATCGTGGATAGCGGCGCGGCTTTGCTTTCCTTTCGCAGTACCGCTAATGTGGATGATGTCATGACTTTTGAGACGATGCTGGATCTTGTAAAGGAACCTTACGATTCTTCTTTGCTGGCTTTTGATCCGCCTACTAATCTGCTGTTGGGAGATATTCAAAATCGCGTTTACGAATTTATCAATAAACAGGAAGAATACCGGCAGGCAGTTTCTAATCGTTCGGGACGGACGAGCATCCGGGAAAAAGAAAAAAGAATTTCCAGGCTGGAGCAGGAAATCAAGGACAATAACCGAGAACAGCTGCAGCTTCAGGATCAGATCGAGGCTCTGAGCATTCGCGCTTCGCAACAGCAAAAATTATATCAGGAGCGAAAAATTACCCTGCGGCAATTGCGAGATACCCAGGATGCTTTGCGCACGCTGGAGCGTGACCGGCAAGGCGTGATTTCTGATACAAAAAGCAAACAATTTGATATCCAGATGCTTCGGAGCGAAATTCGTGGGGTTCGGATGGATTCGCGAGGGGGGAGCGGCAATGCACTCGAAGCGCTGACCGCCAGTTTTATTCAGATGCAAGAAGCCGTTGAAGCCTGGAAAAAACACTATTTGGTGGTGGCTCCGGTCAAAGGGATGGTCGCGTTTACAAATAAGGATGTCAATATCAGCGAACAACAATTCGTGCTCAAGGAGACCGAGTTGTTGTCTGTTGTTCCTACTGAAACCACCGAAACAATTGGCGTCATGTCTCTCAGCCTTGATGGTTCGGGCAAGGTAGATACAGGTCAACAGGTGGTTGTCAAGTTTAAAAGTTATCCATTCTATGAATATGGAGCGGTGATTGGTCGGGTAAGGTGGAAAGGTAAGATTCCGAGCGGTGGTACTATTCCGGTGCAGATAGATTTTCCAAGTGGACTCGTGACCACCCGTGGCAAAAAAATTGAGCCTGCTCAGGAAATGACGGGCACCGCCGACATTATTACTTCCGACAAACGATTGATTGAAAAGATATTTGAAGGATTCCGAAAGATTTCGAGTTAAATACAAGGGCTCAACCGGAATTGAACCCTTGCGTGCGTATCGTTAGATGTGGATCACCTCGCCATAGGCGGCGGCGGCGGCTTCCATAATTGCTTCACTCATGGTGGGGTGTGGATGCACAGACTTAATGATTTCATGTCCCGTAGTTTCCAATTTGCGTGCAGCAACCACTTCTGCAATCATTTCTGTAACGTTGGCACCGATCAGGTGCGCTCCCAGAAATTCTCCGTATTTGGCATCGAAGATTACTTTTGCAAAACCAGCCTTAGCGCCGGCAGCGCTGGCTTTACCCGATGCCGAAAATGGGAATTTGCCCACCTTTACTTCATAACCGGCTTCTTTGGCGGCTTTTTCTGTGTAACCAACGGATGCAATTTCCGGGCTGCAATAGGTACAGGATGGAATGTTGTTGTAATTAATCGGTTCCGGACTTAAGCCGGCAATTTTTTCAACACAGGTAATCCCTTCTGCGCTCGCTACATGCGCCAGCGCAGGACCTGGCACCACATCGCCGATCGCATAAATACCCGGCACATTCGTACGATAGAATTCATCTACTTTAATCAGTCCGCGTTCGGTGGTGATACCCAATTCCTCCAACCCGATATTTTCGATGTTTGGCGTTACGCCAGCAGCTGAGAGTACTACATCGCACTTGATCTCTTCGGTTTTTCCGTCTTTGCGACTTTTTACCAATACTTTACATTCTTTGCCGCTGGTATCTACGGATTCTACCGAGGTATTTGCCAAAACGCGAATGCCGCTTTTGGTGTATATTTTTGTCAATTCTTTGGAGATTTCTTCATCTTCACGCGGTACCAGACCTTGCTCCAAAAACTCGACAATGGTCACTTCCGTACCAATCGAATGGTAGAAATAGGCGAACTCTACGCCAATAGCACCGGCACCAACCACAACCATAGATTTTGGCTGCTTTTCCAGCGACATTGCTTTGCGATATTCGATGATTTTTTTGCCGTCAATGGGCAGATTTGGTAGTTCTTTTGCTCGACCACCCGTAGCAATAATGATGTGCTGCGCTGTATATTCCTTTTTACTGCCACTGGCGTCGGTTACTTCTACTTTTTTGCCACGCAGTAGTTTACCAGTGCCATTAATAATGTCAATTTTATTTTTCCGCATCAGGAAATTGACACCTTTGCTCATGCCATCTGCAACACCGCGACTGCGTTTGATCATTCCGCCAAAATCCACTTCGGCGTTACTCACTTTAATGCCATACTCTTCGGCGTGCGAAATATATTCGAACACCTGAGCGCTTTTCAGCAATGCTTTGGTCGGGATGCAGCCCCAGTTCAGGCAAATTCCACCGAGCGATTCACGCTCTACAACTGCTGTTTTTAAGCCCAACTGAGAGGCGCGGATCGCAGCCACATAACCGCCAGGGCCGCTTCCGATCACTATCAAATCATAGTTCATACAACATGAAATTTTTTAAGGTGATTGATTTCTATCTCCTCCAACACCCACTCCATATTCCTTGTTTTTGGAAACGGCGCAAATATAGCCAATTCAACAACTTTTGTCAAAATAAAAAACTCTGTCGCAGAATTCCGCAACAGAGCTTGCCTAACTTACTGATACTAATTTACTTTTATAAAGTGTACACTTTATTCCACACCGGGCGGAAGTACTCAACTTCCTATATAACTAAGCGGTTTTGAATCTCCCCAGTGATTTGGCAGGAGCAGCAAGGATAGAAAAACCAGCCGATATATTGTACCCTATTCTCATCTGTGTTATTACTTAAGGCGATTGTAAAGGTATGAATTCTGACCTTACGAGGCAAAAATTTTGAATAATTTTTCGTCGAAAAAAAACGCACAAGTTGATATCATTCTTTTGCTTAAAAATATGATTTTCAAAATTTTAAAAAGATAAAAATATTTTAACTGATATTGCAATTCGATTGTTTGGCTCTAAAAACAAGGCATTTTGAAAAAAGGATGGATCGCAAAAAAATTACGGCATGTCCGAAAGTGTAATCACAAGAGTGGCATTGTTGGCGCCAGCGATGCGATCAATACGCGTATAAAATCCCTGTTGCAACTCTAATGTTTCCGCCAGTTTAATTTCCTTGGCGCGTGCCTCAATCGCCTGTGCCCACATCGAAAATACCTGATAATCCGGCCCCATACTGCCCAGCATACGCAAAAGATTGATGGATTGGGCAATCCAGTATTGTGGTTGGTCAGTTTCGGGCGCTGTCGGAAACTCAAACCGGAACTCCTGGCGGATGTTGTTGCAGCCGCTTTGCAGTAGTGTCAGAACCACGCCGTTGCTGAACCGCACAATTTCGGTTCCTTCGGTTTCGCTTGCCCGAAAGGAGTGCATTTCCACGTTTGGTTGATTTTTCTGAAAAATGGCGGTGGGGATGCCGTATTTGCAATCATTCGTTTCCGGTTCTTTATTAGCCAGACGACACGAGAATGTTAAAGTAGTAATAAAAAAAAATAGGGCAATTTTATAATACATTGTTTATTAATATTTTATGAAATTAACTTCGATAAAAATTTAAACAAAATACGCCGCAAATTGGTTAGCCTTACGTTTTTAGTTTCTTAAAATTCAAAAAATTCAAAAATTATTGTATGATTTCGCCCAATTATGCTTCCAATGGAAAACCGAATGGAAACGGCACAGCAAAGATACTGAATAGCAAGGTAAAACAACTGCATGAACCAGATTATGAAACACCGCTGAAGCCCAATGCTTTCGAGCTTACCGATGAAGAAAAAGTGGCGTTGATCGAGGAGCGTTTTCACGAAATAATGGATATCTTGGGTTTGGACCTTACAGACGATTCGCTCAAAGGTACGCCCAAGCGTGTCGCGAAGATGTTTGTAAAAGAAATTTTTTATGGATTGAATCCTGAAAACAAGCCCTCTATCTCTCTTTTTGACAATAAATACCAGTATCGTCAAATGCTGGTAGAAAAAAATATCACGGTCAAATCATTCTGCGAGCATCATTTCTTGCCGATCGTCGGCAAGGCGCATATTGCTTACATTTCAACCGGTAAGGTAATCGGTTTGTCAAAACTCAACCGTATTGTGGATTATTACGCACGTCGCCCGCAGGTACAGGAGCGCCTGACAGTGCAAATTGCCAATGAGCTAAAAAAAGTGCTCAAAACGGAAGATGTAGCAGTGTATATCGAAGCGGATCATATGTGCGTGAAAATGCGCGGTGTAGAGCACGATCATAGCTCAACGATTACCACTGAATTCAGCGGTAAATTCCTCAATGAAAACGTCAGAGCGGAATTCTTACAGGCGATTAAATAAAATTCTAATTGTTGATTATTAATTGTTTGCATCAGTAGATATGGAGATTTTGGCAAATAAAAAGGTATTGATTGTAGGGGCTACTGGCGGTATCGGCGCAGAAACTGCCCGACTTGTCAAAAACAGCCAGGCAAATGTCTTTTTGCTGGGGCGCAATGCTGACAAACTTAGCGAAATTGCGGCTGCCAATGGCGTTCCTGCCGATCAGACATTTGTGGCGGATATTACCAAACCGGCGGAAATAGAGCAGGTTGCGCAGCAAATCCACGCCAGGATCGAACATCTGGACATTCTGATCAACGCGGCGGGCGTTGGTATCATCCATCCGTTCGAAACTCTGAGTTACGAAGATTTTAATAAGGTGATTGATGTCAATCTGAAAGGCACATTTCACTTGCTCAAGTCTTTTCTGCCGCCGATGAAAGAGGCAAAAAAGGGCTTGATTATCAACCTTCCCGGTGTACTCGGCAAAACTCCAATGGCGGGCGCCGCTGCCTACGCGGCTTCCAAATACGGGCTGGACGGCATGCTAAAATCCATTCGTGAAGAGCTGAAGCGCACCGAAGTGCGGATCACGAATGTGTACCTTGGGGGCACCGATACGCCATTTTGGGACGAGATAGACCTGCGCGTCAATCGCGAAAAGTTTGTCAATGCGCACGAAGCGGCGCGGGCGATCTGGTTTCTGTGTCAGCAGCCTTCGTCGGGCGTGGTTTCGGAAATGGTGCTGCAACCCTTTAATCACCAGGCAATTTGATGTTTCGGAATAAAGAATCGCTTTTATTGCAATAAGCTGTTTAGGTTTGCTAAAAAATTGGTTTCGAGCACGTCGAGCAGGAAGTCACTAAGTGATTGCTTGCCGACTTCTCGGTTAATTTTGTATTCGGAATCCCGTAGTATGGGAGGCTCGTACGTTCGGCGGGGCGGCTGTAGGATGTAAAAATCGCGTCGGTGAATGCCTTCTGGTGTTTCAAAAACCTGAGTGTCAACGATTATTGAGTATAAATGATCGAATTGCTCCGATAATTTCCAGCGTTGAACGCCAACTTCCCCGGTTAGGAAAAGATAGACGCCCGAACCAAACAAGGTAAATTCCACTCCATACAAAAGGTCATCGGGATGGGCGCCCTGCTCTGGCCAGTCCCCGCTGTTTGGGTCGCAATCTAATTTGATATAAGCTTTGCGGCGGTCACGAGTCATTATGTAGTTGTTGGCTGCATCATAAGCGCCGATTTCAACCGGTTCGTTGTAAAAAGCTTCCCGAAACCAGACACTTTGAGCGGTGTATTGAAACCCCTTTGCATTAAAAATATCAAGATAAAAGCGGACAACACGTTCGGGCTGGCTGCCGTAAACCGCAAGGAAGCAAATATTCTGATCGGGTAACATGCCACTGAAAAGGCGCAGTTTAGCTGCTTTAAATTCCGCTGTCCACTCCTCTACTTTGTCATACAGAAGGGTGCTGTGCGAGACAGTGCCCAGGCTGCTGAGGTTCAGGGCAAGTTCAATTTTCTCAATATTTTCGAGCAGACTGTCCATCTGGGCTCTAATCTGTAAAAAGTCAGCATACCGATTTGCCCGGACGGCATTCTCCCAGAATTTTTTATTGTGGCGTTTTTCCGACTCCAATTGTTCGAGTTCATTCAGCATTTGGTTATAAAAATGCCCATCTTTCAAGCTACTAATGAGCCGGCGCAGATTGCTGGCGTGATTCGCCTGCGTCATTTTTTGCAACTCTTCGAGCATCAGATCAAATGCCAGGGGATCATCTTCGATATGGATATGAAGTTTGTCATTTAAAACGGACACTTCCACAGAAAGCTGATCAGCAGTATCGTAGCCATTAAGTGCTTTTGCCAAAGGGATCACCAACTCCTCCCGAATGACGCGTTGTAAAAAGCGCGCTCCGTAGCGAGGGTGGTAGCCTTTCTCCCCTAGATAATCCGGCACTTCATCCCTGAGTTTCAGATCCATCCGGCGGTAGCGGATGCCTTCGCGCTGCCGGAGCAGGGCAAGCTCCCGTTCTACTACAAAGCGGATGGTGAAGGCGTCGAGCGGCTCGAATGGGATGACTTCGTCAATCCGATTGAACAATTCCGATCGGAAATATTTTTGAACGGCGTTGACAAAATGATGGGATACTTCCTGAGGGGTCACGCTGCTGCGCCAGCCAATACGGTTACTTTGCAGCGATTCTGCGCCGATATTGGAAGTCATAATGATGATGGTGCTGCAAAAATTGACCAATTTTCCACGATTGTCGGTCAGGCGTCCTTCGCTGAGGATTTGCAATAACAGATCGTAGAAAGTCGCATCTGCTTTCTCAATTTCATCGAATAACAACACACAAAAAGGCTCGCGCCGCACAGTAGAAGTAAGCAGCCCATCAGAAAAATAATCAGTGCCCACCAGGCGCATCACGGCGTACGGGTCAGAAAATTCGCTCATATCAAAACGCACCATGCGCTGCCGACTGCCAAACATAAAACCGGCAAGTACTTTTGCCAGTTCGGTTTTACCGACGCCGGTCGGACCCACGAACAAAAACGATGCGATCGGCTTGCCCGTGCGCGTGAGTGCGGCTTTTACGGATGTAAGTGTATTGACAATACTGTCCACTGCTTTATCCTGCCCATAAACATTTTCGTGAAAATGCTTTTTCACCGACATAACGTCCATGCGCACTTTAGGATCAACCATAAAAACGGGCATTCCGGTTTCTTCACAGAAGTATTGAATTATTTCCGAACGACTGATTTGAGTGGCGCCGGATTGACTTTTTTTATTGATGAGAATGCTTTCCAGAAAACGAATCGGACGCCCCGGCATGCCTGCGTATGGCACAAAGCGCCGATGCAAACGGATGACTTCCCGGATCGCGTCTTCGCTGATTTTTACATTTCGTCCTGCAGCAATATCGTTTACTTTTTGCAAAATGATGTCTTCGAGATGCTCGGCAGGTTCCTGCAATCGAATGATTTGAAAAGCCGCTAAGAAACTAGAACTTTTTAATTCGATGCGCGCCAGTTCTTCTTCCGTGCATTCGGAAATGATCACCACTTCACCTTGAGTAAGGTAGTTTCGCAAAAAATCTGCCAGACTAACGTTATTCCCTGTGTATTGCCCTACTTCAAACAATTCCATCAGGTTACGGACGAACAGGATATTGTCGCTGCCCGCAAGTTCCTGGCAAAAGAGAGCGACATTGTTTTCCCAGGCGCCGGTCTCTGCGGTTAGTTCTTTGATCAGTGTGGAGGCAGTCGTTTCCCAGATTTTTTCCTTAATGCGGAATTTTTTTTGCTGGCGCACCAATTCCCACACCAATGCCGTTTTGCCAATCCCGGAAGCACCCACCAACAGTACGCTTCGGTTGAATTGATTTTTCAAAGCCTTGGCTAATAGCTCCAGTTCTTTATCTACCCCAAATGCCACACGGCGGCTGATGTCGAGCAGTTGGGCGGCTTTGGGTAGGATCGGATTGGTCGTACTTCGTTCAGCTTCTTCTACTTCACTTGGGGTAGGCGCTTTGAGTTCCAGATCGCCTTGGATCATTTCGGTTGTATCGTACCAAATGGTGGATATAACCTGTTGCAGCGCGCTTAGCCTTTTTTTACGGGCAAATTCGATACGAATCACTTCCCGGAGGCGATCGGCGATGCTGTCGCTGGATGCTGCAAATGCTTCTACTCCAAGCGTGGGGACAATGGCATGCGTGCCTTCTTTCCTTTCTGCAAAAAAGTAATCGAATGTAAGAGTAAACGCCGGGTAAGAAAAACCATCTTTGGATGGATCGAAATGAACTTCCAGCGCATCGGCTTGGAAATCGTCGCGGCGAAATTCACTTAGCAATCGGCGGAATCTTCCTTTGTCGAGGATTTTTTCCTGCACCACTTCGGCGTATTTGCCCGCCAGGATTTCAAACTGCTGATTGATGCGCACCGCTTCTGTATCCGCCAGCGGAACCATCAGGTGGTCGCCAGATTGAAACTGAATCCTGAAAGCATAAAAAGGAATCGTGATTTTGAATGCCATTGTCGCCGCCTGTCATTTGGTATAGGACTGATAAAAGTAGAAAAATTTTAATGAATGTTTTCTGGTAATATCGTTTTTTATTCAATTGGAATATTTAAATGATGAGTTATATCATAGATTTAGCAATTTTTTATACAGCTTTATACAATAATCAAGCCTTCCTGCGAATTGCCAAAAGTGAGGTGCTGCCCTCGGCTATAACGAATGCCGCTCAGTAGTGCCAGCAGCGCGTCCACATGATGCCAGTCGGAGGGAAGTGAAGCAAGCGGCAGATCAAGCGACCTGGAAAGGGTAGTGGCGATGAGCGGAATGTGCTCCTTCTGCTTTTTGTATAATGTTCGATCCAACTCGAGCACCTTGGCAAGATAGCCTGGATAGACTTCAAAAGTTTGAATGTTTTGTTTTGAAAGTCTGGTTTTCAACTGCATGGCGCGCGCGGTCAGCCCGCCGAGAAACATCGGCGACATAGCTTTCAGGACTTGGTCTGCCTGGCGGTAAAAAAAATCCTGATACCCGGTCAGATTGCTGTAAATGCCTGGTAACGAAAGCGGTGCGTCGAGGAAAATATGGGTAGGTTGATATTCGACAACCCAGTCGAGAATGAACCGATCGGCATCTTTGTTTTTTTTGCTTACCGCAAATTCGATCGCGTTTTCCTCATTCAAAAAAGCGATCACCGTCGTGCCGGCGAGCCTGCTTCCATAGTCAATACCTGCGATTTTGCTGCGTTGGAAGGTCAAGGTATGTTGGTTTTTGAAATATTTATAAAAATCTCAATGACCGGTGATATTGTTCAATTGCTGCAATAATGCGCCTGCCACCTCTTCCTGTGCTTCCTGCACCTGATAGATGACGCTGGCTTTGAGATAGTGCGGTTCGCGTTCGCAGAGTTTTTGGGCGATAAATGGTCGAAATGCTTCATCATCAAGATTTTTTAGCAACGGGCGATGGCCGCGTTCGGGTGCGAGGCGTGCCGCAAGAATATCAGTTGGCGTCTGCAAATAAATGGTAATGCCGTACTGGTTCATCCAGTCCATATTGTCAAAAAAACAAGGCGTGCCGCCGCCGCAGGCAATAATGGCGTGCTCAAATTGCAAGGTGCTGTGCAGCGCCTCGCGTTCGATTTGCCGAAAGGCTGTTTCGCCCTTGGTTTCAAAAATAGCATGGATGCTGCATTGCTCCAATTGCTCGATCAGATCGTCCAAATCAAGGAAAAGCATGCCGGTTGCTTTTGCCAGCCGCTTGCCCACGTGGCTTTTGCCGCTTCCCATAAAGCCGATCAGAAAAATGCGCATCTTCGTCGTGTAAAGTTTCAGAGGCAACAATCCAATGGTAAATTTGGTTTTCTTTTCCAATGGAATACGCTACTTTTGCAGCTAAACTTTTGCAACATGATAAAAAATATCGGGTGGGTGGGGCTTATATTGTTTGGATTTTCCTGCCAAAACAATACTAATTCCGGGGAGAAGGTACTGGAAGAGATTCCAACCGGAAGCAAGGTTTCGGACATTATCCGCAATCCGGCGTCGGCGAACGAACTTTTGGATACAGCGAATCTGGCAAAAATTACTTTTGACGAAACAGAATATAATTTTGGTGAAGTGAATGAAGGTGACATCGTGACGCATTCTTTTTCATTTACCAATACCGGCAAAGTACCGCTGATTATCAGTGGCGCCCGTTCTACTTGCGGCTGCACCGTTCCGGAATATCCACAGAAACCTGTTGCGCCAGGAGAAAAAGGCGAAATTAAAGCGTATTTTAATACGCTGAATAAAGAGGAAAAGCAGATGAAAAGGATTACAGTTACTGCCAATACGTACCCTTCAGAAACGAGCATCCGGCTGGTAGGATATGTTCATCCTGGGCGCCACGATCTGGAGGAAGCACAAAAAGAACAACAACGGAAACAAAATCAATAAAATCGAAAAACCTATTCAAGTATGCAGTTATCATATGTGTTGTTATTACAAGTCGGCGGGAGCACTGGAACAATTAATTTTCTGTTTTTGGGTGCCATGTTACTCATATTCTGGCTTTTTTTAATACGCCCACAAGCCAAACGCCAGCGCGAGCAAAAAAGCTTTCAGGATAATCTGGAGCGGGGTGATGAAGTTGTTACTTCCAGTGGTATTTTGGGAAAAATCACTAAAATTGAAGAAGATATTATTACCTTGGAAATTGGCAACAAAGCACACATTCGGGTGCTGAGAAGCGCTATTTCAAAGGAAATGACGGAAGGAGTTCATGCTAAAGCAACTAAAAACAATATTAAAAAATCAGACGATTCAGATAAAAAAGCGGAAGATACGGATTCTGCTGCGTGAGGACAGAACCACGCTACTGGTTTGCATTGGAATAGCTCTGTTTTTCTGGCTGCTGGTCAAATTGTCGCGCACCTATCCTTCCGAAAAAGAAGTCGCGCTTCGCATTACTTTGCCGGAAGGAAAGACTTTTGTGTCGCCTCCGCCCAAAATTTTATACGCCCGGCTTGAGGGGAGGGGTTGGGAACTTATGTTCGATTACTTTGCCAGCCCGATTATTGTCCTGCATTACAATCTGGCACAAAATGGTGTTTATGAACTGAGTCAGAGCCAGTTGCGTAGCGAGATTGCCCGCAAAATTTCTTTTGGCAACATCCGCGTGACAGAACTGAATACCGGCGATATTAGCCTGGCATTAGAAAATAAGGCTACCCGACGTGTGCCCATTATTCCCAGTGATTCCCTGTCTTTTGCAGCGGGGTATCATTTGCTGCAACCCTTACAAATAGATCCGGACAGCGTGACGCTTACAGGACCCGCATCGGCGCTCGAGGGCATTACCATGTGGAAAACGGACACCTTGCTTCTGACAAATCTGAAAAGTTCGGTCAAGAAGAAAATTACATTATCCGACCCGCCAGAAGGTATTTACTTGAGTACCAATGAGGTAGAAGTCAGCATTCGAGTGGAGCAATTCACCGAAAAAGCGCTTTTTGTTCCCTTGTTGGTGCGCAATGCTCCGGATAGCCTGAAGTATTTTCCGAAGACAGTGAAAGTGACTTGCGTTGTAGGATTAAGTGACTACAATCATATCACTGTCGGTGATTTTAGCGCGGAAATTGATCTGGCTAAAGTGTCGCTCGGCGAAGGCAAAAACACAGTACCCATTACCATGACCCGACAATCAGCGAGTGCGATCCATGTGCAATTTACACCCAAATCGGCAGAATTTTTTATACTCAAAAGGAAATAGAGCAGCTTCTCAGCTACAGGATGTGCTAACTAATTACTTATTTTACTTTAACAATATTGGGCATTATCTTTGTACTCGTCTTGTAATTCCACAAATCAAAAATTAAAATGAAAAAGACCTTACTTCTGCTGTTCCTGTTGAATGTTGCTCTGGGTAGCTTTTATGCACAAAACGCCGCCTCGTTTAAGATTAAAGAAAGAAAGGGAATCCGGATCAATAAAAAAATACAGGAATCACTCCTGAACAAGACCTGGACAAGCTACAAGCAATACCAGATGAAGGGTAGGCAAGGAACACTGCACAGCGGAAATTACTTCGCGCTCAAGCTAACAAAGGACAACCAGTTTCAGGTTTCCAGCCCTCGTCATCGGCAGAATGGCGAATGGAAGGTGAACGGCAAAACGCTCCGGCTTAGGGTGACGGAAGATGTAAAAACGCCTAAATCCAGCGAAAACTTTATAAATGGCGACTACATTATTTACAAAATCACTGAAGACGAAATGCTACTGGTGAAGAAAGCCAATAATCCAGATGCTTCAAGCTTGTTGTACTATTGCAAAGGCGCCAAAACCAATGAATTGGGCAATGCGCCAATGGTGAGTATCCTTGCCCAACAAGCGCAAGCGGATAAAGAAAAAAAGGAAAAGGACGCGTTGGTCAAAGAGATTGAGATGGAATGGTATTTGCGGGGTGAAAAAAACAAGCAGAATCTGAACAAAATGACCAACAAAGAACTGATTCAATTGAGAGACAAGATTTTATCCGGCGCACATTAAAAATTTGGAGCAGATTGATTACACAAAAGAGCATTCAGGAAGTTCTCGACACGGTTAAAGTGGAAGATGTCGTGGGCGACTTTGTGAGCCTTAAACGGCGCGGCGCCAACCTGATTGGGCTTTGCCCTTTTCACAATGAGAAAACACCTTCTTTTTCGGTTTCGCCTTCCAAAAATATTTACAAGTGTTTCGGCTGCGGGCGCGCCGGCAATGCCGTACAATTCCTGATGGAATACGAAAATTATACTTTCCCGGAGGCGATCCGGCATCTGGCGCAACGCTACGGCATCGAACTCGAAGAAACGGAAACTTCGCAGGAAGCCCTTCAGGAAAAGCAATACGCTGATAGTTTGTATATTATTAATGAATACGCCAAAGAATTTTACCAGGATCAGTTGTTCAACACCGACCGGGGCAAAAGCGTAGGGCTGAGTTATTTCAGGCAACGCGGTTTTCGGGAAGACACGATCAAAAAATTTGGGTTGGGTTACGCTTCCGACAAGCGCGATTCCTTTACGCTCAAAGCGATCAATGATGGCTACAATATCGAATTATTACGCAAATTGGGTTTGGTCACGCAATACGATAACGATTTTTTTCGCGATCGGGTGATGTTTACCATTCACAACCAATCCGGCAAACCAGTGGCTTTTGCAGGGCGCATTTTACAAAAAGATGCTAAATCCCCCAAATATATCAACTCGCCGGAAACCGAGATTTACAATAAAAGCAAAACGCTTTATGGCTTGTATTTTGCCAAAAAAGCCATTCGCCAGACGGATGAATGTATTTTGGTGGAAGGTTATACTGACGTCATCACGTTGCATCAGGCTGGCATTGAGAATGTAGTGGCATCGTCAGGTACGTCGCTTACGGTGGAACAAATTCAGCTCATCAAACGCCACACGCCCAATGTAAAAATCTTATACGATGGTGACTATGCTGGGATCAAAGCAGCTTTACGCGGTTTGGATATGGTGCTGGAGCAGGATCTCAATGTAAAGGTAGTGTTGCTGCCGGAGGGCGAAGACCCTGATTCTTATCTCGCCGGTGTGGGCGTTTCTGCTTTTCAGGCTTACATTACCGAACAGGCGCAGGATTTTATCACGTTCAAAACGGGATTGTTGTTAAAGGATGTCGGGAATGACCCCGTAAAAAAAGCAGCTATTGTCAAGGATGTGGTTGCTACAATTGGAAAAATCCCTGATCCGGTAAAACGAGCCTTTTATGCGCAGGAGTGCGCGAAGCTTATGGGGCTTGAAGAGCAAATACTGGTCAACGAGACTAACAAGGTAATCATTCAAACGCTCAAAAAACAACAGCAACGCCGAGAGGCTGCTCCCATCGCGCGCGAAGACGAAGAGTTGGTGGTGAGCGAAGGTGGTGTAGGATTGCCTGTATCTCAGACAAAGCCGTCATCAGTGGAGCAACCCATTGGCGACGAATTCCAAGAAAAAGACATTGTCCGCATCCTGATTGCCGGCGGCAGCGTCATTTTTGACGAAGAAGATCAGGAAACCATAGCAGAATTTATTCTGCGCAATATCGAGGATGTGCTGGAAGAGTTTGACAATAAGCTGTATCAGCGCGTTGCCAAAGAAGCCATGAATCGGCTATTAGATAAATTGCCAGTCAATCAACAATTTTTTATCCAGCATTCTGACCAGGAAATCAGCCAGTTGGCGATTAACTTACTGTCTTTTCCCTATGAATTTAGTGAAAATTGGGAAAAACGGTGGGAAATTTATCTGAACCAGAAAAAGCCGGACGAAAATTTTAACGACGATAGCAAGCAGTCGCTTCAGCGATTTAAACTTCGCAAAATCATGCGCATGTGCGAAAAAAATCTCCGTCAGATTGAGCTACTAAGTCGATCGGGCGAGTCAGATCAACTCATCACCTATATGAAGGTGCAGCAAAAATTGACCGCGATGCGCAACGAACTGGCGGAACAATTGGGCACAGTGGTGTTGAAGTAGAGCAGGATGTCCGATGATCTCAGGCGCCATTCAGCTCACCAGACATCCTGAAAGGTATGTTTTTACACATTCCGGTTGATACAATTCAAATCCTCGAATGCTTGCTTTAATCTTGTCACGAAGGTTTCTTCGCCTTTGCGCAGCCACACGCGTGGATCGTAGTATTTTTTGTTCGGTTTGTCGGCGCCCTCCGGGTTGCCAAGTTGTGCCTGGAGGTAGTCCTTGTTAGCTTCGTAGTAGCCACGCACACCATCCCAGAAAGCCCACTGCATATCGGTGTCAATGTTCATTTTGACAGCACCGTATTCGATCGCTTCGCGGATTTCGCTTTGGGCAGAGCCGGAGCCTCCGTGAAAGACAAAATTGACAGGCGTAGCGCTTTGCAAGCCATGCTTTTGGCGGATATAGTCCTGTGAATTTTTCAGAATAATTGGCTTGAGTTCCACATTGCCGGGTTTGTAAACTCCGTGCACATTGCCGAAAGCCGCTGCAACGGTAAACCGGTCGCTTACTTGTTTCAGATGTGTATAGGCATAGTCTACCTCTTCGGGTTGCGTATAAAGGCGGGCATTGTCCACGCTGGTGTTGTCCACGCCGTCTTCTTCGCCGCCGGTGACCCCAAGCTCAATTTCAAGGGTCATGCCCATTTTTGCCATGCGTTCCAGGAAACGGGCGCTGATCTCAATGTTTTCTTCGAGGGGCTCTTCCGACAGATCGAGCATGTGCGAACTATATAGCGGATATCCATTTTTTCTATAAAAATCTTCTCCAAAGTCAAGTAATCCCTCGACCCAGGGTAAAATATTTTTGGCGCAGTGATCGGTATGCAAAATGACCGGTATGCCGTAGGCTTCGGCGACCCGGTGCACGTGCATGGCACCGGAAATACCGCCCAGAATAGACGCTTTCTGATCCTTGTTGGATAAGCCCTTGCCGGCAAAAAATGCAGCACCGCCATTGGAGAATTGAATAATCACCGGAGAATTGACCTCGCGTGCCGTTTCCAATACAGCATTGACGGAGTTCGTGCCGATGACGTTCACCGCCGGTAGCGCGAAATTGTGTTCGTTGGCGTAGTTGAATAATTCGGTTACTTCATCGCCGTGCAAAACGCCCGGGCGAAAACGGGTGGAAATAGCTGTTGACATGTTGACTTCAAAGATTTAAGGTTGATTGACTCAAAGGTAGCAAAATCCAATTATACCTGAAAGCCAAAGATCAATGCGCCGCAGTCATTTCTTCTATTTCCTTCGCCGCCAGATAACGCTCGGCATCTAATGCCGCCATACAACCTGTACCTGCCGCTGTTACCGCCTGACGATAGACTTTATCCTGGGCGTCGCCGCTGGCAAAAACGCCTTCAATATTGGTCTTTGTTGTACCCGGAATGGTTTTGATATAGCCGGCTTCATCCATATCGAGCCAGCCTTTGAATACATCGGTGTTGGGCTTATGCCCAATCGCAACGAAGAAACCTTGTACATCCAGGGTCTTTTCTTCGCCGGTTTGGTTGTTTTTCACACGTAATCCTGCCACACTGTCTTCGCCGATTACCTCGGTTGCCTCGGTATTCCAGTGTACAACAATATTGGACGTTTTGAACACTCGCTCCTGCATGATCTTGGAGGCGCGCAACTCGTCCCGACGCACCAGCAGATGTACCTCCGGGCAAAGTTTTGCCAGATACGTCGCTTCTTCTGCCGCCGTATCGCCGCCGCCGACAACCGCCACATTTTTACCTCTAAAAAAGAAACCATCGCACACTGCACACGCCGAAACACCTTTATTCATCAGCTTTTGCTCGGACGGAAGCCCCAGCCATTTGGCGCTGGCGCCAGTGGCAATAATGACCGCATCTGCTTCAATCTCGTGATCGGATTCAGTCCAGAGCCGGTGAACCGGACCACTAAAGTCCACTTTGGTGATCATTTCGTAGCGAATATGTGTACCGAAATGCTCTGCCTGTTTGCGGAAATCCTCCATCATATCCGGACCTGTGATGCCTCCCGGATACCCCGGATAATTCTCTACTTCGGTCGTCGTAGTTAATTGACCGCCAGGCTGTTGCCCTGTGTACAAAACCGGATTCATATTGGCTCTGGCAGCATAGATCGCGGCGGTATAACCTGCCGGACCCGAGCCGATGATCAGGCATTTGATATGTTCTTTCATACTCGATTAATTTTCTTTGAAAGCAAGATTGCTATTTTTTTTTGACGGGGCAAAAATAAAATTCCCGAACGGGAAGATATGTAATTTTTGTTACACAATTAGGAAACGCGTAGGAGTGATAACGGGTTGAATGTAAAATTTCGTCTGGCGGACACTTTCGTTTGCCGATCATTCGACCAAATTCGTCCTCAGTTGTTGATATTCATAAAAGTTTTAAGTATCTTTTGTGCAATTTTGATAGAATAATATTTGGATGGAGGTCGTAAGTCACAGTCAAAATGCCTTTGAAAAAAGTCTTTCGTCCGGCATAAAATTTTTGCAATGCTTGAATTTATTGGTTTGTTATACGCGCCTTTTTACGCCTTGAGCATGCTGGCGCTGATTGGATGGACTTATTTCCACGACGGAAATCAGTTGCTTCGTGCACAAAATTTTCAACGCCTTTTCGCGATCGCGTTTGGCACGTACATCGTGAGCGTCTTTTTTACTGATGCGCAATTTGATCTGAAGCTGGGCGTATTGTTCCGCGATCTTGTGGTGATGAGTGCGGTGGGCTTTTTGTTTAAAATCCTGTTGCACAAGCGGTTGATTTTTATCATCGGTTCTATCCTGATGGCAGTGGGTTTCCTGTGGTTTTACAATGCCAAAGTGCGGACTACCTTCACGGAAAAAATGCACGTTGCGCAGGGTTTAAACCTGGACAAAAACGGAGAACTGCTGCTCGAGATCAAGGAGCGCGCTACGCTGAACAAATTGCAGAAGACGCTTAAAAAATATGATCTCACCGCCGAACGTGCTTTCTTTCCGGCAAAAGCCGATCAAACCAATCTAGATAACTATTACATTGTAAATATCCCGGACAAGTTTGAAAAAAACATTGCAGAAATCGAGCAGACGCTTTATAAATCGGGCATTGTAGAGTGGGTCGAAGAAAATGAAGTGATCAATGTTGCGCCAATTTCGGGTACCAAATTACCTCCGGTCAACAACAAATTCGGTATCAATGATCCTGGCGTGGAACAGCTCTGGGGCTTTGACGCAATGAACGTGGATCAATTGTATAAATATTTGAATAACAATAAAATAAAGCCAAAACGTAAAGCGTTGGTTGCGATTCTTGATACCGGTATAGATGGACAGCACGAAGATTTGCAGGGAAATTTCAAATCTACAAAAAGTCAATACGACAACGACCCGGTGGGACACGGTACGCATTGCGCGGGAATCGCGGGCGCTGTGAGCAACAATGGTATCGGCGTGGCTTCATTTTCGACGGACAACGCCTATATTGAACTGACGAGCATCAAAGTACTGAATTCCTATGGCTCCGGTACACAGGCAGGCATTATTCGCGGTATGATCGAAGCGGCGGACAAAGGCGCAGATGTGCTCTCGATGTCGCTGGGCGGATTTTCGGATCGTTTGAAAATTAAGGCTTATACCGATGCTGTAAATTACGCAACCAAAGCCGGGGGCATCGTGGTAGTAGCAGCCGGTAATTCCAACCGGAATGCCAGGGATTTTTCGCCGGTGAATACGCCAGGCGTGATTGGCGTGAGCGCGATTGACCAGGATCTGAACAAAGCCGTTTTTTCCAATACGGTGAATGACATCAAAATGGGCGTGGCGGCGCCGGGCGTTGGCATCTATTCGTCCATTCCGGGCAATAAATATAATACCTTCAACGGGACTTCAATGGCTACACCCTATGTGGCGGGGCTGGTCGGGCTGATGAAGAGCATCAACCCAAAGCTGACGGCAAAAGAAGTATATGATATTCTGAATAAAACCGGAAAAGAGACCAAAGCTACCGATCAGACCGGCAAATTGATTCAACCGGCGGGAGCTGTGAAAGCGATGCAATAGCTTCAGGTAAGTCGGAGCAGTTTGTATAGCAAATCACCTTTGATTTCCTGTACTTTGCCGACCTGCATATCTTTCAGTTCCAGCTTTTCGATTTTGTCGCGGATAAGCCGGAGTACGGGAAAACCTACCTCCGCGCACATCTTGCGTACCTGTCGGTTTTTACCTTCGTGCAGTTCGATTTCCAGCCAGCTATCGGGAATTTTTTTGCGGTAGCGAATAGGCGGATTGCGTTCAGGCACGGCGGGCGCTTCTGTGAGCAGGCGTACATTGGCTGGATGGGTATGATAAGGTTTGCCATCTACTTTGATGGTGACGCCTTTACGCAGTTGCTGCAATGCCTCTTTGGTTGGAACTCCTTCTACCTGAACCAGATACGTTCGTTTGTGCTGGAATTTTGGATTGAGCAGGGCGTGGTTGAGTTTTTTATCGTTGGTAACGATCAGCAATCCTTCGCTATCTTTGTCGAGCCGTCCAATGGGATAGACATCTTTCGGGAATTTTTTACCCAAATCCGCCAGCGTCAGATGTTCCGGAACCTCTTTTGTAAACTGGCTCAAATAGCCGTACGGCTTGTAAAGAATAAAATATTGATGCATTCACAGCTGTTTGAAACCTACACATTAAACCGGAAGTGCATAATATCCCCATCCTGTACCACATATTCCTTGCCTTCCACACTCATTTTGCCGGCTTCTTTTACGGCTGTTTCGGAGCCATATTTGATAAAATCGTCATATTTAATAACCTCAGCACGAATGAAGCCCTTTTCGAAATCGGTATGAATGACGCCCGCAGCAGCCGGCGCTTTATCGCCCCGATGAATGGTCCAGGCGCGTACTTCTTTTTCGCCGGCGGTGAAGTAAGTAATGAGATTCAATAAGTTATAACAAGCGCGAATCACCCGGTTGACACCGGCTTCAGGCAAACCCATTGCCTCCAGATATTCAGCACGTTCTTCCTTGCTCTCCAATTCAGCGATTTCTGCTTCGATCTGAGCACTGATCAGAATTACCTCCGCGTTTTCGGCGGCTACTGCTTTTTGGAATGCCTCAGAATGCTCATTGCCGGTGAGTACCGACGCTTCGTCTACATTACAGACATATAGGATTGGTTTGCCGGTGAGCAAAAACAATTCCTCAAAAAATTCCCGTTCGTCGTCGCGCAATTCAAAGCTACGCGCAGGCTTTTCGGCTTCCAGATGCTTGAGCAGGCGCTCGGCGGCATCAAGGTTGCGCACGTCGTCTTTATTGCCGCTTTTGGCAGAGCGACGAAGTTTATCGAGGCGTTTCTCCAGCGTTTCTATATCTTTGAGAATCAACTCTATGTCAATGATCTCCTTGTCTCGCACAGGATTGACGCTACCATCCACGTGAATCACATTTCCATCTTCAAAACAACGCACCACATGTACGATCGCATCTACTTCGCGGATGTTGGCAAGGAATTGATTTCCAAGCCCTTCGCCTTTGCTTGCGCCCTTGATCAACCCGGCAATATCCACAATTTCAACCGTAGTAGGAATCACCTTTTGCGGTTTTACCAATTCTTCCAGCTTGTCCAAGCGCGGATCAGGCACGGTGATCACCCCTAAGTTGGGTTCTTTTGTGGCAAAAGGATAGTTTGCTGCCAGCGCTTTGGCGGAAGTCAGCGCGTTGAACAGTGTAGATTTTCCAACGTTGGGCAAGCCCACAATACCTGCTTTGAGTCCCATGATTTGAAAGTTTAGAAGGTTGATAAAGTTGAGGAGGTTGAGTTTGCATGTGTGTTAAACCTTCTAAACCTCATCGCATTTTCTCAACTTTATCAAAAAAACGCCGCAAAGATAGACTTTTTTGAGACAATAGATGTTAGACAATTAACTTTACACGATAGAAAATGAATTTTTTGGCACATCTGTTTTTAAGCGGTAATGATGAAGGATTGCTGATTGGCAATTTTATCGGAGATTTTGTGCGCAGCCGTGAAGACGCTTTGTATCCTGCAGGTATTCAGCGGGGGCTGAAATTGCATCGAAAAATTGATACTTTTACCGACATGCATCCGGTGGTAGTGGAGAGCGTGCGGCTCATCCGCCCGTATCACCGGAAATACGCACCGGTTATCCTGGATGTGTTTTATGATTTTCTGCTCGCCAAAAATTGGGCGCAGTATTCAGAACAAAGTTTACAATATTATACGCAAAATATTTATAAAACGCTGGAGGTCAACGTCGGGCTCATGCCGCCCGTCTTGCAACAACGCTTGCCCCTAATGATCGCTGATGACTGGTTGCTGCGTTATAGCGAGTGGGACGGACTGGAATTCACGCTCAGCCGAATGAAGCTACGAGCCAGTAAGCCCGAACATTTTGATGATGTTGTGGCGGTTTTGCAACAGCATGAACAAGCATTAGACACACATTTTCAGCAGTTTTTCCCGGAGGCTATAGTGTTTGTTCAGGAAGAATTACAAAAATAGCTCATCCTTCGAAATCCAGCGAAATCGTAAACGTACGCGACAGGATTTTTTCCAGTACGGTGGATTCTTCCAGATTTGGATTGAAAATCAAGGTGTTACCGATGCCTTGCGACACCTTAAACTCCGGTGAAAAAATAAAATAGGGGAAGAAAAACTGAATGCCGGCGCCCATTTCCACCGAAAAATCATTGGGTGCGATCTTTACTAAAGTTTCTGCTTGGCGTGCACGCGACTCACTCGCCACATCGAAAGCGTATTTCACTCCGGCAATCACAAACAGACGAATATCTTTGTAGGGTGCAGATTTGTAGCGCACATGAAATGGCATTTCAACAAAAACTGACTCCACGGTGCGCTGGCTAAAGACTAAGCTGCGCGCGCCTTTTTCATAGCGGATGTTGCGTTCAGCAAATGAAAGTGTAGGCAAAAAACGCAGGTCGAAATTGTCCCCGATCTTCAGGTTGGTGACAATGCCAAGATTGAAACCTGGACCACTGATGGACTCAACTGCCAGGATGCTGTCGCTCAGAAGGAAATCCTTGGAGCGGAAGGGTTTGAAAGAGGACGTATTATAACCAAGTGTAATGCCAAAGTAGTGCGATTTCTGGTCGAACTCCCGAAAATTGTAGCCGCCGGTGTTACCGTATTTTTGAGCTTGCGCATTGATCAAAGCGAATAAAAACAGGCAGGACAGCATTATTTTTCTGCCGAATAAATAGAGCAAATTCCGAGCGTTAGTGGTGTGCATTGATACTTTTTGTAACCGGTTTTTTGTAATATGTTCAGGAATGCCTCTCCTTCCGGAAAAACCTGGACAGATTCGTACAGATAGCTGTAAGCACGAGCGTCCCGGGATGTCCATTTGCCAATAGCAGGAAGAATGTATCTGAAATAAAACTGGAATAGCTGCTTGAGCGGAAAAATGTGCGGTTTGGAAAACTCCAGGACAACCAGCTTGCCTCCCTGTTTGAGTACCCGATGCATTTCCGTCAAACCCAATTCCAGGTTTTCAAAATTTCTTACACCAAATGCAACGGTAATTGCGTCGAACGTATTGTCTGCAAACGGTAAATTCTCCGAATCCCCTTGCATCAACTCAATGACACCGGATAAACCTCGCCTGGCGATTTTTTCCCGTCCTATGTGCAACATCTCTGCTGCAATGTCCAATCCAATTATTTTATCGGGATGCAGGCGGCGGGCAGTTTCCAACGCCACATCTGCGGTGCCGGTGGCCACATCCAAGATGTATTTAGGTTGCGCACTTTTGAGTTGGTCGATGGCTTTTTTTCGCCATGTTTTATCAATCCCGAATGATAGCAAGCGATTTAAAAAATCATATCGGCGGGCGATATTGTCAAACATGGCAGCCACTTGCGTCTTTTTGCTACCCGCCTCTCTGTATGGTT
>CAZQTF010000016.1:0-28363 GCA_964596135.1 uncultured Saprospiraceae bacterium | reverse complement strand
TTAATATTCTTTTAAAATTAAATTTACATTTCACCTCCATCATAAGGGCTGTGGAAATGTAGAAAACTATTTTCAGAAATATTTTATCCGCATTTTAATATAGATTGTTCACACAAAGTTAACATACGAATAGCCTTAAGCTCAATTCTTTGCGAACATATCCACATGCTGTTAAAATGATATGCACGGGAGAAGTTTTTTGTTCACAAACGTTCAAATTTGACAAAACTGTGTCAGAAACCGGCGCCTCATCGGGTAAAAATTTCCTGTTTTCCACAAAATCACGTATCGGGTTTTCTATATTCTTGGCCGATGTGGACAACCAGAACAATTCTACACGGTAATCCCCAGTATTGCTGTGGAAATTGTATTTTTACAAATCATTGATTTTGAATTTTTTTATTACCCTGCCAAAATGACATTGTGGATAAAATAAAAATATGTATTTGTTTTTTGCTTCGATTTTTTTGTTTTTAGTTTGGCTTTATTAAAATTTTAAATTTTGATAAATAGATAGATATTAGATTTTTATTCTGTAAATTTATCTAAGTCATTGCGAATCAACGGGCAACAACCATTGACAATTTTCAATCAATATGTGTGGACGTTTTTCCTTTTCCACTTCCAAAGAAAAATTGCAGCAGCAATTTGGCGAAATCGAGATCGGCAGCAATCTGCGCATCAACTTCAACGTAGCGCCAACGCAGCATTCGTATGTGGTGACCAACGATAGCCCCAATCGCCTGCAGTATTTTACCTGGGGACTAATTCCTCATTGGTCGAACCATGGTAACAATACCGGCAAACTCATCAACGCGCGCATGGAGGGCATTGCCACCAAACCTTCTTTTCGCTTGCCCATCCGCAAGCGGCGCTGCTGGGTACTGGCGGATAGCTTCTACGAATGGCGCAAAGAAGGCGATAAAAAAATTCCGTACCGGATCATGCTTAAAAATGGCGAACTGATGGTGATGGCTGGTATCTGGGATATCTGGTACAAAGGCGACTACGCTGTGAAAAGCTTTTCAATCATTACAGCGCCTGCAAACAAAGAAGTGACGCCGCTACATGACCGCATGCCGGTAATTCTAACCAGCAAAGATGTCCAGCACCGCTGGCTGGAAGAGTTGGACATCGACGAGGTGCTTACTTTGCTCAATACCCCGCCCGATGACATCCTCAACCTTTACCGCGTATCAGACAAGGTCAATTCGGTGATCAACAACTCGCCAGAGCTACACGAACCTGTGCCAGAACCGCCTACGTTATTTTAGACTTTTAGAAGAGAGACGACATTAGACAATAGATTTCTCATGTAGAATTTGTCTAAGCTCTAAAATCTCCCGTCTTTTGTCTCCAAAAAAATGCGAGCAGTGATACAGCGCGTGAGCGAAGCTTCGGTAACCATTGAGGGCAAGATCAAATCGGCGATCGGCGAAGGGCTTTTGGTGTTGGTCGGCATAGAAGACGCTGATAATGAGGAAGATATTGATTGGTTATGCAAAAAAATCAGCCAGTTGCGTATATTTAATGACGAAAACGGCGTGATGAATAAATCGGTGCAGGATGTCGGTGGCGCCATGATCGTGGTGAGCCAGTTTACGCTGCACGCCAGCACCAAAAAAGGCAATCGCCCCTCCTACATTCGAGCATCCAAGCCGGATTATGCCATTCCGATGTATGAAAAATTTGTAGAAAAACTCCGGGAAACTTCAGGGTTGGAAGTCGGTACCGGTGAGTTTGGCGCTGATATGAAAGTACGCTTGTTGAATGATGGACCCGTGACGATTATTATGGATACAAAGGATAGGGATTTTTAGGAATTCAAATCACGTAGCAATTCATGAGCACATTAGATGATTTTCCTGTAAAAACCTTCGATAAAATTCGTTATGCAGATACCGATCGCCAAGGGCACGTAAATAATGCTGTTTTTTTCCTCTTTTTTGGAAACAGGACGAGTAGAAATCTTATATAACCCTGAATCACCGATTCTCGCTGAAGGAGAGAGCTTTGTGATTGCATCACTCAAATTGGATTTTAAAAGGGAAATCACTTGGCCTGGTCAGGTGGACATCGGTACCGAGATAAGAAGAATTGGAAATAGTTCTATCACTATTTATCAGCAATTATTTCAGTATGGGCAATGTGTCGCCGAAGCTGAGACTGTCATTGTCCAAGTGGATAATGACAGTGGACGTGCAGTACCTTTATCGGATCAAGCGAAAGAAAAGCTAAGTGCTTGGCTGCTTCTGTGACGACTTTTGAGGAGTATGATGTATCCTAAAGGAGTAGAAGTTATAATTTGCTGTGAACGGTTTCATTTGGCAGCAAATTTTCTGATAATCAACCATCCGTAACGGCATTTCACCACTTCGGCACGCTATTAAAAATGACCGTAAACACCAGTGCCATCTTGGTGTGGATGCTCACCGATTCGTCAAGTTCATCGGTGATAGCCCAGTCTCGTGGATCGCCTTCCCAGGAAGTAATCATTTCGAAATTGCCATAGCGATCATCCTCGATTTGCCATTCGTCGCGGATATTGCCATAGCGACTTTTGATGATGAAATTCTGGCGGTTTTCGATGCGCCATTCGCGCGGGTCGTTGGTCCAACGAGTACGCATGATGACGATTTCACTGCCACCTCGTAGCTCCCACTCATTTGGTGTATCACGCCATTTGACTTTGATAGTGCCGGTTTCCTCGCCGATGCGGTATTCCCACTCGCTCCAGTCATTGTCGAGCATCCAGCGCATGCGGAGTTCGCCTTCTTCATCTTCGGAATAAATTACCCATTCCCGAAAGGAATCGCTCCATTTGGTGCTGATGCCCGTCAGTACTTGCGCCTGAATCGGAACGTTTGCCAAAAAAAGGATGAAAAAAACCAACTTTCTCATAACAATAAAATGCTCCGTCCTGGTCGAAGATAATCTGCACGGAATCAAAATGGCAGATCGTCGTCAAATGAAGGCTCATCTGCGGCAGTAGGAAAGTCATTACCACCAGTCGAAGACGGCGGAGGCGTTTCTGCTTTGGCAGCCTGTGGTTTGTCAATGCGCCATGCGTTCAGATTGGTAAAATATTTCCCCTGCCATTCCCGACCGCGCAAGTCGAAATGAACCTTGATCATTTCACCTTCTTTAAATGCATCTACCAATGCACAGCGATCCTGTACCAACTGAAATTTGACAAACTGTGAATAATTGCCATCGGCAACTTCGATCACAAATTCTCTTGCCTGGAACGAGTTGGTCTTATTTTCGGTATCAAATACTTTGTGAAGTTTACCTTCTATCTCAAACGAAGTCATGCAAATTCTTTTCCTCAAAAGTACGAAAAAACAAACGGAAATGCGAAGTGAATCAAGCGGTCAATTTGTAAATGTCGGTAGGAGTCGTACAAACAATGGCTTTATTGCCGCGTATGGCAATGGGCGCCTTAATCAGTTCGGGGTTGTATTTCAGCACGTTAAGCCAGCCTTCTTCATCAAATTCACGGCCTCGGATGAATTGCTGGTAGTAGGGATGTGCCTTGTTGAGTAATTCCTTTGGATGGATGTTGAGGGCGGCGATGATCTGTTGCCAACTGGTGCCGGTAGATGGTGACTTAGAAAATTCGAAGGTTTTGACGTGTGCCGAAATGGTTTGGGCGAAAGCAACCGTGCGGCGGTCAGCACTTGACTCCGGGTTGTAATAAATCATAATTTCTCGGAAATGGGTCTTCATGGCTTATTGATTTTGGTTAGGGATAAAAAATAAAAACAATATACTGAAATTTTTATAAAATTCCAATACTTGTTATACGTAAAGCTAAAAAATGCGCCAAATATTTTTTAATATTTGGGCTGGTCAGAAGATCCTTTCCGTCTGAATCATAATCGAAACATTATTCATTCAGATGATAAATGTCAGAAGGCGATGTACACAAAATGGCTTTGTCACCTCTGATGGCGATTGCTCCTTTGATCAATTCAGGGTGGTGTTGGATGATGTGTACCCAGCCAGCCAGGTCGAATTCGTGTACTTTGAGATTTTCCTCAAAATAAGGATCATCTTCCTTCAGCAGTTCTTTCGGCGAAAGTCCTAATAATTCCAGAATCTGTTCCCAGTTGGTTTCGTTGAGGTCTGCTTTATCATATGCAAAACTCTGCACATACGGAGCAAGCGTTTCTGCCAGTGCCAGTATCTTGCGGTCATTGATAGATTCCGGATTGTAGTAAATCAGGATTTCTTGGTCATTTGTAGTTAACATGGCATTATATTTTTTTAAAAAAATACAACTATTTCCGAAAAGTAAAAATGACAGAAATCACCAAAAACGGCAAAGATCATGCCTGCACATACACGGCATATTTTTCCTGGAAATACGCTTCCACAAAAAAATCGGAGAGAGGATACACTTCAGTGTAGGAACCTCGTGGCAGGGCTTTGATTTCGGCGTTCAGGTCGCCCCCCTTAAGCGCAATGAGCCCGTTGGGCAGCACGTGTTTTTGGTCTTTTTGCTTGATAAGCCGGAAACTCCACTCTACTAATTTTTCCAGGGGTGCTACGGCACGGCTTACTGCAAAATCAAATTTTCGTTGTTTGAATTCTTCCACACGCATGTGCATGGCGGTTACGTTTTGCAAATTGACACCGTTAGCAACTTCCTGTACTACCGTAATTTTTTTGCGGGTGCCATCCATTAGCATAAAATTTGTTTCCGGAAACATAATCGCCAGCGGAATACCCGGAAAGCCGCCGCCGGTACCGATGTCGAGTATTGCTGCGCCGGGTTTGAATTCAATAACTTTTGCAATGGCGAGCGAATGCAGCACGTGGTGGGCATACAAATGGTTGATGTCTTTGCGGGAAATCACGTTGATTTTGGCATTCCATTCGCGGTAAAGCGCATCGAGATGGGCAAATTGTGACTGCTGCTGTTCGGTGAGATTCGGAAAATATTTCAGAATTTCTTCCATCCAGGAAAACTTTTATCTTTTTTATCAGAAACGATTCTTTTTTCAAATTTTAAAGGCTGCCCACACCGGATCTCCCGCCGGCACTGGCGCTACGATTTTTTCCATTTCTCCCGACACCGGGTGCCGAAAACGGAGTTTCCAGGCATGCAAATGGATCGAATGATCCGGATTGGTGCGTTTGAAACCATACTTGTCGTCGCCTTTCACCGGGCAACCGATTGCGCCCAATTGCGCCCTGATCTGATGGTGCCTGCCGGTGACCAGATCAATCTCCAGCAAATAGTAATTTTCGATGCTGCCGATCACTTTGTAATGCAACTCCGCGCGCTTGCTGCCGGGCGTTTCTTGTTCGCTAATGATAGAGCGGTTTTGGCGGGCATTTTTTTTCAGATAATGAATCAATACACCTTCTGGTTGTGGAGGCAAATTCTTCACTACAGCGAGATATGTTTTTTCGACTTCCTTGTTTTTGAACTGATCGTTCAGTGATACCAGCGCACCCCGCGTTTTGGCAAAAAGCACCACGCCTGTGGCAGGTCTATCGAGCCGATGGATGAGGAAAAGCGACGATTTTGCGTAGATTTCGCCAAGACTAAGCAAGGATTTACTGCCACTTGTGTCGTCTTGTACCGGCATATTGGCAGGCTTGTTGAAGGCGATCAGTTGATTGTTTTTGTACAACACCCAATCACCGATCTTAAATTCTTTTTCCATGATGAAACAATCCGAGCCAAAAGGTTTCTGTTCTGTTTTTAACAATCAACAATAAATCATTCAATATTTTAATCAACTTCTTCGTAATCAACGTATTCGCCATCTTTTCGGTTTTTACTTGATTCCGGTTGGATCTGATCTTTTTCCTCCGACGCCATCAGCCCCTGAAAAAAAGGCATCACAATCCACTTGATCGCGAAGTATAGGACGGCAATGGTGATGAGTAAACGCATAATTTTATCGTTTTGTACAAAATTAGACTTTAAATCAATACTCAAAATAAAAACAATGTTTTTTAGGGTTTTGATGCTTCGTTAGCAAATAGTTTCTTGGCAATATTTTTTTAGCTTTGCAGTTCAATTTTGAGATGATCCGACAATAGACGACGTCAGAGAAGTTTGTGTTTGGAGTTTCGGGGAAATTGTCTTCACCCTTAATTTTTATGAAGAATCAACCTTTATTCAAATGAATTCAAATAAACTGATTGCGAGTATTGCCGGCTGGCTGGTATTTGCCATAGCTGCTACGGTATTTGCGATTTCGGCGGAGCCTACCGGCAGCCTTTGGGATTGCGGCGAATTTATTCTGGGCGCTTACAAGCTTCAGGTGGTGCACCCTCCCGGAGCACCCTTATTTGCGTTGATCGGGCGCATCTTCACTTGGGTTGCCGATATTTTTTCGGATAATCCTGAAGATATAGCCTATGCCATCAACCTAATGTCAGGCATTAGCACAGCATTTGCGGCAGCGTTTATTTGCTGGGTGACCATCATGTTGGGGAAATTGACACTGGTGGGCAGAGATGAGGAAATGACTACGGCTCAAGCGATTGCCGCGGCGGGTGCAGGAGTAGTAGCGGGCTTGGGTACGGCCTTTGCTTCTTCCATCTGGTTTTCGGCGGTCGAGGGCGAGGTGTATGCGATGTCCACCTTTTTTACGACGCTCACCTTGTGGTCTATGGTAAAATGGTATAGTTTGCCAGACACGCCCCTGGCAGATCGGTGGATTTTTTTCACGATTTACGCAGCGGGCTTGTCTATTGGAGTCCATCTGCTGAGTATTCTGACATTTCCAGCGCTGGCGCTGTTCTACTATTTCAAAAAGTACAAAAAACATACCTTTTGGGGCATGGCTGCCGCTGCCGGTGTTGGAGTGGTTGTAATAGGACTCATTCAAAGATTAATTATCGTTGGTATTCCGCAGTTGTGGGGGCAGTTTGAATTATTGATGGTCAATACGCTGGGAATGCCGTTTCATACAGGTTTGATTCCTACTTTATTGCTGGTTTTTGCAGTTATCTTTTTTGGTTTGCGATATGCACATCAAAAGCAAAGTGCAATTTTGCAATATCTCATCGTTGGAGCAACTCTGGTAACGATTGGTTTTTCTATAATCGGTGTCGTGGTGGTGCGTGCGAATGCCGATACGCCAATCAATATGAACGCTCCGAGCGATGCCATGCGCCTGATCCCTTATCTCAACCGCGAGCAGTATGGAGAGCGCCCGCTGTTGCGCGGACCGCATTTTGAAGCACAACCCACTAATACCAAAGTCAAAGACCGCTATGGTCGGGTCGGTGATCACTATGAAATTGTTGATCAGAAGATTGACTACGAATTTGCGGAAAAAGATAAAATGCTGTTCCCGCGTATGGGTGACTATACCCAGAATCGAGGTCAGTTGTACAAACAGTGGATGGGATTAGATCCAAACAAACCTCTACCACCGGGCAGACCCAACATGGTTGATAATATCAGCTTTCTGTTTCAATATCAGTTGGGCTGGATGTACTGGCGCTATTTTATGTGGAATTTTTCAGGAAAGCAAAACGGCGATCAAGGCTTTTATCCCTGGGATAAATCGAGCGGGCACTGGATTTCTGGTATCAAACCTTTGGATGAAGCGCGTTTGTACAATATGGATCAACTACCGGATGTAAAGAAAAATGATAAAGCCCGGAACAAATATTACATGCTTCCTTTCCTTTTTGGCTTAGTCGGTTTATTATTCCATTTTCAGCGCCGCCGTAATGATGCACTTGGCTTATTGGCGATGTTTATTATTACTGGCATTGGTATCATTATTTATTCTAACCAACCGCCCAACGAACCCCGTGAGCGAGATTATGTGCTAGTCGGTTCTTTCTTTACCTATTGCATCTGGATGGGAATGTCGGTGATGGCATTGTTTGAATTATTGACAACCCGCCTGAAACTGAGCGGTATTGTACCAGCAGCCATTGCTTCTGCGATTATACTAATTGCTCCGATACTGATGGGAACGCAAAATTATGATGACATGAGCCGTCGTCATCATACCGGCGCGAGGGATTATGCGATCAATTTCCTCGAATCGTGCGCACCCAATGCAATCATTTTTACCTATGGCGACAATGACACTTATCCGCTGTGGTATGCACAGGAGGTGGAAGGTATTCGCACCGATGTAAGAGTGGTAAACTTGAGTTTGATCGCAGTTGACTGGTATATAGATTTGCTGCGCCGCAAAATTAATGACTCTCCGGCGATAAAAATGTCAATACCATCCGAAGCGTTACGCGGAAAAAAACGAAACCAAGTGTTTTATGTGGATCATGATCAGAATGCACCCGATCCGGCGATTTCAATTTATGATTTTTTACAATACATTGCGGGCGACAATCCCGTTTCCTCTCAAGCCGGCAGACAGTACGAAAGCCACTTTTTCACCAAAAGCGTGTTTATTCCGGTGGATCGGAATAAAGTAATAGCGAGTGGCTTAGCCAGCCCCGCAGATTCTGCCAATATTCCGGATCGAATTCCTGTGAATGTAAACCAGGATTATTTGTTGAAGGACGACGTCGCCGTGCTTGATATCATTGCATCCAATATCTTTGAACGCCCGGTTTATTTTGCAGTTACTTGTCGCCCGGATAAACTCTTTGGTTTACAGGATTTTATGAAGCTTGAAGGACTGGCCTTGCGCATCACGCCAGTGAGAAGCCCAAGTGATCCAACATATGGCATTATAGGTAGCGGGCGAGTGGATGGAGAAACCATTCATAAAAATGTAATGGAAAAATTTCGCTGGGGCAATTTTGATAAAAAAGAACTTTTTGTAGATCGTAGCTACACGCCGAGTGTGCAAAGTATGCAGACCATGATGCTGCGTGCTTCTGCCGATTTGATCCAAAAAGGAGACACCACCAAAGCGGTTCAACTGGTGGATAAATACTTTGAATCTTTCCCGCACATGAATTTCCCGTACGATTACCGTACGATGTACATTCTCAATGCATATTTTCAGGCGAATGCCTACGAAAAAGCAAAACCGCATCTGGAAATTTTGGCGGATCAGACCGAACAGTTTCTACGATTCTACGAATCGCTCGATGCAGATGTGATTGAATCCAGCTTCCGGCAGGATTACGGCTTGGCTTATCAAACGATGGAAACCATAATTCAACGTGTGAAAAGCGTAAATGACACTGCATTTTTGCAGGATTTAGAAAATCGCTTTGCCCCGTACCGCTTAGATCAAACGCAACCCGAAACGATACAGCCACCGAACCAATAAAGCGTTATATTTTGGCGTGATTTTTTTTGAGATAAGGATAGCCCCGGAAAACAAGCTTCGGGGCTATCGTGTTATTAGTCAATAGCTTGTCATCAAAAAATTTGATGTATGAATATCAAAAACATAGCAATCGGCTGCGACCACGCTGGCTTTGTTTACAAAGATGTTATTACTGAAATGCTGCTTGCTCAGGGTATTACTATCCAGGATTTTGGTACCAATTCTACTGATTCTGTGGATTATCCCGATTTTGTCCATCCGGTTGCCAATATCGTCGAGTGTGGAAAAGCAGACTTTGGTATCGTATTGTGCGGTAGTGGCAATGGCGTTGCTATGACTGCCAACAAATACCAGGGTATTCGTTGTGCGCTTTGTTGGAACGAAGAAGTAGCCGCTTTAGCCCGCCAGCACAATAACGCTAATATGATGGCTATTCCGGCGCGATTCGTAGATGCCGAACTGGCCAAAAAAATGGTGGAAATTTTTCTCAATACTGAATTTGAGGGTGGAAGGCACAATCGTCGGGTAGAAAAAATTTCCAACGGGAATAACAATGGTCCCTGTTAAGAAATAATTTTTTGCATTTCAAGCCTGTTTGCATAAAAATTTTATGCGACTCCTGCTTGATGCTAAGCTTTTCCATTTCATTTGTGCAAAGCAGTGATCGGCGTAATCGCCAAAGAAAATTGGAGTGAGCTAAAAGCCAAGTCTAAACCCCCCATTGACCGACCTCGCTCACCCCCTACTATGGTCATTTCTGACCTAAGCATCTTCGAGCGTTAATAAAAAAAACTTATTGCGTATCAGGCGGATACACTGATTTTTGCAAATTATTACAACGGGAAATTTTGGTATGAAAGGAATCGCGAAAGCATCCTGGGATGATGCATCGAAACGAATTTCCTTTTGGATAGTGATAGCGTCTTGTGATAAGCTCTTTCTGCGGTGCAAGTTAAGCATTTCCGCAACAATTGTCAAAAAAAATTTCAAGACAGTGCAAGCAACCGCAAATCTGAGCCGTAAAATGACATATTTTCCGACAAATTGTCAGTTGCACTACATATGGCACAGGGTTTGAAACGGACCGTGTAAAAATCAAAACGACTGGCTATGCAAAAAGGAACAATATCCGTACAAACTGAGAACATTTTTCCTATCATCAAAAAGTATCTTTACTCCGATCAGGAGATTTTTTTGCGGGAATTGGTTTCCAATGCAGTGGACGCCACCACTAAACTGAAAGCCTTATCCTCGCGCGGCGAAGTGAAAGGAGAATTAGGCGATCTAACCATCGAAGTGATTTTAGACAAGGAAAACAAGACTATTACCATTCGCGACAAGGGCATCGGGATGACCGAAGAAGAAGCCAACAAATATCTGAATCAGGTAGCGTTTTCCAGCGCCAGCGAATTTCTGGAGAAATACAAAAACGATACAGGCAATATTATCGGGCATTTTGGTCTGGGGTTTTACTCAGCGTTTATGGTCGCCCACAAAGTGGAGGCGATCACAAAGTCTTACCGGGAAGGCGCGGAAGGTGTAACCTGGAGTTGCGATGGTAGCCCCGAATACACGATCACCCCCAATGACAAACAAACTCGCGGCACTGACGTCGTGTTGCACGTCAGTGATGATGCAGCGGAATATCTCGAGGAGCATCGCATTGAAGAATTGCTTACCAAGTATTGCCGGTTTTTGCCGGTGCCAATAAAATTTGGTACAAAAACGGAAACGGTGGAAGAGGGCGAAGGCGAAGAAAAACGGTCCAAGTCTATTGAAGTAGACAATATTATCAACAATCCTAATCCAATCTGGAGAAAGCAGCCAACCGATCTGACCGACGAGGACTATCAAGCGTTTTACCAAGAACTGCATCCTTTTAGCCCGGCGCCGATGTTTTGGATTCACCTGAATATTGATTTTCCGTTTAATCTGACCGGTATTTTGTACTTCCCGAAGTTGGGCAATGCTTTTGAAGTTCAAAAAAATAAAATTCAGCTTTACAGCAATCAAGTATATGTTACCGATGATGTAAAAGATATTGTGCCGGAGTTTTTGATGTTGTTGCATGGCGTAATTGACTCGCCGGATATTCCGTTAAATGTGTCGCGCAGCTCATTGCAAAGCGATCAGCACGTCAAAAAAATCACAGGTTACATCACACGCAAGGTAGCGGATAAACTGAGCGAACTCTTCAAAAAAGACCGCCAGGAATTTGAGGCAAAATGGAGCGATCTCGGCGTTTTTGTAAAATACGGCATGCTTTCAGATGAAAAATTCCATGAGCGCGCCATGGATTTTACTTTATTAAAAAATGTTGATAATGCGTTTTTCACTATTGAAGAGTACAAAGAAAAAATCAAAGAAACGCAGACTGATAAATACGAGAAAGTGGTGATGCTGTACACCCACCAACCGGAGGCGCATGATGTGTTTATTCAAGCTTGCCGCAATCGGGGTTATGATGTATTGCTGATGGACACCGTGATTGACAATCATTTTATTCAACACCTGGAGTACAAACTGGAAAAAATTCATTTTGTACGAGTTGACTCGGATACAGTGGATAATCTGATTCAGAAAGATGAAAAATTAGAATCGGTTTTGAGTGAACAAGAGCAGGAACAAGTGAAAAGTATTTTTGAAAAAGTGCTGCAGGGAGCTCCTGGTGGTTCGGTCGTGTTGAAGGCAATGTCACCAGAAGACTTGCCAGTGATTATTACGCGCCCGGAATTTATGCGACGGATGAAGGAAATGCAGGCTCTGCAAGGAATGTCGTGGGGCGATTTTCCTGATTCTTTCAATGTGATAATCAATTCCAACCACCCTCTGGTAGTGCAAAAACTGGCAGGTGAAAAAGACGAAGCGCAACAGCAGCGTTTTGCACGCTTCCTGTACGATCTCGCATTGCTGAATCAGGGTATGCTAAAGGGCGCTGATCTGACGGCATTTATTAATAAAAGTCTGGAACTCGCAAAATAGTAAAAAGCTTGAGATAGATAGATGTGCCACATTTTTGAAATGCGGCACATCTGCTTATTAAAAGCGTACAGAGGAAATCAGATACTCTAGATTCCGCACATAATTTCGTTTATCCTCACCAGGAGCATAGATGAAGCCTTCCACAAAAACCAATTCCCCCCTTTTCGGGTCGTGGAAAAGATAACTGATAAAAGGACCGCCCATAAAATCATTTTCCATTTCCCAGATACCGCGCGCTTCCAAAGCATATTTACCATTAATCGTTTTAGCATCTACGAACATGGGAAGATCTACATCATTAATTTTCATATATGTATTCGGAAGCTGAGACGATACATATTTTCTGCCAACGGAATCGGTCACCGATTTGATACCTTCTCTTGTGAGCTGCGACTGGTCGGTATATTTGATTTTTTTTATCAGCAAATTGCTGCTGTACTTCTGCGTTTCTTTGCGTATCCAGATCAACTCATTATTGCTGAGCGCCAGAAAATAATCTTTTGGGATACGGATTTGCACGCCCATTTTGGTGCGGACTTCCTCTACCAACGGACGGTTTTCGCCGTCCAGAAACAAAGAGGCGTCAATTTTATTTTCATCAGCTTTATAAAGTCTTTTGGCGATTGCCGGAAAATTCTTTTTGATATTTTCAATTAACAGATCATCGGAATACGAAAACTGATAAACCAGCAATTGCCCTTCAGCCCATTTATCTTTACCAATGACGGTGCTGTAGGTCGGCTCTTCTTTTGCCCGGCGAGCTTTCTCTGTGCCAATATCCTGCAATACAAATTGGGTAGTGGGCGAGCTAACGTCATTAAGATTTGCCACAATGAGATAGTGACGCATTTCCCGACGGATGCGTTCCTTGTTCAGTTCTTCCATGGTATAATGTGAAAGATCAAACATAGGCTCTGGCTGCGGCAATATCAGGTAAGCTGATGAATAGTAATTGCGAATGGTATCGCCAACAGGACCCTCCCAAAGTGCCGGATCGGCTATGACTGCCAGGCTGTTCACATCGCCGAAAGCAGTAGGAGTCGGGCGAAGACCTTGCCTGGCTTCCTGCGTGCAAGACGACAGACCCAGCAAAACAATTGTTGTGATAAATAAATACTTCACAAAAGCTATTTTTTTGAACATATTCATCGCAGGCTATTTTTGCGTATAAAATAAACGATTTTTCTTAACAATTAAACAGATGCTTTTGGGAATCGTTTTGGCGTGAAAACACGAAAGCGGCTCAGAGATTTCCTTAAGCCGCTTCTGCAAATTTTATCTTCGTATTACAAAACCTCAAAACAGGCTCTGAATCACTTTTTCTTCGGAGATACCTTCTGCTTCCGCCTTGTAATTGCGTACGATGCGATGGCGCAGCACATAATTGGCGATAGCTTGCACATCCTCGATATCCGGCGAGTACTTTCCGTGAATGGCGGCGTGGCACTTGGCGCCCAACACCAGATACTGCGAAGCACGCGGACCCGCACCCCAGGAAATATAGTCGTTCACCATTGGCGTAGCGCGCTGCGTACCTGGTCGGGTTTTGGTAGCCAGCGAAACGGCGTATTCCAGCACATTATCGGCAATCGGAATTTTGCGAATCAGTTGCTGATATGACAGGATCTGCGGACCAGTCACAACGTGTGTCAACTCATTTTTTTGCAGGCTGGTAGTATTTTTCACCACCATCAATTCCTCCTCGTACGAAGGATAATCCAGCGGAATGTTGAACATAAAACGGTCGAGTTGTGCTTCCGGCAGGGGGTACGTACCTTCCTGTTCGATGGGGTTTTGCGTAGCCAGTACAAAAAACGGCGAAGGCAGCGGATGCTTAGCGCCGCTCACTGTTACCGAGCGTTCCTGCATCGCTTCGAGCAGTGCCGCCTGTGTTTTCGGCGGCGTACGGTTGATCTCATCCGCCAGCACGATATTGGCAAACAACGGTCCCCGATTGAAACGGAAGTGGCGATCTTCGTCCAGAATTTCTGTGCCGGTAATATCGGATGGCATCAGGTCGGGCGTAAACTGAATCCGCTTAAATTCCAGGTCCAATACATCGGCTATTGTGCTGACTAACAATGTTTTAGCCAAACCTGGCACCCCTACCAGCAGGCTATGACCATTGCTGAACAAAGAAATGATTACGGATTTTACCACTTCATTCTGACCGACGATCACTTTGGCAATTTCTTTTGACAAGTCACGATACGACTGCGCCAGCGCGTCCACCGCTTCCACATCAGACTTGTAGGCTATCTGCGTCATTTTTGATTATTTTATAATGAATAGACAAATCGGGTTCAGTTCTTTTTTGATAGAATGGCGAAATATGCTAAAAAATCGGAGCATTCGCAAAAGCAATAACGTTCTGTTAACACGATTGTTTCATGGATTTTGTGGTTTCATAACTCTGTCGTTGCATTGCCATTGACTAAAACCGGCTAAGGGCAATGCCACAGGGCATCCGCAAGTGGATACGACTTGAGCTGATAAGAATAGTGCCACCATTCGGTGCGAATCCAGCGAAAACCGTGATCGCTCATCACATTCTTGAGCAAAGCCCTGTTTTCCAACACTTTTTTTGGAAGATCGGTATAATCGTGGTGTCCTTCTTTACCAAAATAGTCGTACTCCGTGCCCATGTTTAATTCGTTGCCTTCTGCGTCCACGATGGTCAGGTCAACCGCCGAACCCCGATTGTGCATTGAGCCTTTGCGTGGATCCGCTACATAGTTAGGGTTGGGCACTTTGCGCCAAAGCCGCCACTGGTAGGGGCGCGGACGATAGCAATCGAACATTTTTAAGCCCAAACCTTGTTTTTGCAGTTGCCGGTGAATTTTTACTATTGTTTTGGCAACTTCGGCACGGAGGTAACAACGCCCACAATCGTACACCTGCTCCTTCATGAAATTATTCGTCGTTGCGTAGCGAATGTCAATCATGATAGTCGAATCCAATGCGTGTATATCCAGCCATTCTTTACTATCCGACGGAATATACTGCTGGGCAAAACCGCCAACCGAAAAAATGATGAAACCAAATAAGTATAGCCATCTCATTATCAAAAAATTGAGCCTTTTGCAAAGTAAGGTCGTTTTTTTAAATTTCATTACTTTTACGGGTATTTTATAAAAAGATACCGGATGCCTAATACCAACCGCCAGACCAAACTATTCACAAATCCGCAACAATTTTCCCGCTGGTTGTGCCTTGCCGCTATTTTACTGTTGGCGCCGGCATTGCTGATCAATCTGGGTTTGCTCACGTTTATTGACGATGAAGCCATCCGATCGCTGGTGGCACTGGAGATGAAACTCTCGGGCAATTACATCACGCCCACGCTCAACGGCGAATTTTATTATAATAAGCCACCACTATATAATTGGATCATCCTGCTTTTTTTTAACCTGACCGGTACGTTCAGCGAGTTTACCGCGCGTATTCCTACGCTGGTGTGTCTGTTGGGCTACGCCGCCACGATTTATTATTTTTCCCGAAAGCACTACGATCGTCAGATCGCTTTTCTGAATGCATTTTTTCTGATTACCTGCGGTCGGATTTTCTTCTACGACTCAATGCTGGGGCTGATTGATATCGGCTTTTCATGGGTGACCTTTACGGCATTTATGGTTATTTATCATCAATATCAAAAGCAAAATTTCTGGGCGTTATTCGTTCTCTCCTACTTACTTACCGCGCTTGGCTTCCTTATGAAAGGCTTGCCGGCTATAGTTTTTCAGGGATTTACGCTTCTGGCATTTTTTATTTACCAGAAACAATTCAGGCGATTGTTTTCCATCCAACACATGGTGGGGGGCTTAGTTTTTGTAGCAATTGTCGGTGGATATTACTTGGTGTATAATGAATATAATTCGTTGTCGAATGTTTTTACTACATTATTTAATGAGTCTTCAAAACGAACGGCAGTAAATTTTGGTATATGGCGCACTATTTTACATTTATTTACTTTCCCTTTTGAAATGGTGTACCACTTTTTGCCTTGGTCATTGATGATCGTTTATTTTATCAGGAAAGACATTGTAAAACTTATTCGGCAGGATAATTTTATTACATACAATCTATTGATTTTCTTAGCCAACATCATTGTTTACTGGACTTCCGTAGAGGTGTATCCGCGCTATTTGCTCATGCATGCTCCGCTGATTTTTTCGTCGTATATTTATTTACACTATATTCATAAATCGGAAAACTCGTTCACTTTCAGGATATTAGATAAATTATTTTTGGGTGTTTTGATATTGATTACCCTGGGAAGTTTCGCGCCTTTGTTTTTAGAGCAAACTCAAAGCGTACCTTATTTGTATTTAAAAACGCTAAGTGGTAGTGCGGCACTGGTGCTGTTGACCTTGTTATACAGGAAGTTACCCAATGACCGCCTCACGGTGATGGTGCTGTTTTTGCTGGTGTTCCGAATTGGCTTCAACTGGTTTGTGCTGCCCGATCGCAACGCGAATGACTTTGGGGCTTTGTGCCGACAGACATCGATCGAAGTGGGACGAAAATTTGCCGACGAAAAACTATATCTTTACAAAGAAACACAACTTCAAACGACCAATTCTTTTTATCTGACCAATGAGCGCCGGCAAATCGTGCGCCGCCAGATGGACCATTTCGAGCCGGATGCGCTTTATATTATTGACCCAGGTTTGTATCCGAATCTGAAGTATGAAAAAGTTGCAGCGATTAAACTGCGGCATGGCAAACTGACTTATGATATCGGCAGGTTGAAATAACTACATTATATATTTCAAATATCAATTTTGATAAGATGTTTCCAAAATTGTCTGTGGTAGTAACAGTGTATAACGAAGAAGACAACATCCGACCGCTGATCGAAGCAATTTCGGCAGCCCTGCAGGATTATGAATATGAAATTATTTATATAGATGACGGCTCGACCGATAAAACGGTGGAGGTTTTGAAATCAATACAGCATGCTCGCCTGAAAATTGTCGAATTAAAGAAAAATTACGGTCAGAGTCTGGCTTTGATGGCTGGCATTGACCAATCGAGCGGAGAATATATCGTGACGATGGACGGCGACTTACAGAATGATCCTACTGATATTCCAATGATGCTACAATTGGCAGAAGAAGGTGATTGGGATATGGTTGCCGGCGAGCGCGTCAATCGGCAGGACGGGATGTTCCTGCGCAAAATTCCCAGCCGAATCGCCAACTACATCATCCGTCGTAGCTCCGGGGTGTACCTCCGCGACTATGGCTGTGCGCTCAAAGTTTTCAAAGCCGACCTGGCAAAAGACCTTGGCTTGTACGGTGAATTGCACCGATTCATTCCGGTATTGGCAGTGCTTGAGGGCGCCCGCATCACGCAGGTGCCGGTGAAGCATCACCCCCGCAAGTTTGGAAAATCGAAATATGGGCTGAGCCGTACATTTAAAGTAATGAGCGATTTGTTGCTTATGCTGTTTTTCAAGCGCTACATGCAAAAACCAATGCACTTGTTTGGCAATACCGGTGTAATTCTTTTTATTGTTGGTGTTTTGATAAACTTTTATCTATTGATTATCAAGATATTAGGTCAGGATATTTGGGGTAAGCCACTGCTGATTCTGGGTTTGATGTTATTACTGGCTGGTATTCAATTGATTACGATTGGAATTGTAGTGGAAATTCAGATGCGCACCTATTTTGAATCGCAGCAGAAACGGCCGTACAAAATTCGCCGGATCACGGTCGGCGAGAAAATATTACAATAAATTTAACTGAAGCCTGAAGTCTCTTATTGACGTCTGGCATCTAAAAGAACACCTATGCCCAAAACAATTTCCTTTCGCCAGGGGCTGTCAAGCGTCCTGTTCTGGTCGGTTATTTCGGCTGCATTCATCGGACCGGGCACGGTCACCACAGCATCCAATGCCGGCGCTACCTTTCGATTAGAGTTGCTCTGGGCAATCACTTTTTCCATCATTGCTACAGTGGTGCTACAGGAAGCAGCGGCACGCATCACGGTAGCCTCCGGTAAAAGTTTGGGGGAAATCATTGCCTTGAAATATGCCAAACGAAATCAAAGACTTAGGTTGCTGCTTTTTTTGGCGGTTGCTTTTGGTTGCGCCGCTTACCAAACTGGTAACATTCTCGGAGCAGTTTCTGGGCTGCTTTTTATTTTTACCGATACTCCCAGAGAGGTTCTGACGGTCGCCGTAGCCGTAGTGGGTATTTGTTTTCTTTGGATAGGCAATGTACGAATTATTGCCAAAACGCTTGGCGTGATGGTGTTTTTAATGGGGATTGCTTTTTGCTGGGTCGCATTGCAAACCGATTTTTCGCTTTCTGAAATCACAAAAGCCATGTTTTTACCTTCTTTTCCGGAGAACTCTTCCCTTCTGATTATTGGCCTGATCGGTACTACGATTGTTCCGTATAATTTGTTTCTGGCTTCCGGCATCGGGCAAGGACAGGATATTCGGGAAATGCGGATTGGCGTGAGTATTGCAGTTGTAATCGGTGGGTTGATCTCGGCTGCCATTTTATTTGCCGGCACTTTTGTATCCGGTCTGTACAGCTACGAGGCATTGATTACTGCGATGACAACGATGCTGGGGGATTGGGCGGTGGCGCTTTTCGGCTTCGGATTGTTTGCTGCCGGAATGACTTCCTGCGTGACAGCGCCTCTGGCAGCAGCGATCACCGCCAAGAGCCTGTTAGGAAATCAGCACCCAAAGTGGGAGCATAATGCCATTAATTTTCGCTTGGTCTGGGTAATAGTCTTCAGTATCGGATTTTTTTTCAGTTTGACCGGAATTCAACCTATTCCCGCGATCATTATGGCGCAGGCGATCAATGGCGTACTGTTGCCAATTGTCACCATTTTTTTGCTTTTGGCAATGAACGATCGGCGATTACTTCCGACCGAATTCATCAATAAACTGTTTTCTAATCTGATTACACTGCTGATTGTTGGGGTGACTTGCTTTCTGGGATTGGACAATATCTGGCGCGCGCTGGGCAAGGTTTTTCCTTACTTCGCCCATTGGCAAGATGTTTTTTTTGTAATTAATCTCTTGTTGTCTGGTACCATTATCATCTGGCTGGGGATGATCATTTTTTCGAAACAAAAAACCTCGTAGGTTTTTATACCCACGAGGTTGATATCGTATGATTATTACTTTAATCTTGATGATCGTTTACTTACGGTGCAACGTCGAGTTCTGCCTGGATTTGGTAAGCACCAGACTTCAGTTTTTCTGATACTTCGCCAAATGCCTTCACGGTCAGTTCAATATCTTCATCCGTATGTACCGCCGTTGGAATCAGACGCAGCAGCATCATACCTTTGGGGATCACCGGATATACCACGATCGAACAGAAAATATCGTAATTCTCGCGCAAGTCGTGTACCAAGGCTGTAGCCTCGCCAACAGAGCCTTTCATCATTACCGGCGTTACACAGGTATTGGAATGCCCCAGATCAAAGCCCTCGGCACGCAGTCCGTTCTGCAATTTGGTTACATTTTCCCAAAGCTTGCCTTTCAACTCAGGATGAGTGCGCAATAACTCCAGTCGCTTGAGGTTCCCGATTACCAACGGCATCGGTAATGATTTGGCAAAAATTTGCGAGCGCGTATTGTAACGCAGATAGTTCAACACATCCTTCGTACCGGCAACGAATGCACCGATGCTTGCCATAGACTTGGCAAAGGTACTAAAGTACAGGTCAATTCTGTCCTGCACTCCTTGCTCTTCACCGGCGCCTGCGCCTGTTTTGCCCAATGTACCGAAACCGTGCGCATCATCTACCAGCAAGCGGAAATTGTATTTGTCTTTCAATGCCGCGATTTCTTTCAGAATACCCTGCTCACCGCGCATGCCAAATACGCCCTCGGTAATCACCAGAATGCCTCCACCCGAGTTTTCTGCCGCAACAACAGCTTTTTTTATTTGTTTTTCAAAGCTCTCAATGTCGTTGTGCTCAAATGCGAAGCGCTCGCCGATGTGCATCCGAATGCCATCGTAAATGCAAGCGTGGTTATCTTTGTCGTATACCACTACATCTCGACGGGTTAGGAGCGCATCAATGATAGACATGATACCCTGGTAACCATAGTTGAGCAGCATAGCCTCCTCTTTCTGTACAAACTCAGCGAGTTCGCGTTCCAATTGCTCGTGGTATTTCGATTCGCCCGACATCATGCGGGCCCCCATGGGGTAAGCCAATCCCCACTCTGCGGCGGCTTCGGCATCTACTTTGCGTACTTCAGGATGGTTTGCCAATCCCAGGTAATTATTGATGCTCCAAATGATTTTTTCTTTGCCCTGGAATTTCATGCGGCTTCCCAATTCTCCTTCCAGTTTCGGGAAAGTATAATAACCATGTGCGAATTCTGAAAATTTCCCGAGCGGACCTCTGTCGGCTTTGATTTTTTCAAAAAGATCCATCATTGTTTAATGCGTTTTATGATTCAAAATAAGGCAATGGATGCGCTACCAGGTTTTTTGAGCTTTACCGGGCTCAACCCATTTGCTCCAGTTTTTATTATAAGTGTGCAAACGGGTAGTAGTTTTTCCATTTTTATCTACGATCGGGTAACCTTTATTTACCCACTCAAAAATACTACCGTACAAATTGAATACGTGAGTATAACCCATCTTTTTTAGCTTTTCGCCGATTTTTTCGCTGCGATAACCAACCGAGCAGTATAAAACAATGGTGTCAGATTTGGCTATATTTTTCAGACGATCAGGGTCAAATTGATTGTATCCCAAATATTTTGCTCCGGCCATGTGGCTTATTTCGTATTCCTGCAATTCTCTCGCGTCAAAGATATGAACTTCGCTTTGAATATTCTTCAATTCTTCTGCTCCAATTAGCGGTACAGAAAAACTCAGCAATTGACTCAACTTTCGATCGAAAGACGGATTTTCAAGTGGGGGGCGATTCTCCGGTATTTGTGCGCAACCGGTTTGCAAAAAAAAGTAAAACACTGCCGTCGGCATATATTTCCAGATCTTCATGACGGATAAATTTTATAGTTCAATGGGGCCACTCCCAACTTCGTCTTCAATATAAGTTCCATTTTCACAAAACTGGAGTAACTCGTTTTTGATAAAAGCCTGAAAGTCGGTTTTGACTTCATTGGGGTATAATATATGTAAATTAGGTCCTGCATCCAGGCTGAAATATACTGGTTGCCCGGATGACGCCCGGTAATTTTGGAGTTTTTCGATAGCAGCTATCGTATTGGGTTTGAGCAGTGTAAAAGGCGGATTAGAAAGCATCATCAAGGCGTGCAGTGCCAGTGCTTCGGCTTCAGCTATTTTCCCAAAAGCCTCTATATCGCCGGCTTTAAGAATGTCGAGCAAGGACCGAAACCGTTGCTTTGCCTGTTCATAGCGACTTTGCGCATAAATATTACTATCCATCAATTCATGTCCTGCCCGGCTGGAGACGCTTTTTTCACCTTGGCTGATGATGAGAATGTCATCGTGGTACGTTTTAAAAACTTCGTGCAATCCGGTAAATGGAATAGCATATTCGTCCGAGGAGTACTCAACGCTACTGCTTGCGCCCCAGATTGTCATTTCGCCATAAACAGACCGGCAGGCACTTCCTGATCCCAGGCGAGCCAGATAGGAGGCTTTTTGTTTAAATTCAGTTTTATTTTGTAAAGTTCCAAATAAATTTCGTTCTATACTGCAAAGACACAGTGCCAGAGCGCTCATACTTGAAGCAGATGATGCGATTCCAGCCGAGTGCGGAAAGGAATTCGTAGAGCGAATGGTCAGATGCAGCTGCTTCAAGAAAGGAAAAATTTCTGTCAACCCCGACAAGTATTTTTGCACCTTAGCTTTGAAGGTTTCATTTGGCTGTTCATTAAAAAAGAAATCCAGAGAAACATTCGGGTCATTCGATTGCTTGGGGCGGTAATCTATCCAGGTATTGGTATAGGCATTTTTTAGCGTAAAGCTAATGGAAGGATTGCGTGGTAATTGCACGCCATGTTTGCCCCAGTATTTGATAATTGCCAGATTGGAAGGACTGCGCCAGCCTACGCTACCGGGCTGAGTTTTGCTGCTTTCTACAATCAAGTTTGTGTTATAATAATCCATGTATTGCGTATTCGTTTTCGCGGCAAAGATAATGTTCTTTATTCATACTTGTAAAAGATACTTTTGGGGTAATGTTCCACGTGGAACATCTGGGTTTAATGCTGCATTAACCAATTTTTGAACAAGGTAAAATTATTAAGCATTTGAACAGATTGTTTGGTTTTTGAAGCCAGAACTGCTAAGCGTTCAGGGATTTCAATGGCGCTATTGAGAATTACATCCACCTCATCTTTGAACTTTGCCGGATGTGCGGTTTCTAAAATCACGCCTTGAGCATTCGGCTGTTCTTGAAAGAAAGTTTCCAGTGCCAGATAACCCACTGCACCGTGCGGATCAATCACATAGTCGTATTTTTCTTTTACTTCGCACATGGCTTTTTTTGTCTGTGCATCGCTGAATCCATAGCCGGAAATTTCGGCAGTGATATTGTTCCACGTGGAACAATACAAATCGAGTATGCGCGCAAAATTGGATGGATTGCCGACGTCCATTGCGTTGGATAAGGTGCGAATGGATGGGCGCGGATGATATGCACCGGTGTGCAGATACTCGGGCACTACATCGTTCGCATTGGTGGCGGCAATAAAGTGCGAAACGGGCAAACCCATTTTTTTTGCGAATAAACCGGCGGTAAGATTGCCGAAATTGCCACTTGGAACGCTGAAAACCACAGGCGTAGATTTGTCCCGAATTTGTTTAAACGCCTCGAAATAGTAAAATGACTGAGGAATCAATCGGGCAATATTGATCGAATTGGCGGAACTAAGCCGCAAATTTGTGTTTAAATCCGCATCAAGGAAGGCTTTTTTGACCAGGGTCTGGCAATCATCAAAAGTGCCGTCCACTTCCAGCGCGGTGATGTTTTCGCCAAGTGTGGTTAATTGCTTTTCCTGCAAAAAACTAACCTTGCCCGAAGGGTAGAGGATGACTACCCGGATTCCCGGCGTTTTGTAAAATCCTGCTGCTACCGCTCCACCCGTATCACCGGAAGTAGCTACCAGAATCGTCAATTCCTTATCTTCGCCCCGGTTGAAATAGCTCATTAGTTGCGCCATGAATCTAGCGCCAAAATCCTTGAACGCCAACGAAGGTCCGTGGAATAATTCGAGTACGTGCCGTTTTTCATCCAATGCAACAAGCGGTGCCGGAAAAGTGATGGATTGTTTAATGATTTCCTGAAGGTTGTTTTCTGGAATGGCCCCCTGCAGGAGTGATTTCGCAACAGTAAAAGCGATTTCCTGAAAAGAAAACTGTTCCAGATTTTTAATAAACTCAGATGGCAACGCTGGAATTTTTGCCGGCATGTACAATCCATTGTCTTCGGGCAATCCCTTGAAAACCGCTTCGCGCAGGGAAATTAAATGCGATTTATTATTAGTGCTGTATAGTTGCATTTGCTATTGATTTAAATTCTCATCGCACCATGGGGATTGATTGGCGAAATATACAATTGATTGGGAATGTCGGCATTATTAAAAACCGCTTGCATGGCTTTACCGACTTTTTCGGCGATAGCTTTGCCTTTGCTCAAGGCAAAAATAGACGGACCCGCTCCCGAAATGCTGCATCCCAGCGCCCCGGCTTCAGTGGCTGCTTTTTTTACATCATAAAAATGAGGAATTAGATGTGCACGCTGGGGTTCAATGACCACATCCTTCAGCGAGCGACTGATTAGTGCATAATCCGAATTCATCAATCCGACAATTAGCCCGGCAATGTTGCCACATTGTTCGATCATTTGCTTCAGCGTGACATGTTCTCCCAAGACACCCCGTGCGTCTTTCGTCAAAATTTCGATATTTGGAAAAACTACCGTTGTATGCAGCTTTCCTGGCAGCGGCAGCGAGTGCACATCCAGTTCCTCGTTGCTACGAATAAGTGTGATTCCTCCCAACAGACAGGGCGCAACATTGTCGGCGTGATAGGCGCCATCGGCTATTTGTTCTCCCAGCACCGCAAAAGGCAATAATTGCTTCTTAGTTAGCGGGCGCCCCAGGAGTTCATTTACGGCTACCACGCCACCTACAGCACTGGCTGCACTCGATCCCATGCCTGTGCCAAACGGCATTTTTTTGTGAATTTCCAACTCAATACCCCGAGTTTCGCCGAGGTGCTCCAATAGTTTTTGCCCAGCGAATCCTGCGGTATTTTTTTCTACTTCATAAGGCAATTTGCCATTATCACCAGTGATTTTTACAATACGCAATCCTGGTTCATTTGAAAAGCGCGCAATAATTTCATCACCTGGTTTTTCCAATGCAAAGCCGAGGATGTCAAATCCACAAGCGACATTTGCTACGGTTGCCGGAGTGAATACCTTCACTTCTTGTTCATTTATAGTATTCATTTGCTCCGATTCATTTTTTGAATAAGTGTGCATGTGCATAAAATCTCTCAGGATAGATAATTGCCAATTCTAATAATTTCTGCGAAGATACCAGCCGCCGTTACCTCTGCTCCGGCGCCGGGTCCACGCACCACGAGAGGGCGTTCTTTGTAACGCTCGGTTGTAAACACGATCATATTATCGCTGCCACTCAGAAAGTAAAATGGATGCATGGCATCCACCGCTTCCAAGCCGATACTTGCTTTATTGTTTTCCAGCCTGGCAATCATGCGCAAAGCTTTTCCCGACCTGGCGGCTTCAGCACGCATGTTTTCAAATTCCGGATCAGCTTTTTCCAATGCCGCAAAAAATTCATCTACTGATTTAGCTTTTTGACAGGACTCCGGAAGTATGCTTTGAATAGAAACTTCCTCTGCTTCGATGGATAAGCCCGTTTCACGCGCCAGAATAATCAGCTTCCGACGCACATCAATGCCATTCAAATCAATGCGAGGATCGGGCTCGGTATAACCTCGTTGTTTCGCTTCTTTGACGACATCACTAAATTTTTGCCCCTCTTTGTAAGTATTAAAAATATACGACACGGAACCAGAAAGTACGCCCTCAATTTTCAGAATCCGATCGCCGCTGTTAATCAGGTCGTTTAATGTAGAAATCACCGGCAGCCCGGCGCCCACATTCGTTTCATACAAAAACTGAACGCTACGGCGATTGGCAATGTTTTTCAGGCGCTGGTACTGAAGGTATGAAGACGAAGTCGCAATTTTATTCGGTGTCGAGATTGAAATGCTGGCATCCAAAATTTGTTCATATAATTTTGCTGCTGCTTCGCTGGCGGTATTGTCCACAAAAATGGTATTCGACAAATTGAGGAATTTCATTTTTTCAACGAAGGTGTGAAGATTACTCGGCTCGCCGTCTTGTTGTAGTTTTTCTTTCCAATGATCTAATTGAATCCCGTTTTCATCAAACAGCATCTTGCGACTATTGGTCATACCAATGATCTTAATCTCCAACGAGCGTTGTTCCTTGAGATATGGTGCCTGTTGTTTGATTTGTGCCAGCAAAGCACTACCGATTAGACCCGTACCGGCAATAAACAAATGCAACTCTTTGGTATCGGACAAGAAAAACGCTTCATGTAGGGCGTTGAGCGCCTTAGCTTCATCGGACTGATTGATGACCACCGAAATATTAAGTTCTGAAGAGCCCTGCGCGATAGCAACGACGTTGATCCCGTTTTTGCCTAAAGCCCGAAACAAACGTCCGGCGATTCCTGGTCGGTAACGCATGTTTTCGCCAATGGCAGCAATGACTGACAAATCCAGTTCAACTTTTACCGATTCTACCGTGCCGGCATTGATTTCGTTTTCAAATTCTTTTTCGACGAGCCAACGGGCTTTTTTGGCAACGTCGGGTTGTACGGCAAAAGAAATAGAATGTTCGGAAGAGCCCTGCGTGATCAGAATGATGTTGATTTTGGCGGCAGCCAGTGAAGTGAATAATCGGGCGGCGATGCCGGGTGCTCCGAATAAGCCACTGCCTTGCAAGGTGAGCAATGCAATATTATTGATCGAAGAAATTCCTTTTACCGCTCGTCCACCCGAATCGGTTTTTTCGGAAATATAAGTTCCAACAAAAGTTGGGTTGAACGTATTTTTGATAATGATCGGAATATTCTTCAGCAACGCTGGTTGAATGGTTGGGGGATAAATTACTTTGGCGCCAAAGTGCGACATTTCCATTGCTTCGGCGTAGGTCATCGTCGGAATGGTAAAAGCTTTTTTTACTTTGCGCGGATCCGCGGTCAGTACGCCATCCACATCCGTCCAGATTTCAATAACCTCTGCATCCAGCCCGGCTGCCAGGATTGCTGCCGTGTAATCCGATCCGCCCCGCCCCAGCGTAGTGGTTAAGCCACCCTTTGTAGAGGCAATAAATCCCGTAACTATTTGTATATCAGTATTTTGTGTGTAATATTCTTTGGTTTTTTGATAGGTAAGTTCAAAGTCAACTTTAGCGGAGCCAAAAAGAGTGTTTGTCTTAATAATCTTTCTTGCATCTAAATAATTGGTATTCAGTCCATTTTGCTTCAATACATGATAGATAATATACGCAGCGTTTCGTTCTCCGAAGCTTAGCACATAATCCATTGTGCGGGGGGAAACCTCGCGTATCAGGAAAATACCATACAGGAGATTTTTTAATACCTCGTGATTATTTTCGAGTTCAGGCAATGCCTGTTGGAGGTTGCGTTCATTCAGAAGTGTTTTGATCGCATCGAGATGGCGCTGGTTAAAGACTTCAAAATGAGCATAATATGACTCATCGCCGTCGGCGGCGAGTTTTGCCATTTTGATTAAAGAATCGGTGACGCCACCGAAAGCGGAAAAAACGACGGTAAATTGTTCTCCTTTAGTGTAATACCCTTTCAGGATTTCAACAATACCATTGATCCTGTCGGGTGTGGCTACCGAAGAGCCTCCAAATTTTAGTACCTTCATGTAAATAGGGATTTTATCCTATTCGGTCAGGGCGGGCATTCCTTTTTTGCTTGTAATAAAGCCAATTACAAAAGTATTTAATTTTGAGGTAAGTAGCCAGTATTTGGCGCCATGAAGCGTTATTTTTTTTCAGATACCAGTAAAGAAAACTGCTGCAACGCTTCATTTTCCTTGATGGTCATCTGTTTTTTCTCTGCGGGTGTTTTATCGCCATAGCCGCAAAGATGCAATACACCGTGGATCATCACGCGGCGCAATTCTTCGTCGAATGAGACTCCAAACTTTTGAGCATTTTCCTGAATGCGGTCAATACTAATAAAGATATCACCCTCAATATTAGGCGGTTGCGAATAATAAAAGGTGATAATATCGGTGAATGTATCGTGATCGAGGTATTGGACGTTCAGATCATGCAGATAGCTGTCGCTGCAAAAGATGAAGCTGATATGTTGGAGTTTTTTTTGTTCGATTTGAATAATATTGGCGATCCACTGCGTGATGAGCGGGGCGTCGGGTAGCTCAAAGTCAACATCTTCACTGTAAAATTCAACAGGAGTTTCTCCTTTTTCCCAAGAAAACAATTCCTCCATGCGACGAAACGGGCTCTTTTAACTGATTTTGAATTGCATTTCTACAGTACTGCCATTATCATGATAACGAACAGCGTGAGAAAGCTGCTGGATAAGAAAAACACCCCTGCCTCCGCATTTAGTAATGTTTTCGGGCGAGGTGGGGTCGGGCACGTCGCTGAGATTAAATCCATTGCCTTCATCGGAGACCCTGATTGCCAGCACATTTTTCAGGCGTTTGAACTGAATAAGTACATTCTTGGACTCATCGCTGCAATTGCCATGGATGATGGCATTGTTGACGGCTTCGGTGAGACTTACCAAAATATTACAATGAAGATCGGGACTAAGCTTATATTGTTCGACCATTCGATTGACGAAGGACTCGACAACGGAAACATTTCTGGGATTGGAGGGTAGTTTCAGCATAACCTGGTCTGCTCGCATATTCATGAAGGCAGCAAAATTTATGGTTGAATCAAAAAATGCTTTTCCAGTTCAAATGATATGTTGCATGGGAGGAGCGTCAACAGGAATTCAACAATTAATTAAAACAACAATCGGGTAAAGATAGTTCATTTGTAATAGACAAGACTTCATCTGACAGTTGGTATTTTCAAGGACCTATCGGCTG